>JAUIHY010000287.1 GCA_030432115.1 Gammaproteobacteria bacterium | reverse complement strand
CAGTGGTTTATCCAGCACCATGCTGGCCACCAGTACCATTGTCTTGGGTGGTTTACCCTTGGTGTTGTATGGTTTGGCAACCGATTTGCCTTTGATTCCTATTTCAGCATTTCAGTGGTTTGTGATTATCTTGAATGCTTCGGTGGTGTTGTCTTTTGGATTGATCATTTGGTCTTATGCTTTGCGCACCATACGCTCTTATGAAGCTTCGGTATTGGCTTCATCTGGGGTGATTTTTGTGGCGTTGTTTTCTGTGCCGGTGTTGGGTGATGAGATTGAGTGGTTTGAATGGTGTGGCATTGTGATCATGTTGCTGGGCTTGATTCTGATGCAAAGGAAACCAAAAATGGAGTTGAATCATGCCGAAGTTTGATGTGATTGTTTTGGGCGCGGGCGCTGCGGGGCTGATGTGTGCTTTGAAAGCGGGCCAAAAAGGCCTGTCTGTTTTGGTTCTGGAAAAGTCAAACAAGCCTGGTAAAAAAATTTTGATGTCAGGTGGTGGTCGATGCAATTTTACTAACCAGTATGCCATGCCTGAAAATTACCTATCGAATAACCCGCATTTTTGTAAATCTGCCATGAGTCAATACACCGTTTGGGACTTTATTGCAATGGTGGAGAAACATGGCATTCCTTACCATGAAAAAGAATTGGGTCAGTTGTTTTGTGACCGATCGTCTAAAGATATTTTGAATATGCTGTTGGACGAATGTGACCGAGCGGGTGTGAAAATCATCACAGCATGTGAAACTCAGACAGTTGATATACAGGATGAAGGCGTCGGGTTATTGACTGATGTGTCTGCTTTCAGCGCCAAAAATTTGGTGGTGGCCACAGGTGGTTTGTCGATTCCAAAGATGGGTGGTTCAGGTTTTGGTTATCAATTGGCTGAACAACTGGGTTTAGATGTTTTGCCCAAGCGGGCAGGGCTGGTGCCGTTTATTTTCAGCGATTCGCACAAAGACCTTTTTGCATCTTTGTCGGGAACATCAGTATTGGCCTCATTAACAGCCAATGGTCAGACTTTTACCCACCAGGTTTTATTTACCCATCGCGGTTTGTCAGGTCCCGCTGTTTTACAAATTTCTAGTTATTGGGATCTAGGTCAGCCATTGCGGGTGGATTGGATGCCAGATGTAGATGTTGGTGAAGCATTGATTAAGGCCAAAGAAACTTCTTCCAAGCAGGCATTGTTACAATGGCTGACACAACAGTGGCCCAATAAGCTGGCTGAAGCGTGGTTGAAACATCAATTCCCAGAAGTGTTGGATAAAAGTTTGCAGCAATTAAGCAAAGCCCAGTGCTTGACTCTGGCTGATGCCATCAACCGCTGTCAGTTGAAACCTGCAGGAACGGAAGGTTATAGGACAGCTGAAGTGACCTTGGGTGGTGTCAATACCGATGCCTTGTCATCCAAAACCATGGCCGTTAAAACACAGCCGAATGTATTTTTTATTGGTGAAGTGGTGGATGTGACCGGTCACTTGGGTGGATTTAATTTTCAATGGGCTTGGGCATCCGCCCATGCAACAGCAAACGCGCTTTGTCTTGAAAAATAATGCCATTTGGTGCATCATCATTTCATGAGCACAGGTAGCACTTTTCAATCACCCGTTGATCGACTTTTTTATTGGGCTGAACAACAGCCAGATGTGACTTTTCTTAACCAGCCCATAGACAACAAGAAAATCAGATACAGTTGGCAGCAAGTGGCCTATGAGGTGTCTTGTGTGGCTAATTATTTGTCCAATTTGCCACCGAACAGCAAAGTGGCCATCATTTCATTGAACTGCGCACACTGGATGATGGCCGATTGGGCCATCATGATGGCAGGCCATGTTTCAGTACCGATTTATCCCACGGCTTCTCAAAAAACCATCGATTATGTGTTAAGGCATGCGGAGGTTAAAGCCGTGTTTGTGGGTAAGTTATTTGATACAGAGCATGTGATGTCAGCCATTCCTGAAGGCATCATGAAGATGTCTTGCTATTTGCCCATTTCATCTTTGCCATATTGGGATGATTTGGTGGTGAAGTACGATGCTATGCACTATCGGCCTCAAATTTCAGCTGATCAATTGATGAGCATTGTGTACACATCAGGAACCACAGGAGAGCCCAAAGGTGTGATGATGGCATACCGCGCTGTTAATGAAGTGATGAAGCTTATTAAATCACGGGTAGAAGTAGGCCCATCAGATCGTTATGTTTCCTACTTGCCATTGGCTCACATTGCGGAGCGTATGGGTGTTGAGTTTGTCACTTT
>JAUIHY010000286.1 GCA_030432115.1 Gammaproteobacteria bacterium | reverse complement strand
CGGTTCAAATTACGCAATGCCGACAGCAAAACCCGTGCTGAAGACGAGGATTTAGAACTGGCATGTGCTATGGCCGCTTTTAAATCACCGGCTTTGATTTTTTCAACCACATGAGCCAACAGTTTTTCGGTGCTCGCCGAGGCGCTTTTCAAAAAGCCAATCCGCATGATGATTAACAACAAAGCAAACAGCCCAAGAATGGTGATGATCCAAGCTATCACCCCACCAGAATTAATCACTGATAACACCGTTTTGCCGGCTTTTTCTTCTATCGCTTTGATTGAAGACTCATACAAAAAGATTGGCAACATACCATTCGCTTGTCCTGCAACCACATCAGCAGAACTGATTTGTTCACTGTCAGCCCAGACTTTGAATTGGTTTTCACCCGCTGGTGCCAAAACGCCACCACCTTGTGCACTGTGACCATAAGAGGCCACTTGACCTACTTGAAGGACGTCGCCTTTAACCTTGGTACCATTTGGTAAAAAGAATTCACCGGTGCTTTTGGTTATGGTGGCTTGCTTTTTAATCAAAGCATTGGCTTCATCAATTAAACGAGCCATTTTGGCCAAGTCTGTCAGGTCATTGTCATCGGCAAATCCTTCAAATCCATACTCAGTCATGGTGGAAGCCGCTTGCACAATGGTCGATTCCATCAACCCTTGGTTGTCTTGAGCAGATTCCGAGTTTCTTTCGATTTCATATATCTCATCTTCCAATGCCGATGCTTCAGATTCTGCATTCAATAATTGGTTTTCTAATGCCGAAATCTGCGATTCAATTTGTCTTTTTTCACTCTTGACTTCAAGCCCATATTGTTTGATGCGGTTTTGAATGTTGGCCACCTGACCACTCAGAAAGGCATATTCTTTTTTATAAGCCAACTGAAGGTCTTGTTGTGACTTGGCCTCATCAAGCTGTGGTAAGGACGTTGCTGGCTCAGTTTCAGCAGCTGACGTGGTTTCTTGACCCCAAGCCGAAGCACATAAGGCGAACAAAATTATGATGATGAATTTTTTCATGATGATCTCCTATCAACCTTGAGTTTTTAAATCCAAAGGCAATGTGAACAGGCCTTGTCTGATTTGCTTTTTCAATGAATCGAACAAAATGGCCACAGCTTCGGCGTCGCTGGCTTCCTCAAACACACGGAACTGCCATGCATTGCCTTGTCTAACAGCCTGACCATATAAGTCATCGCGGGTTTTGAAGTACATCATCACTGTGCCTAACTTGGCCACATCCACAAGCACGTTCTCACCATTCAATTCAACGGTCTGCGAATAGATGGCATTTTCTCTGGCCAATCGCATTTCATCTTCTAAGAAAGCCCACAAACGGTTGATCGCGTGTTGGGCTGTGATTTTCCTCCCTTCCAAATCGCGCTCTATGCCTTCAACCACTGAGCTGCGCTCCAACACCTTGAAAGGGATGCCGTATGCAATGCCTTGTTTGATGCTGCTGGCATAAAGCATGACATCAGGAATCATTTGTTCAGAGTCGGCACCCAGTGATTTGATTTGCTCCTGTAGCTTAATCAACGCCGTTTGTGACTGTTTGATTTGCAAACCTTTTCTGTCCAAATTCGCTTCTAATTCAGTTTTTCGTGTATTCAAATAAGTCATTGATTGGCTGTGTTCGGCCTTCATGATTTGCAGTTCTGCTTGCAAATCTTCAACTTGGCCACGCAATTCAATCAAGTTTTGAATCAACTGCTCATCACCGGATTGAGCCATTGCCAAACTGGCACTTGCCATAAGTGGCAAAAAGGCCACTTTCATGGCTGTTTTGGAATCTTTGAATATAGTCATGGTGCATTCAATTTTAGAAATATGGCGCCATTCTATGAACCGAATATGACAGTTCAGTGACCTTTGAAACAATTTATAAATAATTTTAACCGCCTGATATATATAAGGAATAAACTGTATCGTTGTCACAGAATCTTCACAAATGAGTCACATATTTGACACAGTTCATTCCTAACATGGGCGTTTTCAATTATTTATCACTGAGGTTATTGACATGAAAATGACACCCATGAAAACCGCTGTTTTGGGCGGATTATTTTTCGCTTCGGCAGCACAAGCCATTAATGTAGACAGTAATTTTAACGGCCTTTGGTACAGAGCCGACGTTTCTACCAGAACTGGTTGGGCTTTGGATTACGTTAAAGTCGGTCCTGAAAGGGGTTTGATTAACTTAACAGGCTATGTTCACGACACCAACGGCCAACCCACTTGGGTTTCAGCCCAAAGCTTTGTTAATGCAGG
>JAUIHY010000057.1 GCA_030432115.1 Gammaproteobacteria bacterium | reverse complement strand
ACCGCGCTGTTAATGAAGTGATGAAGCTTATTAAATCACGGGTAGAAGTAGGCCCATCAGATCGTTATGTTTCCTACTTGCCATTGGCTCACATTGCGGAGCGTATGGGTGTTGAGTTTGTCACTTTATACAAAGGATCACAGGTGTTTTTTGTCAGGTCATTAGATCATTTTGCCAATGATGTGCGGCGGGCCAAACCGACGGTTTTTTTTGGAGTGCCTCGGATTTGGCAAAAACTCAAAATGGTTATAGATGAAAAACTGGGAGGGCCTGAGTCCACCAGCAAAAAACTTAATATACCCGTCATCGGTCAACTATTAAAACGATTGATCTTGCGTCGATTGGGGTTTTCACATTTGAGGTTTGCAGTATCTGCTGCTGCACCGGTTTCCAAATCATTGCTTGAATGGTATCAAGAATTGGGTATCAAAGTAAATGAAGCCTATGGCATGACAGAATCCAGTGGCTTATCGCACATGACGGCCAATGATTCCACATTGTTTGGCAGTGTGGGGCAGCCTTTGCCCGGTTGCGAATGTCAAATCACTTCTCAAGGCGAAGTGTGCATCCGTAATCCAGCAGTGATGTTGGGATATTATAAAAATCCTGAGCTGACTCAATCGGTGATTGATAAGGATGGTTGGTTACACACCGGTGATTTGGGCCACGAGGATGATTTGGGGAATTTGTTTATCAGCGGTCGAATCAAAGACCTGTTTAAAACAGCCAAGGGTAAGTATGTGGCACCCATTCCGATTGAAGCACAGGTGTTGAGCCGTTTGGCTGCTGAGCATGTGGTTTTGATGGGATCAGGGTTGGGTCAGCCGGTTTTGGTGGTGTCTGTGGCAGAAGAGTGTCTAAATTCAATCGATTTTGAAAGAAAATGCATGGACCTGTTGACGGATTTACAAACCACATTAGAAGCCCATGAAAAGCCCAGCCATGTCTTTATGTCTGCATATGCTTGGGCGCCTGAAAATGGTTTGTTAACCCCAACACTTAAAATCCAAAGGCAGCATGTGGAAGGCTATTATTTGGAAAAGATGGAGCCGTATTTGAATAAACCCGGTGTTTACCGGATTTAATACATGCCTTGCCGATTGGCTTTGTTAAGGAT
The DNA here is from genome assembly GCA_030432115.1 of Gammaproteobacteria bacterium. Taxonomy (GTDB): domain Bacteria; phylum Pseudomonadota; class Gammaproteobacteria; order Xanthomonadales; family Marinicellaceae; genus Marinicella. The sequence goes on along the minus strand of JAUIHY010000057.1, from coordinate 11,336 downwards.
GGCACAAAACAATTCAGCGGTTTTTTCAGTGTCATAAAGCGCCGAATGGGCTTGGTCTGATTGCCATTCAATACCTGCTTCCTTGATGGCACGGGCCAAAACCGTTTGGCCATATGTCAAGGCTGATAATGTCACCGTGTCAAAACAACTGAAAGGGTGAAAAGGATTGCGTTTGATGCCGGCCCTATTTGCTGCTGCATGCACAAACCCCAAATCAAAATGGGCATTGTGACCCACCAAAATGGCTCGAGTACAGCCTGTTTCTTTAATGGCTTTGCGGATGGGGGTGAATATTTTTCCCAAGGCGGCATTTTCACTCAACGCCATGCGCAAAGGGTGGTTTAAGTCAATGCCTGTGACTTCTAGCGATTTGGGGTCGATGTTGGCCCCTTCAAAAGGTTCAACATAGGCGTTGATTGATTCACCTTTGACAAAATTGCCGTATTCATCCATGTCAATGATGACCGCTGCTATTTCAAGCAAAGCATCAGTTTGGTTATTAAAACCACCAGTTTCTACGTCTACAACTACTGGTAAAAATCCTCGGAATCGGTCTTTGATGCTGGGCATGTGTGCTTTAAAAGTGAAAGCTTGATTGTAATTTATTGCGAAGCAAATTGACAGCGGGGTGGGTCGCAAGGCAAAAAAAAAGGGTGGTTCATCACCACCCTTTTAAATCGTTCAGCATAATTATTGTTGTTCAAAACCGTTGGCAAAAATCAAATCATTGGTTTCAGTGCCGCATTCACCACCGTTGACAAAGATACATTCAACCCACTCAGGGTGATCAATGAATGGGTTTCTGTTTTCTTGGTACAAATAAATGCGTTCATGACGCGTGCGCTCATGGTCATCAACAGGGTCAGCTTCATGCCAGTCAAGTAAAACAGACAACAAGCCCATATAAGGGTCATTGGTGTTGATCAGGCTGGCATTGTCGGTCAGTTGCAAATCTACCTCACCAGAAACATCACCTGAATAACGTACGTCCATATAGAACATGGCTCTGGCAATATCGCCTTTTCTGAAATCCCAGACTTCATAGGAATTAGCGTCACGTTTATTGGCAATGCTTTGGCCGCCTTGGCCATGGTTGGCTGTGGTTACATCTTCTGTACAACCGCTGTCACAATCATCAAAATACAGGTTGCCTCGGTTGCCATTATAAGTGACATCAGACATCATCAAATGGTGACCGTCAGTTCTTGCAGTGTTGTTATCTCCTAAGCTGCCTGAGCTGAATCCGTACGATTGGGGCCAAGTGTGTTCTCTGTTGTAGGCTTGTTGGCCACCGCCATTGTATGTGTATGAGTTGTTTTTATAGACCATCCATACTTTGCTGGGATCAACCGGGTCTTGGTCGGCATCTGATAACATGTCCCAGGTGTTGTATGACGCGGGGCCACTGGTGTAGTTTGCAGATACGTGGTCATCAATGATTTCATGCAATGAGTTCCTCAATGTGGTGGCATTGCTGTCATCAGCTGTGGCGTAATAATCACCAATGGGGCATAAACTGTTGGTCAAACCAGGCGTTGGAGTCACTGATTGATAAGTGATGCTGTTCAATGAGCCACCAGAACCGTTTGGACAACGTGCCAATGATTCAGTTGCTGCATTACCGTTGGCGTCTTCGTTGACCTGTGCTTGACCCGCATTCATCAAAGCCAACAATTCGGCATCATCAGCTTGGCCAGAATCATAAACCACAGCATCTAAAATGTCTGTGGTTGAAATAGCTGCACCTATTGGGAAATTAACCACATCAGCATAATAAATGGCCACGGCATCGGCGCCGTCTGCCAAGCTGTTTTGAGGCAAAGCATACTCAGGTGTTAAGCTGGCATCACCAATCAAGAAATAACCTTCTGTGGAAAAAGTGTTGCCAGATAAATCGTAGGCATCCGATACTTGGTTGCTGTCACCGTCATACATCACCAATGTGACATTGTCAGTGCTGCTGTTGGGAGCGCCTTTTAATTCGATGAATTCAGTTGTGCCTACGGCGTCTAATTCATTGATGATGATTTGTGGGGCAGGTGGGTTTCCAGCTGCTGCATTGGGTGTTGGTGTGGCTTCGAAAAAAGTGTTGTTCAAATCTTCAGAAGTTTCATCGCTGCCAGTGATGCCGTTACCGCCTGTGGTGATTTCGGCGCCTTCATTCATGTTGCTGCGTTGCCATGAGTTTCCACCAGCATGTTGTGATGATGCAATGACAGATTGATTGGCAATGGCTGTATCATCCTGATAAGTGTAGGTGTCAGAGTCTGGATCAGGACCATCAATGGAGACACCGGTTTTATCAATCGCTTCTACTTTATCACCCCAAAGCACATAGTCTATGTCCAGCATAAAGTCTGTTGAACCATTCCAATAGACCAAAACGGCCACTTCTCCGCCAGACAGGCCGCTTTCGAGTCCATCAATTGAGCCTGATCGGGCTTCACGCATATCGGGAACTGCATTGCTGTCAGCAATTTCATATGTGGGATCAATGCCATATACACCATTAAAGTCAATGGCCCCATTTAAGGCGACAGTTTGATAAGCACCAGGTGCAATGCTGGCACCGTCTGGAAAACGGGCATAAAAGTCAGCAAACCCGCCACCGCCGCCACCGCCGGAAACCAATTGGTAATAGTAAGTGTTACCGTTGGAATAAGTGGCATCGGTGAGGTAAACATCACTTAAATCAATGGTGTTGGCGCCTTTGTTATGGATTTCAATAAATTCACCCGCTGTAGGTGTGGTAACTATCTCAGTGATGAGTAAGTCGGCTTGATCTATCGTTCCGGCTTGTGAGTTGATTGTGGCCGTTGCTGCGGTAAGAAAGGCCAAATGTTGTGCATATTTCTTCATTGTTTTTTATAAGGGGAAAATCGGACGAAAGATTTTACAATGAAAAATATGTCAATGTGGTTAAAGGGGCCAATATTTTTATAATAATGACCCCTTTTTTTGTGATATTTATGCAGAAGGTGTGATGAATCCATCCAATATGGCCAATGCTAAGCCAACAATCATCATAGCCAACCCCAAAGAAGGCATAACAAAATACAATGTGATGCCGATGATGGCCAATGCCATGCCCTTGGAAATGAAGTCAGATTGACTGCGGCCATACTCATTGGCGTGTAAAAGATTGGCAATCAAATGATCCAAACTGAATTTGCCGCCTCCATTGAATAACAGTGGCATCAACATAACAATAAACAGCAAAGGCAGTTTGAAATTTCCAAAACCATTGTCACTGATGGCATAGCCTTGCCACAATTCAGACAATGAAGCATAATCCGCTGGCCAGTGGACGGCAGCGGTCGCGACAGAGGTGATGATGATCAATGAAAATGCAGCAAAACGGGTGCTCAAGCCAAGCAGCAATAACACTGCAAATACCATTTCTCCCCAGGTGGCCATAAACCATGATATGTCGGTGTCAATGTGGTTGAAGGGGAAGGGGAAATTGTCTTTGATGTGACTGAACCAATTGTCACCTCTGAATTTTTCAACGCCAGATTCCCAAAATTCCCAAAACAGGATCAAACGAAGAAACAAGGGCGGCAACCATTGGCCAGCGGAGTTAAGGCGTGCCATTTTTGCTTGCGCCAAATTTTGAATTGTGTTGAATGTACTCATGATGTGGTCCTGAATGCGCTGATGATGCCTTGTTGATGCCATTTGTGCAGGGTGTCGCTGCCAAAAGCCAAAAACTGTGATGGGTTGTCCACTTGAGTATTTTCTGCCAAGTGGATCAGTATCTGCTCGCTGCTTTGGTTTTGATTTGATTGAATGGTTTCCCACAACAAAGCAGAAAAAGCATTGAGCTCTGTGAATTTGATTTGGTATTTGCTGTTTCGCCACAGCAACAAAAACACCGCTTGTTCTAAAGGCTTTTCGGGTTGGTGGTTGCGTGAAATTTGGTGAACAGGGTAGTGATATGCTTGTAAGGAAGAAACCTTATTCAGCTGAGGAACACGCTTCAAGATGTGTCCTTGATCAACAGCAGGCTCAAAAACCACTTCATGCAAATGCTTGTCTAAATGTAATTCCAACCACTCATAATGAGCCAATTCATAAATAAATGGTTTGTCTGGATCACTGGCTTTTTGTGACAAATAATCTACAAATTCGCGTGGAATTTCTGGGAAATGTGGGGTTTTGTTGTGCTGAGACTGGTAAAAGTCACGAACCATGGCATCCCAGCCTTTGGGGCTTAACAAGGTGTTCAATACTGGGAATGTGCCGGCAAGTAGGCTTGAAATGCTGTTGAAGAATAAATTTCGGTACACTGCCAACCTTCGGTCTTCAGACTGTTTGGGCGCGGCATACTTGTCAGGATTGCGCAAATGAGCAGCAAAATCCAGTTGCGTTTGTTTAAAGGATGGCATGCTGGGTTTGGTGTTGATGTTGTTGCTGCATTTCACTGATGCGATTGACTTCATTTAACAATTCCGAAACCGGTGGAAAATTAAAATCTCGCTCCAACAATGTAGGAAAAACACCGTAATTTTGGTAGGTGTGTTGCAGTAGATTCCAGACTGACTCAATCACCTGCGCGCCATGGGTGTCCACTTTTAAGTCATCGGCCTCATCAAAATGTCCGGCGATGTGAATGTAAGCGATTTTTTCATGTGGCAATTGGTCTAAAAATTTTATGGCGTCATAGCCATGGTTGATGCTGTTGACATAGATGTTATTGACATCCAAATGAAGCAGACAATCTGCTTTTTCAATCACCAAATTAATGAATTCTGATTCACTCATTTCAGCACCAGGCTGTGTCAGATAATAGGACACATTTTCCAATGCCATGCGCTCACCCAAAATGTCTTGTACACGCTGAACTCGGTCGGCCACATGTTTGGCAGCAGCTTCGGTGAATGGCATGGGCATCAAATCATAAAGCTGTCCACCGTCTGTACAATAGGACAGGTGCTCTGAATATATAGGTGATTGGATGTCAGATTTGAATTGCTTAATGCTTTTAACCAAGGTTTCATTCAAGGCATCTGGCCCACCAATGGACAATGACAAACCGTGCAAAACCATGGGGTATTTTGAGGCAAAATCCATAAAATCTTTTTTGGATTGGCCCCCAACCGTGATCCAATTTTCAGGGGCAACTTCCATGAATTGGACAGGGTGCAGTTGACCATGTGCTTGAAACGGGGCCACCAGACCCCGTCTCAAACCGATACCAGCACCTTCAAGGGCTGATATTGTTGCGGTGGTGTTGCGCATATTAATTATGCTTGCTCACCACATTTGCCTTCGGCATCTTTTTTGTGGTCAGCGCCACATTTGCCTTCGGCTTTTTTATCGCCGCCACATTTGCCTTCACCGCATTTGCCTTCGGCTTTTTTGTCGCCGCCACATTTGCCTTCACCGCATTTGCCCTCGGCTTTTTTGTCTTCGCCACATTTGCCTTCACCGCATTTGCCTTCGGCTTTTTTATGACCTTCGCCACATTTACCTTCACCGCACTTACCTTCGGCTTTTTTGGCATCTGCTTTTTTCTCACCGCATTTGCCTTCACCACATTTACCTTCGCCATCTTTGCCATCAAATTTGGCAATGGCATGGCCTTCAGCATTTTCATAGCCTTGGGCCAAGTCGTTTTGACCAAAAGGATTGGTATCATTCATCATAGAAGCTGAACCAACTAAAGTGACAGCAGCCGCAATGGCAGCAGTTACTGGTTTAATTTTCATGTCTTTCATTGTTTTCCCTCCGAAGGAATGTTATTAAATTTATATCAAATCGCAGATTGGGTGCGATTCGATACAATATATTGGCATATTCTTTGTAAAAAGTCAGTTAACTTTTTATCGCGGAATTCAATGAAAAGACCACTCAGATGAAAATTTATTGCAAAAAAAAGCGCTCAATTTTCATTGAGCGCTTAGTAATGACGCTGAAACCGGTCAGTTTGGCAGGTTCAAGTCTTTGATCATGGCCGCCAAGAATCTGGCAGCTTCGCCACCTGTAACAGCACGGTGATCGAATGTCAGTGACAAAGGAATGGTTCTGTGTGCTTCCATACCACCCAAAACTGGCACCACTTCATGACGCAATTTACCTGCGGCAATGATGGAAACACAGGGTGGTGTGATCACTGGTGTTGCATAACGACCGGCATAAACACCAAAATTAGACAGCATGATGGTGTAGTCTTTCATGGCTTCAGGTGGAATGCTGCGCGATTTTACTTGGTTCTTTATCACATTCATCTCACCACGAATTTGTTCGGGTGTTAAAGACTCACAATTGCGCATGGTGGGGACGAATAAACCGTCCTCTGTGTCAACTGCGATACCAATATCAACATGGCCAATGATGCGTCTGGCTAACTTTTCACCATCAAACCAAGCATTCAAAGCAGGTTCTGCGGCCGCTGCAACCACCAAAGAACGGATCAAGCGTCCTGTGATGTCTTGGCCGGCTTGCCATGCGTGAATGTCGGCATCGTCCATGATGGTTGTTGGAACGATGTTGGCATGGGCTGTTTGCATCACTCGAGCCATGGTTCTGCGAGAACCTTTGACCTGTTGCCACTCACCTGTGGCTACGGTTGGCATCACAGGTTTGGCAGCGGGTGCTGGTGAGGCTGAAACTGCAGGCGCTGGTGGCGGTGTTGTAGCCGGTGGTGGTGTTGCAGGCTTTGCTGCAGCAGCAGGAGGGTTGGCTGCGGCTTTTTTCACATCGCTTGGACGAATCACGCCGCCTGCGCCTGTGGCTTCCACTAAATTCAAATCGACTTTCAGTTTTTTGGCCAATGCACGTACAGCAGGAGCGGCTTTCTTGCCACCAAATTCTTGCATGTTGTTGATGACGGTATTGGACGTTTCCATCTGGCCAACCACAGTGCCTACTGGTTCATCACTGGCGCTTTCTTGGGCCTCTGGCGCATCATTCAATTCATTCAATACTTGCTGGGCTTCTTCACGCAATTGAGCCGGTGTGTCTTCGCTGACAGCTGGCGCGCCATCGTTTGAAAATTCAATCAAAGGTGCACCTGTATCAATCACATCACCAGGTTCACCATACAATTTGGCTACCACGCCAGCTGTGGGTACAGGAACGTCCACAACGGCTTTGGCGGTTTCCATAGATACCATGGGTTGGTCCACTTCTACTGTGTCACCCACTTTGACATGCCATTCTACGATTTCAGCATCTGGTAAACCTTCACCTAAATCGGGTAATTTAAAAATGCTCATGATACCTCCATCACTTTACGTACTTTTTCAATAATTCTGTCTGCTGTAGGCATGTATTTTTTCTCCATTTTAAACAATGGCATCACGGTATCATAACCGGTCACACGCTTAACAGGTGCCAATAAATCATACAAACCTTGGTCAGCCAAATTGGCAGCGATTTCTGAAGAAACGCTACAATGTTTGGCGGCTTCTTGAATGATCACACATCGACCTGTTTTGGCCACTGATTCATGGATGGTTTCCATGTCCAATGGACTGATGGTGGCGACGTCAATCACTTCAGCTGAGATGCCTTCAGTGGCCAATTTATCCGCAGCTTCTATGGTTTCTTTCATCATTGCGCCCCAGGTCACCAGAGTCACGTCTGTGCCTTCACGGTCAACAAAACACATGTCCAATGGGTACTCTTCGCCATCATCTTCCACTTCTTCTTTGTTCAAGTGGTAAACGCGTTTGGGTTCAAAAAACAGCACAGGGTCTGGGTTTCTGATTGCTGCCAATAGCAAACCATAGGCACGGCTGGGTGAAGAGGGGATCACCACACGCAAACCAGGCGTGTGAGCAAACATGGCTTCAATGCTTTCTGAATGGTGCTCAGGTGCATGAATTCCGCCGCCATAGGGTGCGCGAATCACCAGAGGACAGGTCAATCTGCCACGGGTTCTGTTTCTGAAACGGGCGGCATGACAAACAATTTGTTCAAACATGGGGAAAATAAAGCCCATGAACTGAGCCTCAGCCACAGGTTTCATGCCTTGGGTAGCCATGCCGACGGTTAAACCAGCAATCATGGCTTCGGCCAAAGGTGTGTCAATCACACGGTCCTCACCGAACCTTTGAGCCAAACCGTTGGTGGCACGAAACACGCCGCCATTGATGCCCACGTCTTCACCTAAGATCACAACGTCTTTGTCATTTTCTAGTTCGTGTGCCAATGCCATGGTGACGGCATCGACCAAAGTCACTTTAGCCATTAGACTTCTCCTCTAAATCCATTGCATACTTGCGTTGTGCTTCCAAGTCATGGGGCAGGTCTTCATACATATAATCAAACATGTCACTGACTTCAGGCTTGGGCACACTTAAATATTCTTCAACGGCCTCATCCACCTCAGCTTTGCAGGTGGAAAGCAATTGGTTTTCTAATTGTTCATTCCATTGACCTTGGCTGGTCAAATATTTTCTCATTCGCTTAATGGGTTCAAATTCGCGTGCATTTTCCACTTCATCATCAGGTCGGTAGCGTGATGCGTCATCGGCTGTGGTGTGGTCACTGAGGCGGTAAGTGATGGCTTCAATGACAGAAGCACCTTTGCCTTCTTTGGCACGTTTTAATGCCGATTTAACAGCGGTGTAAACTGCAATGTAGTCGTTGCCATCCACTTGAATGCTGGGCAGGCCGCCGGCCACACCTTTTTGTGCCAATGTGCGTCCAGCACTTTGCTTTTTACGCGGCACAGAAATGGCCCACTGGTTGTTAACAATCATCAAAACCATGGGTAACTGGAAAGCGCTGGCTGCGTTGATGGCTTCTAAGAAGTCACCTTTAGAGCTGCCACCATCGCCCACGACGCTAACGGCCGCACGTTTTTCACCACGCAATTTGTATGCTAAAGCCGCTCCGGCTGCGTGCATGCATTGGGTGGCGATGGGCACACACCATGGAAAATCATGTTGCGGGCCAGAAAAATTGCTGCCGCGTTCATCACCGCCCCAATAATTCAATACTTCTGACATTTTAACGCCGCGGTAAAACTGGGCGCCATATTCGCGGTACATGGGGGCAAAGACATCCGACTCTTCCATGGCGGCGCCAATGCCGATGTGTACGGCTTCGTGACCCAAGCATGAGGCATAGGTCCCCATTTTTCCGGTTCGTTGTAAAGCCACCGCTTTGGTGTCAAAGGTGCGCGTTAAAACCATCAATTCGTAAATGGATTTTAAGTGCTCAAAATCAGTCGCAATGCTGGGCTTTTTGTCACCCACCAATTCGCCATTTGGCGACAGGTATTGCAAATAATTGATCTCAAAAGATGCAACAGTAGTCAAGTTCACTCTCCGTAAGGTTTGGATTTGGGACTGTGGTTTGGCGGGCGGTTGTCGCTCGCCGTGCGTTTTGTCATGAGCCAAGTTAAAAGATGGTCATATGGTGGACAAAACTTTATAATTTGACATTACCGCTTACTCAGGTAGCAGTAAGGCGGCAGTATTATAGTTTAATAAAGAAAAATAATAAAGCCTCAGGCATTGATAATAGAGTGGGTCCATGACAGATAAAAACATCAGGAATTTAGAACAAGGCATCAAATTGTCAATCTCTGAGCGCGACAACTATGGCGGTTACTTGTGCTTGGATACATTATTATCTGCACAAAAACCTTTGAGTGAGCCACCACACCATGATGAGATGTTGTTTATCATTCAGCACCAGACTTCTGAATTGTGGTTGAAGTTGATTGTTCATGAACTCAAAGCGGCAATCTCAAAAATCAGCGAGGGGCATGTTGGACAAGCGTCCAAAATTCTGGCCAGGGTGAAACAAGTGCAGCGCCAATTGTTTGAACAATGGTCGGTATTGGAAACCTTGACCCCCAGTGAGTACATGCAGTTTCGACATGTTTTTGGCAATGCATCAGGTTTTCAGTCGGTGCAATACCGCATGGTGGAGTTTTTGTTGGGTAACAAAAACAGCAAAATGACCAAAGTGTTTCCCGCAGGCTCTGAATCGCGCCAACAATTAGAAGCGGTCTTGCATGCCCCCAGTGTTTATGATGTGTTTATCCAGTATTTGGCCAAGCAGGGTTTTGCTGTTCCCGTGGACTTGATTGAACGCGACTTCAGTCAGCCGCACCAATTCAGTGAGGCTTTGATGTCGCAACTGGTGTTGGTATACCAAAACACCGATGCACACTGGAAACTCTATGCACTCTGTGAGCAGTTGGTGGATGTGGAAGAATCATTTCAATTGTGGCGATTCAGACACATGAAAACGGTGGAACGCATCATTGGGTTCAAAACCGGGTCTGGTGGTTCTTCTGGTGTCAGCTTTTTGAAAAAAGCATTGGAATTGACCTTTTTTCCAGAACTGTTACGCCTCAGAACGGAATTGTAGTGCCTGGCTTTTATGGTTATTTTTTTGAATCAAATTGAAATTGAGCAAAACCCACATTAGAAAAGGTGCCACTTTTAACATTGGTTTCATGTTCTGATATCAATAATTTCATTTCATCTTGAAAGGCCTGCATTTTTTCGGCAATCACTTGATTCAGTTGGTCATGTTTGCTGTCAGGAACCTGGCCTGAATACACCGAGGTTAGATTCAAATGGTCAGCTTGAGAATACATTTTTAGGTAAAAAGTGTCGAACAGCCTTTTGGTGGTGATGTCCACCTCATCTGCCAAATCTTTCTGTTCACTGAGTAATTGATGCAAGGCTTGGTTGATGTGGTAGTGTTTGTCCTGTTTTTCAATCACTTCTTGGGTGATTAACTCTGTGACCACGGCTTTGGCGCGAATGTGGCCGCCATAGATGTTGTCGATTAATTGGTTTAATTTGGATGCGGAGAGGTCATTGATGCCTTTGTTTTTCAACCTTTGTAGTGATTCCAAAAGCAGATCCATCTTATTCATGCCTTTTTCTGTGTTGTTTGATTGGTTTTTGAACTCAGCTATTGAGCGCCGATCAATCCCAGTTTTGACAGCGATGGCTTGGTTGGTGGGCTTGATGCCAGATTCAAGCAGCAGCTCTGTGGCCGCTTGTATATAAGCCATTTGGATGTTGTGTTTGAACTCATGGCAATGTAGACCAAATTGGATGACCATTTTGCTGACCGGTATCAAGGCTTTTTGCAGCGAGATTTGGGGGGTAACTCTGTTCATAAATTAATTTGCGCACATATTTGTACGCAATATTATCATCTGCTGACAGTTATGTAAAATATACCTATCCTTAAGTTACGAAGTCATTTCTTTCTCATTTCGCAATTTCGTAACGGGGGGAGGTAGGGTTCTTTCTCCAAATGTTATATGGACACATAAAGCACCTACAGCAAAAGCAGAACAATACAGAGTTTTGTGGGTTGACGTTTTCTCTCTGTGTTGTTTTGCTTTTTTT
>JAUIHY010000056.1 GCA_030432115.1 Gammaproteobacteria bacterium | reverse complement strand
GTATAACTGCGTTCTAAGTTACTCATGTTGTTATATATTTTAGATTTCGGAACCTTAAATATACAGCCTAATGGCTCATGAGTAACTTATTTTTTTAACACTTTTCCTAAATGCACCACGGGTTTTTGTGTGTATGTTGCCCTGGTTGCTCAGTACGGGTTTGATGACGGCTTTGAAAACCCAGCGCATGAAAGCCCATGTGTTCAGGGTGTTGTTGGCTGTGATTGGTATCCAGTTTTGGATGGCGGCCTTGGCTTACCCCGTGCCGATTTGGCAGGCCATAGCTTTGATCATGACCTCACCTTTGTTTGTGACCATGGGATCTGCTGTGTTGTTAAAAGAGCAAGTGGGTTGGCCCCGATGGTTAGCCACTGTGGTTGGGTTTATAGGCAGTTTGATTATTTTGGCACCATGGCAGGATGATTTTCAATGGGCGGCATTGTTACCAATCGCTGCGGCTTTCTTTTGGGCAGGCTCTTCCTTGATGATTAAAACCATGGCCAACACTGAATCAGAAGGTTCGTTGGTGGTTTATTTGTTGATTTTGATTGCGCCATTTAATTTCTTTCTAGCGGTGCCCAATTTTGCCGCGCCCACATCGCAAATGTGGCCTTTGTTGTTGTTATCGGGTGTGGCTGTGGCATTGGCGCAATGGTCAATTGCCAAAGCCTATGTCAAAGCTGATGCGTCTTTTGTCCAGCCCTTTGACTTGATCAAGTTGCCATTCAATGTGCTGGCCGGCTGGCTGGTGTTTCATTATGTACCACCTGGTGCCCTCTGGTTGGGCTCATCTATGATAGTGGCAGCCACATTATTTATTTTGCATCAAGAAAATTCCTGAGCTGACCCTTCTGGTTGGTAAGCAGTAAGACTGGGGCTATGCCGGCTTTTTGATTTGGCTTTATATTTTAATGGAATTGGCAAGGTAGCGCTTCTGAGCAATCATTTGTCCTTTAAATAAAGGCCATGGGTGTGGCACTGTTTTGTAAGTTGGATTGGCTGTCTCTACTCTCTTTTTATGTCTAAATAAGCAAGCTGCTTTGGCGGCCAATTGTTTTAAAGTCAGTTGCATCAGGCATTAAAAAAGGGAAGCCGTAGCTTCCCTTTTGATCTTGATATTTGAATCAATGATTATTCAAATTCAATGCTCCAAGCGTCGATGTAACCGCCATCATAGTTGGCATGGTCAATCACTTCCAAACGCCATTGGCCGCTAGACTCGATGGTGCCAGCATTTAAGCTTACATCCAAAGTCAAATCATCACCACTGTCACCAGAATTGGTGCGGGCGTGAACAGTGCCGCTTTCGCCAGTAGGTGCGTAGATTTTCACTTCTAAATCACCACGGTATGTGTGAACAATGTCAGCCTTAATACGGATGCTACCTGATGCACCTGTGCGAGTCACATTGATGTAAGAGCTGACAGTATTGGCAGCACCACTAGAAATGGTCACGTTGTTGGTGTTTTCAAAGTAGTTGCTCGCTGGTGGATCTACTGGGCCACTGTCCTCAGTGAAGCTACCAGTCAAGCTAGTTCCTGAGAAAGCACTGTAACCGCGTAACATCACATGGTATGTACCTGCTTGAGCTGGATCAACGGCACAAGTTTCGTTGTTACCATTTTTGTAAGGGCGACAATCATAAGATGATGTGGTTGGTGCGCTACCGAATTTAACATACATATCAGCATCACCTGAACCACCGCTCATGACAAAATTCAAGTCAGTTGCGCCAGCTGGTACTTCCATGGTGAAGAACATTTCAGAGCTTCTGGCTCCTGACAAGCCAGTTTTCGCCACGCCATTGCTTAACTCATTACCACCTGTAGGAGGATCAACGGGTCCGCCACCGCCATCGGCATCAAAGTTTTGCAACAACAAGTTTGGAGAACCTGTTTTGGCATCAGTTACTATGCCAGCAACAGCTGCATTCTCAATAGCTGCTTGTACTTGAGCAGGAGAAGCACCTGGGTTTTCACCTAAATACAATGCTGCAACACCAGCCACATGAGGTGAAGCCATTGATGTGCCGCTGATTGTGTTAGTTGCTGAGTTACTGGTTGACCAAGTTGAAGTAATGGATGAACCTGGTGCGTAAATATCCAAACAAGTGCCGTAGTTAGAAAATGATGAACGGCTATCATTGCTGGCTGTAGAGCCTACAGTGATGGCATTCGCTGCACGGGCTGGAGAATAGCTACATGCGTTTGAGTTATCGTTACCGGCGGCAACCACCATAGTCACACCGCGTGCAACAGCTGCGTTAACGGCATTGTCTGTGGCAGAAGATGCACCACCACCCAAACTCATGTTAGCAACAGCAGGTTTAACATGGTTATTGGCAACCCAATCAATACCAGCAATTACGCCAGAATTAGAGCCTGTGCCGTCACATCCCAATACACGAACAGCATGGATGTTTACGCTTTTGGCCACACCATAAGTGCTAGAACCTACGGTTCCGGCAACATGTGTACCGTGACCTTGACAGTCATTGGTGCCATTGCCGTCATTGATAGCAGTGTAACCAGAAGCGCCGCGCCCACCAAATTCATTGTGCGAAATGCGAACACCTGTATCGACGATGTATGCGTTAACACCTGAGCCGGTGGTGCTGTAAGTGTATGAGTTATCTAAAGGCAAATTGTTTTGATCAAGTCTGTCAAGTCCCCAAGTGGCGTTGTTCTGAGTCGCGCCAATGGATACAATTTGATCAGCCTCAATGAAGTCAACACGGTTATCTGTTTTTAATTTTCCTACCGCAGAGATTGATTTTGAATTGACTACGAATCCTTTGATGGAGTGTGAGTAGGTGCGAACCAATTCACCGCCAGCACGGGTGGCTAATTCAACCGCCATGTTTTGAACTGCTAATTCAGTTGCATCCATTCCGCGTGCATTTAAACCCGCTGCATGTCTGCTAACAGCCTCATCTTTTAATACAACGATGTAAGTATCAGGAATGACTTTTTCTGAATGTAAGCCAATGACATTCCCAGAGTAGTCGCCTGGGCGTGATCCATCATTTGCTAAAACGACTTGGCAAGATGTCGCCAATGTGGCCATTAAGATTGATTTTGTGATTGCATTTTTCAATGCATTTTTTGACACCGAAGTGTCCTGATCTAATTTTTTCATTAGATAGCTCTCCTCTATTATTAAACTTATGGGTCTATGACCCTTTGTGTCACATCTTTGTATTATTGTTTTTTTGCGACGCAATGATTGTATATATTCGGAAGCTGATTGCAAACAAAAATTATCCTATGGATTAAAAAACCTAATGTGAGGGATTGTTCATTTTAGCTCTTTCTAATTTAGAAAGATAATTAAGGTATTGATAGTAAATGTAAAAATAGACCATCTATAAAGTGATTTTCTTATATTGTACTTGATGCAGAATTAGAATTTATTTGGAAAAAAAGTAGTTGGAAGAGTGGAGCACTGTGTGCTGGAGGTTAAAAAATGACCAATTTACCTATGATGCAATGCTATACAAAAGTAATAAAAACCTAATTTTCTTGAGAAAGTAAACTATTTTTGTTTAGAAGTGATGCGTTGTTTTACAGGAATATTCATCAGTTTTCTGATGTGGTGCATCATGATGCCTTTGGTGTAAGTCAGGTAGTAATGCTTTTGAAACATGTCTTCTTTTTCTGTCAATGTCATTGATTCTTCTTTGGCAAATGATTCGCGTTTCAAATGCGTCCATTCAGATACATCTAGGGTGGCATGAGGGTCTCTGTAAGTGATTGCTTCAATCAAGTTATCAGGGACGGGTATTTTACTGTCTAATGGGTATTTCAGTGCATACTGTCCAGTGTCAGTAAGTAAAATGGTTTGTTGGCACAAGGGTTTAAAGCCAACATATTCACTTTCAGCTTGGGTTGCTTTTAAAAATACCAGGAATCGCTGCCCTTCAACGCCTTCCTTGTCTGGATAATAACAGGCACTGGTGTCAAAACCTTCGGCATTGACAATCAGCAGTTCATTTTTACGCACACCTTTGTAAGGTACACGAACCGTCAAATAGGCTTGACCTTTGGCATTCAGTTCACGCGTTTTGCTGTAGTCGGTGTTGTGTAATTGTGCAATGGCCACCACATCGGCCCATTTTGCTGCAGATTCATAATCATCAAATGTTTGAACATCAAGCTGTTGGTAGCTGAATTGGTGATCAGGGTTTGATTCAGGTAAAAAAGCCGAATCTTGCATGTCTTGCAACTCAGTTTGTGCTGTGATTGACGAGGCTGCGAACAAGCTAATGATGAAGTAAAATTTTTTCATGATTGTCTGACTGGTGGCTGTTAAAAAGGTTCAAAAAATTAACTTAATAATGTACCCATTCGTTGTCCCATCTTTAGAGGAGATCCAGCTGACAATTCAGTTTCAAATGCCATGCTGTTTTCAGGAAACAGTAAGATGACTGTTGAACCCATGTTAAAACGGCCCATTTCATCTCCTTTGTCATACCGTGTTTTGCCTTCAGGAATGATGTCTGTGACTTGGCTGGCATAAGGTGGTGTGATGACGCCATTACACACGGTTTCCATACTCGATACCAAAATGGCACCCACATAAACATAGGCCACTTTGCCTATTTGAGTGTGTAAAGTATTGACTAAGCGTTCATTTCTGGCGAACAGGCGCGGAATTTTTTGAGTGGTCCAATCGGCCACACTGAACAGCCTGCCTGGAATGTGACGCATGGCTTTTAATTCACATTGTACGGGTGCATGCATGCGGTGGTAATCCTTGGGTGACAAGTAGATGGTGATGAATTGACCGTTTCTGAAGTCGTCATCAAACTCAGTGGCCAATAATTCCTTACAAGTGAACTCATGTCCTTTGGCCTGAAAAATGCGACCGTCTTTGATTCGGCCCATTTGTGAAACCACTCCATCTACCGGTGAGATGATGCTATCTGACATGGCGTCTATGGGTCTGACTCCGGGTTTAAGTGCCCGGGTGAAAAAGGCATTGAAATGTTCGTAATCATCAAAGTTGGCGCTGGCCGCTTCTTCCATGTTGATGCCGAAGGTGTTGATCATGCGGTTGAATGTGAAATGCTTGATGGGTTTAAAGCGGATGCGCATCAAATGATACATCAAACGAGACAACAACCTGTGTGGCAGTACATGTTGAAAAAACAGTTTCATTATTGTTGCTCCATATATAAGGTCAAATCAGCAGCCAAAGTGGCTGCTTGATGTGGTGCTGGGAATATACCAATGCGTTCACCTTGTTCATTGATCAAAAACAAAGCGGATGAGTGGTCTACATCGTAAACGACTTCACCGGCTTCATGGTCCTCGACATGGTAGGCCACACCCAACTGTGATGCCAGTGCCAAAATATTGGCCGCATCGCCAGTGGCTGCTGTGAATGCTGGGTTAAAATATTCTATGTAGGATTTCAAGTTTTCACTTTGGTCTCGGTCGGGGTCCACCGATATAAACACCACATTGACAGGCGGTAAACCTGATTTTTGAATCAATTGATCGGTGTGTTTTAATTCCTGTAAAGTGGTTGGGCAAATGTCTGGACAATTGGTGAATCCAAAGAAAACCACCGATGTTTTGTCTTTGAAGTCATGTTCTGTAAAGCTTTGGCCGAGGTGGTTGGTGAGCTTGATTCCTGAGAAAGACTTGCCTTGTGGGAACAGTTTCAGGTTTTGGTATTCGACTGGAGGTTGCTGGCAAGCCACCAAGGTCAAGGACAGTGCCATCAAAATGAAGTTTTTCAGCATATTTTTTTATAAGGGCAATTAGTCATTGACCCACAAGGAAAAAAAGGGCATTGTAGCCTTTTTTTGTATTGAGCGAAATATTGACAGTCAAAGAATTGTTTCTCAAGTTGTGTGAACAGCTACAACAGTCAGCGGTTTATTTTGGGCATGGTGTGTCTGCGGCAGAAGATGAAGTGCTGCTGTTGCTGATGAAAGTTATGGACATGGATTTTAATGCATTGAACCAAGCCAGCCTGCAACTGGCGACTGAGGCGCAAAGTCAGCAAGCCTTCGCTTTACTTGAAGAACGCATCAGCAACAAACGTCCTATGGCCTATGTGGTGGGTTTTTCTGTCTTTGCTGGATTGACTTTCAAGGTCGATGAAAGGGCTTTGGTGCCCCGATCGCCATTTGTTCAATTGATTGATGCAGCTTTTCAACCGTGGGTTGATATGGATAAGGTCAGCAATGTGCTGGATTTGTGCACGGGATCGGGTTGTATAGGTTTGGCTGTGGCGCATTATTTTGAACATTGTCATGTCGATTTATCTGATTTAAGTGAGGCGGCTTTGGCCTTGGCATCTGAAAACCAACAGGCTTTGCAGTTATTAAATCGCACATCATTGCTTCATGCTGATTTGTTTCAGGGAAATACAAAATCATACGATTTGATTCTGACCAATCCGCCATATGTAGATGAAGTTGAATATGAAACTTTACCTGAGGAATTTAATCATGAACCCAAAATGGCATTGGTCAGTGAGCGAGCAGGCCTGGCAATTCCAGTGGCCATATTGAGCCAAGCTGCTGATCACCTGTCAGAAACAGGAGTGTTGTTCTTAGAAGTGGGTTTTTACGATCAAGCATTGACCGCTGCTTTGCCTGAGGTTGAATTTATTTGGTTGGACTTTGCTGGTGATGAGGATGGCGACTTCCTGGGAGATGGGCAGGGAATTTGTGTTTTTACGCGGGATGATTTGATAAAATTCAGGCCCCACTTTAAGGAATTTTTAAAATCTGATGTCACACAATAGTTTTGGTAAAAATTTAGTCTTCACCTCTTTCGGTGAATCACATGGCAGCACCATAGGTTGCGTGATTGATGGCTTTCCTCCGGGCATGCATATCAGTGCCGAAGAAATTAAAGTGGAATTGCGTCGCCGTGCAACCGGTCAATCAAGACACACATCACAGCGCAAAGAAAAAGACGATGTGCAAATTGTATCAGGTGTTTTTGAAGGCAAAACCACAGGTCATCCAATTGCACTGCTGATTGAAAATACAGACGCCAGAAGCAAGGATTACTCAGACATTGCCACAACTTTTAGGCCTGGCCATGCCGATTACAGTTATTGGCACAAATACGGTATCAGGGATTATCGAGGTGGTGGCCGTTCATCAGCAAGAGAAACCACCATGCGTGTGGCGGCAGGTGCTTTGGCCAAAAAATGGTTGAAAGAAAACCATGGTGTAGAAATCAAAGCTTGGTTGTCTCAGATCGGGGACATTCAATTGACAAAAGGTGACGTGTCTTTGATTGACAGCAACCCATTTTTCACAGGTGATGTGGCCAAATTGCCAGAACTAGAAGCATTTATGGATGGTTTGAGAAAATCAGGTGATTCCGTGGGCGCACGGATTGATGCCGAGGCCATCGGAGTGCCATTGGGCTTGGGCGAACCTGTTTATGGCAAACTGGATGCTGAATTGGCTTTGGCCATGATGAGCATCAATGCATCTAAAGGGGTTGAGATCGGCGCAGGTTTTGATTCGGTGTCTCAAAAAGGTTCGGTACATCGAGATGAAATAGTGGGTGGTGAATTCCAAAGTAACCATGCTGGGGGAATTTTGGCTGGCATCACAACCGGACAGCCTGTGACCTTAAGTGTGGCTTTCAAGCCCACATCATCATTGCGCATCCCGGGGCGCAGTGAAAACATTCATGGTGAACCCATCGAGGTGGTCACCAAAGGCCGACATGATCCTTGTGTCGGCATCAGGGCAACGCCCATCGTAGAAGCCATGATGGCATTGGTTATTATGGATCATATATTGAGGCACCACGCCCAAACTCAGTCAGGAAAGCAATCATGAAAACTTACAATGTGGCGGTAGTCGGTGCCACCGGTGCCGTAGGCAAAACCATGCTGGAAATTTTGCAATCAAGAAATTTCCCCATCAATGAAATCTACCCACTGGCCAGCGAACGCAGTGCAGGGGATTACGTGGATTTCAATAAGAAAGAAGTGCAGGTCACTGATTTGGCGAATTTTGATTTCAGCAAAGCGGACATTGCTCTGTTCTCAGCGGGTGCTGCAGTTTCGGCTGAATATGTGGGCCGATGTGTGGATTCAGGTTGTGTCATGATCGACAACACATCCTACTTTCGAAATGAAGAGGATGTGCCTTTGGTGGTGCCGGAGGTCAACCCCGAGGCGGTCAAGGACTACAAACAAACTGGCATCATTGCCAACCCCAATTGTTCTACCATTCAAATGTTGGTGGCTTTGGCGCCGATTCATGAAAAAGTGGGTATTGAGCGCATCAATGTTGCCACCTATCAATCTGTTTCAGGTGCAGGCAACAAAGGGATCGATGAATTGTCTCAACAAACACGCTCATTGTTGAATTTCAGGCCTTTGGAGATGAATGCCTTCTCTCAACAAATTGCCTTCAATGTGATTCCGCAAATAGATGCCTTTCAAGACAATGGTTATACCCGGGAAGAAATGAAGATGGTCTGGGAAACCCAAAAGATTTTGGGTGATCGATCGGTACGGGTGAATCCCACCTGTGTTCGTGTTCCTGTTTTTTATGGACATGCTGAGGCAGTACACATTGAAACCAGCGCCAAAATCACCGCCGAAGAAGTCAAAGCATTGATGCAACAATCTCCAGGTGTGGCTTTGATGGATCAGCCTGAAGAGATGCAGTTTCCAACACCCAGTGTTCACAGTGCTGGTAATGACCCCGTTTATGTGGGTAGGATACGTGAAGACATTTCAATAGATCACGGTATCAACTTGTGGATTGTCGCTGATAACATCAGGAAAGGCGCGGCTTTGAACAGCGTGCAAATTGCTGAAGAGCTGATAAAATTACTGGATAAAGAGTAAGTTAGCACGTTTTTTTTAGATAATTTCTTGGTAATTTAATGTAGAATTGGTTAATATCTAAAAGTTATTAGCGTTCTTTTGTACTAAACACAACGACACACAGTGAAAATTATGAAACAAAAATCTATTTTACTCGGCTTGGTCATGGGCTTAACCTTGGCGTCTCAGGACACCCAATCTTTGGGTATGGGCAAGATACAAGTGCATTCTGCGCTTGATCAACCATTACAAGCCAGCATTGATTTGATGATGGGTGACAGTGAAGATTTAACCAACCTCACGGTTCAATTGGCCAGTGCGGCTGATTATAAAAAAGTGGGATTGGATCGCTCTTTTGTTCCCAATAACATCAGTGTGGCGTTGGATGAAAATAACCCATTGGTCATTAATGTGACTTCAGCAGGACCGGTGAGTGAACCCATTGTGACCCTGTTGTTGGATGTGAATTGGGGCAATGGCAGGATTTTCCGTGAATTCACCATTTTATTAGACCCACCTGTTTATAGCAGCAGCCAAATCACATCGACAGCTCCGGTGGCTGAAAGCACTTACCAAACACCTGAGCCGATTGAAAATCAACCAGAAGTGGTGACTGAAGCAGCAGAAGTGCCCGTGGTACAAACCCGTGCAGAAGCAGAAGTTGCGGCAGATTCAGAGCGCAATGAAGAAGTGGTTGAATCAACTGTTGAAGCAGCGCCAAGTTATCAAGCCAGCGCCAGTGAAGTGGAAGTGATGTCTGGTGACACATTGTGGTCGATCGCTAATCAAAACAAACCCAGCAGCTTAAGCACCAACCAAATGATGGCGGCATTGTTCAATCACAACCCGCAAGCTTTTTCTAATAATAACATCAACCAATTAATCAAAGGCAGTCGTTTGATGATTCCAACGGCCAATGAATTGCAATCCATTAGTCAAGCTGAAGCTTTGGATTTGGTTCAATCACACAATGATTCTTGGGCACCGGTACAAAGAGTTGAAGACAGTTACTCGAGTTTCCAAACCACTGAACCTGCTTATGAAGCACCGGTAGAGACCAGTGACGATAGTATAGACTATGGTGTTGAATTGGCTGGGAGTACGGATCAAGAAGACAGCAATGGTGGTCAAGAAGGTGATGGTTATGAAAGCCTGAATGAAACGGCTGTGGCAGAAGAGTTGTACAACAAAGATTCTGAAAATGCAGAGTTAAAAGAGCGTTTGTCCGAGTTGGAAGGCATCGTGGAGCAACAACAAGCCGCATTAGAAATAAAAAGTGATGATTTGGCCAATTTAGAAGATCAATTGGCTGAACCAGCGGATGAAACTACTGATGCCATCCAAGAGGCTGTAGAAACAGATGATGTTTGGGGTGATGATGCGAGTGTTGCATCAATAAATGAAGAAGCTGCCGTTGAAGATGACTCAATGGTTGAAGAAGATGCACCAGTGATCACAGACGTGAGCATTGAAGAGCCGGCTGACAATGCGGATGATGCAGCAGCGAATGAAGCCCCTGCGCAAGAGAAAAAGCAAACACCAAGTTTTTCTGGCAGTCAGCAACAAGAGGAATCTATGGTTGATAAGGGGGTGAATTGGGTGATGGATAATTTACAATGGTTGGCCCTTGGCCTGCTCGGTTTGTTGGTGTTGATATTTGTACCAAAATTCTTTAGATCGAGAGACAAGGATGTGGCAGAAGAAACCAGTTTCTTGGATGACATCAAAACAAGAAACAAAGACAGTGAAGAATCAGCAGCCGTTATGACTGAAGACACCAAGGTGAATGATCCTTTGGAAGAAGAAGTCACTGAGTCGATTGATGTTGACGATGATGTGTTGGCTGATTTGGATAAGAAAATCGACTTTGAAAGTGAAGATGACGACGATGATGACATTTTCAAAGGGTTTGATGATGAGCCTGAAGTTGAAGCCAGCACTGATTCAAGCGCAGATGATGAAGGTGAAGCCTCAGATGATGGCTTTGATTTAGATGGCTTTTTGAATGATGATGAAGATGATGATTCTGAAGCAAGCCAAGAAGAGCAGCAAACCGATGAACAGTTGGTTGATACTTCAGATGATACAGAAGATGACTTTGATTTTGACTTGAGTGAACTGGATGACTTAGAAGAGTCGTCAGAAACTGCTGCAGAAGACCTGAGTGATGAAATCGACGATGCATTGGAGTCATTAAGCGATGATGCTGAAGATGCTGTTGAAAAGATTGAAGAAACAGTAGAAGCAGCAGAAGAAACCGATTTTTCATTAGACGAAGATTTTGAATTTGATTTAGACGGTGAAATGGAAGACTTGGTAGAAGATGCCGAGGATGCTGTGGAAGACATTTCAGAAGATGCTGAAGAGGCCTTTGATGAAGTTCTGGACATAGCGGATGAAACTTCTGAGTCACTGGAGGTGGATACTGAAGTGGCAGATGATGACATTGATTTGGGCTTGGATTTAGATGACATGCTAGAAGATGGCGATGTGATTGATACCAAGTTGGATCTGGCCAAAGCTTATCTGGAAATGGGTGACCATGATGGTGCCAAGAACCTGTTAAAAGAAGTTTCGGCAGAAGGCAATGATTCACAAATCGAAGAAGCCAAGAAGCTGCTTGATGATATGTAATCTGAGGCCGCAATGACCTATAATAAGCCGGATTTATGATCCGGCTTTTTTTATGCGCATAGCTTGTGGAATTGAATATGATGGCGAACCGTTTTTGGGGTTTCAAAGTCAAAAACAAGGCGACACAGTGCAAAGTTGTTTGGAGCAGGCCATCAGTCAAGTGGCTAATGAACCTGTCCATGTGATTTGCTGTGGACGCACAGACACTGGCGTCAGTGCCAAACATCAAGTGATTCATTTTGATACCGAAGTGAGCCGAACCAACCGACAATGGCTGTTGGGAATCAATTCCTCAGGTCACAGGGCCATTTCGGTTTTGTGGGTCAAGCAGGTGTCCGATGATTTTCATGCCAGGTTTTCTGCTACCAGTCGATCTTATCGTTATACTGTTTTAAATAGGGATGTTAGGCCAGCCATCAACAGGCATCATTTGACCTGGGAATTGACGAAGCTGGATGAGCAAAAAATGCAGCAAGCGGCCAATCATTTAATGGGAACACATGATTTTACCGCCTTGCGCGCCAGTCACTGTCAGTCCAAAGAGCCAGTCAAAACCATTACAGAGGCTAAAGTAACACGTGACGGTGAATTGATTCATTTTGACGTCACAGCCAATGGTTTTTTGCATCACATGATACGAAACATCATGGGTGTATTGATTCCTATTGGTAAAGGTGAAAAGCCGGTCACGTGGCTGCCTGAAATCATCGCCTCAAAAGACCGCAGACAAGCTGGTATCACTGCTGCACCCAATGGACTGATGTTTGCAGGGGTGAGCTACCCAGATCACTTTGATATTCCAAGGATTTGAAATGGCCACAAAAATAAAATACTGCGGTTTGAAGCAAGCCAGCGAAGTCGAATTGGCTTGTCAATTGGGGGTTGACGCCATAGGTTTGGTGTTTGTGGAAAAAAGCCTGCGTCATGTTTCTGTTGAACATGCCGCAACCCTGTCTCAACACTTAAAGGAATCCTTAAGTGCTCATAAGCCACGATTGGTGGCTTTGTTTGTCAATCCGGATGTTAATTTTGTAAATCATGTCATTTCGAAAGTGGAACCTGATGTG
>JAUIHY010000055.1 GCA_030432115.1 Gammaproteobacteria bacterium | reverse complement strand
CGCAAGTGCATCATCAGAGATTTGCCCCGCAAACCAATTGTCGGTCAGGTTGTACAAAGTATTGAACACCATACCCATAGCCGCAGGTATGGCCAAGCGGATCAGGTGTGGCTTGATGGGGCCTTCAGTAAGTGCCGCTTCGCTCACAATGCCTAACTGTGATCGATTTGTGTGTCATTGGGGAATGGTCGACCAGTACCTGTTTCAAGAAAATCTTTCAAGCTGAGTAAAAACACGCCCCATTTCGTGTTGCAATGGGCAAAAAAAGCATCATCTGATTGCCAGTTTTTGTGCTGGAAATGCACAAAGCATTGGCTTTCGGTTGGCTCGATGTCAAAAACGATTTCTGTGCCTACCCAAGCTTCAGGCATGTTGCCATGGTGCGCCCAAATGACCTGTTTGTTTTCGGCCAGGCTTTCGACTTTGAAATCTGGGCCGCCACCGTTGAATCGAAAGGCGATCACAGCGCCCACATCACCTGCCCCAGTAACGTCATCGGTCCACCATGAAGCCAGACCTTCATTGGTGGTCAGTGCTTGGTAAATGTCCCCAGCCGTGGTTTTGATGCCCACTTTGTGTTTGATGTTGTAGCTCATTTAGAAGTTTGGTATAAAATTCAATCTTTTATTGTATGTCAAATGAGTGTCCAAATGTCTGAAACATCGAACCTCAATAAAAAACTCGGATTGGCCTTGGGTGGCGGAGCCGTCTTGGGCGCGGCACACATTGGCGTCCTGCGTGCATTGGAAGAATGTCAGGTTGAAGTGGATGTGGTGGCAGGCACCAGCATCGGCGCTTTGGTCGGCGCTTTGTATGCTTTTGGTATGCCTTGGCAAGAAATTCAATCCATCACATTGGACATGAATTGGTTGGACATTTCGCGTTTGTCATTGTCAAAATACGGCATCATGAACAACAGCAAAATCAAACAGTTGCTGAAAAAACACCTCGGTGATGTGCATTTTGATCAAGCCCACAAGCCGCTGTATGTGGTTGCTGCAGACATCCAAAACGGCAAAAAAGTGGTATTGCACAATGGAAAAGTGGCCGATGCGGTGATGGCCAGTACCTGTATTCCTGGCATCTTTGCACCCGTAGACCAGGGTGATCGCATGTTGGTCGATGGCGGCATCATGGAAAATGTACCTGTGAATACCTTGGAAGATATCGGTGTCGAACGCATCATCGCCGTTGATTTACATGCCAAAAAGTCTTTTGCCAAACCCCAAAACCTACGCGATGTGTTGGTCAGCACGGTTTCACTGGCAATGAACCACACCGTTGCCTTGCAAAAACACGCGGCTGACCTGGTGATTGAACCTGACTTATCCCGATTTAACCCATACAACACCAAACAAGTGGCAGAATTGATTGATCAAGGCTATCAAGACAGTTTGGCCACTTTAAGAAAGCTAACAGCAGAGTAACTTTTTTTGCTACAGTCCGTCTTAGTTTTTTTAAATTAACCTTTAATCATGAAAACCTTTTGGAAATTTTTTAAACGCGGCCTGCTGGTTGCTTTGTTGGTGTTGCTTGTTTTTTTGGTGAATTTGATTTGGTTTCGACCGTTTTCAATCAACCATTTCTACGACAAGATCTTTTTGGAATTTGCTTGGAACAGCCCTGAAACGCTGACCAGCATAGGCATCGGATTGAAAAATGAAGAATTGGATGACAATTCATTCGAAGCTGAAGAAAAACAATTGGCCTTGTTGCAAAAAGATTATCAGCAGTTACTCGCTTATGATCGTGAAGGCTTGGAGGGTCAAACTGCCCTGTCCTATGACATCCTGAAATTTTTTCTTGAGGGTGAGCTCGCGAGTTTGAAATACAAACACCATGGCTACAGCGTGACCCAACGCGGCGGCAGCTACCAAGGCATTGTCAACTTCATGACCAGCACCCATGAGGTGGAAGACATTGGTGATGCAGAAGATTACCTGTCACGTGTCTCGCAAATCGGTGACAAATTCGACAACACCTTGGCTTATGTGAAAAAAGAACATGAAATGGGCATTTTGCCGCCACGCTTTGTCATCACTAAAATCATCGAAAACCTGCATAACCTGCGCGATCCTGAGATGAGCGAGCACCCATTGGTGCAAGACTTCAATAAAAAAGTCGATGCATTGAATGAAATCAGCGACACAGAAAAAGGTGCATTGAAAGAGCAAATGGTGGCACACATGAACGACATTGTGCTGCCTGCTTATGACCGCTACTTGGACTTGTTCAATGAATTAAAAACGGTGGCCACGGATGAAGCCGGTGTTTGGAAACTACCCGATGGCGATGCTTATTACCAAAGCCGCATCAAAGCCATGACCACCACCGATTACACGGCTGAAGAATTACACACCGTCGGCTTGTCTGAAGTTGAACGCATCGTCGCCGAAATGGATGCCATCTTGAACGAACAGGGCCGAACTGAAGGCACTGTCGGTGAACGCATGCTGGCTTTGAATGAAGATCCCGCCTTCTTATACCCTGATACCGATGAAGGCCGTGAGCAAATCCTGAAAGATTATGAAACCATGATCAATGAAATCGATGCCAAAATGGACAAGGTCTTTGCTGTTCGTCCGAAAGCCGCTGTTGTCGTCAAGCGCGTTCCAGAATACCGCCAGAAAACAGCCTCAGGCGGTTCCTATTCTGCACCTTCGCCTGATGGTTCTCGCCCCGGTATTTTTTATGCCAACTTGTATGACATTAAGGCCACGCCCAAATGGGGCATGAAAACACTGGCCTACCACGAAGCGGTGCCCGGTCACCACTTCCAAATCGCCATCAAAACCGAATTGGAAGGCCTGCCGATGTTCCGCAACTTCATTGGCTTCACTGCCTATTCTGAAGGCTGGGCCTTGTACGCGGAAAGACTGGCTTGGGAACAAGGTTTCCAACAAGAGCCTTTCAATAATTTGGGCCGATTGCAGGCCGAATTGCTGCGCGCGGTTCGTCTGGTGGTGGATTCGGGCATCCACTACAAACGCTGGACCCGTGAACAAGCCATCGACTACATGGCATCAACCACTGGCATGGCCATGACCGACGTTGAATCTGAAATCGAACGCTACATCGTTTGGCCCGGACAAGCCTTGGCTTACAAAGTCGGCATGATGAAAATCTTGGAACTGCGCGAAAAGGCCAAAACCACCTTAGGCGATCGCTACGACATCCGCGAATTCCACGATGTGGTGCTGAAAAACGGTGCCGTACCCATGACCATTCTGGAACGCTTGGTTGATGAGTACATTGCTGAGAAGAAAGCTTAATTGAATAATTTTATTATCACACAAGCCGCGAAGCGGCTTGTGTGACAACTGCTTTATCCTGACAAACTCCCCTGACAGTTGATTATCAGGATTCAATCAATCACCAGTTGCTTAATGCAACTGGCTACCTATTTACCCCTAAGTTCAGCTGTCATTGAGCGACTCTGCTGCCTTAACGCCTTCACTATTCACTTTGTGATTGGCATCATCAAGGTGTTTGGCGTCTGTACTTGGCATCTTGCATTTCGGACTAAGGGTTGTACCCCAGGCTTGGAAAGTTATAGACCCGCTGCCTTCACTGTGCGTAATACTCGGTGAACAATTTTTACTTTTACCCAGAATGGCCTTAATTTCAACAGTGAATTCTCCGCCAATTGGTACACCATTCAAGCTTTGGCATTTGGTCTTACCGATGGCAAAACTTGAGGACCAATCTGTCTTAAAGTCACCAGACTTAATCCGCATTTTGGCTGCATATCCTGCGCCCACCAGTAAAGACACACATGTATCTGTGGCTGCAAGAACAACACTTGGCGAAGATAATAAGATTATAAGCAATAAGATTGATTTGATATTTTTCATTTTGATTCCCCTTAAATTAATTACAAACAGCACCACACCCAATGTAAAGATTCATCAGTTAATCAAATTTTTGTGTGTGAGGCTGTTTATTAATATGCTTTAAGAGCACGAATTTTGCAAGTTATTAAACAATATTTATGCATTTTATCTCAGTTCAATACATGCACATTTCACCATCCTTTTACAGCTTGTTTAATTCAATATAAAACGTTTTATTTCAATCTCGCTGTCACTTCTATTTCAACCTTCATTTTTTCATCCAATAAGCCCGCTTCTATCATGGTGGCAGCAGGTTTGGCTTTTTTGAATGCTTGGCTTAAAACGGGCCAACAGGGTTCAAAGTCGGCTTTGTTGGGGTAGATGTAATGCACCCGCACCACGTCATTCAAACTGGCACCGGCTTCGTACAGTGCCTTTTCAATGTTTTTCAGGCATTGTTTTGTCTGTTCCACCACATCTTCACTGATGCTCATGTCGCTGTAATCATAGCCGGTGGTGCCTGAGACCAAAACCCAGCCATCACAAACCACGGCGCGAGAATAGCCAATTTTTTCCTCAAACTCTGAACCTGAAGAGATGTGCTTTATATCCATACGTCGTTCTCCGCTGTGCGTTCGTTTTTTTCACCTGTGTTGATCACACCTTTGGGTTCGATGATCAATGCGGTGCATTCTTCTTTGGCAACCGGTTTGTGCATCAGGCCTTTGGGTACGACAAACATTTCGCCTTCGGCTAAGTGAACAGATTCATTATCTGGAAGCTCGATGATCAGCTCACCAGACTGAATCAAAAAAGCCTCGTCGGTATCATCGTGTTTGTGCCAGTCGAATTCGCCCTTGAGTTTAGCCAATTTGAATTGATAATCATTCAATTCGGCGATGACTTTTGGTGACCAGTGGTCTGTAAATAAACTGGCTTTGTGTTTCAAGTTAATGACTTGATTCATTTGTTACTCCAAATTGGCCGCCTTGTAGGCCACCGGTGTTGATGATGACAGGGCGATCACTGGCAGTAATTCGCCCTTGTTTGATCCAGTCACTCAGTGCATAGAATGATTTGGCGTTATACACTTTATCCAAGGGGATGTGATGTTGTTGCTGAAATTCAATGGCAAAATCTCGCAATTCTGCTGTCCAATTGGCATAGCCGCCAAAATGATAATCAGTCAAAAAGCGCAAGCCATCTGGTTTTACATCACCACAAAGCCATTGATTGATATCGTTTTTTACACCATGTAAACCTTTCAATACAGGCACTGCCAACACCTGACAGTCCAATGCGTGTTTTGTTACACCTTGAATGATGCCGGCCACCGTACCGCCGGTGCCAAGGGCACAAAACAGCTGTGTGGGGCGGATGTTTTGTGCCACCAATTCGTCGACCAATTCTGCCACACCGCGCACTGCCAATAGGTTACTGCCACCTTCTGGAATTACCATGACCTCACCTTTTAGGTCAGCAAGCCACGAGCGCACTTTGTTGCCCTGCTCTTTTTTTCTGTAAGCTTCTCGACTGACAAAACAGAGCTTCATGCCAAATTGTTGTGCGTCTTTCAGCGTTTGTGACCATTTCTCAGGCTGCAGTTCAAGTTCATCACCACGGACCACACCGTAGGAGTCCAAACCGGCTTCTTTGGCTGCACAAGCGGTGGCCACCAAATGGTTAGAGTACGCGCCACCAAAAGTCAGCAGACCTGCGGCATCGGCTTGCTCAGCGGCCAATAGATTGTATTTCAGCTTGCGCCATTTGTTGCCTTGAATCACAGGGTGATTCAAGTCCTCTCTGACCACAGCCACCGAGACCGTTTCGATTTTGATGTGATTGACCACTGCATTCATGGCTGCTGGGTCCACTGGTTTTCCCTTGAGAATAAAAAAAGCCCGTGAATAACACAGGCTTTTGCGCTACCATGATGTGGCATTATTTTTCGATTTGTTTGGCCAACAGGGCTTTCATTTTCAAGTCAATATAATCACTTAAAATTCGGGCCGTTTCTTGTAACCTGAAATCAACAAACAATTCTTCCTCTTCTTCCTCATCTGCTGCTTCAGCATCAACTGCCGTGACCGATTCGGCCTCAGCTGCCAATGTGTCTTTGGACTTGTGTGTCTCGTTTGAATCAAACAAGGTTTCCACTTGATCCAATATACTGATGTTCTCTTGTGCCAACTTCATTGATTCTCGCTTGGCTTTTCTCGCTTCCTTACGGGCTTTTCGGGCTTCAGTTTTGGCCTTTCTTTCTTTTTCAGACAATGATATGGATTTGTTGTCTTTTTCCTGTTCATACAACTCAATCTCTTTGTCCAAGAATGCAAACTCAAAGTTCACCTTGTTGCGCTCTTTGGATTGTTTTTTTAAGAAAACAATTTCTTCTGACAAATCATCATACAGCACATAGTCACTCGGTCTGATGCTGGTCCATGGCAAAGCATTGTCATAAGTGGATTCACCATATTCATCCAAGCCAGGAGAGGCAGGGAATTCTATGTCAGGAATCACACCACGGTTTTGGGTGCTGCCGCCATTGATGCGGAAAAATTGAGCAATCGTCATTTTCATTTGGCCCAATTTGTTTTCACGATCACTGGTGTACTCTTGCAATGGCAACACATTTTGAACCGTACCCTTACCAAAAGTGGGGTCACCCACAATCACAGCCCGGCCATAATCTTGTAAGGCCGCTGCAAAAATTTCAGAAGCAGAGGCTGAAAAGCGATTGACCATCACCATCACTGGGCCGTCCCAAGCCATGTCTTCCATCTTGTCTTCTTTGACATCCACTTTACCACCAGAAAATTTGGTTTGAACCACTGGGCCTTGGTCGATAAATAGGCCGGTTAATTGCACCGCTTCATACAACGAACCACCGCCATTATTACGCAGGTCAACAATCACGCCCTCAACACCTTCGGCATCCATCTTTTCCAAAATCTTTTTGACGTCTTTACTGGTGCTGCGAAAATCAGGATCGCCTTTTTGGTAGGCATCAAAATCCATGTAAAAGGTGGGCAAATCAATCACACCCACTTTGCGCTCACCTTCTTCATTTTTGACTTTCAATATTTGGTATTGTGCCGCTTGTTGCTCTAATTTGACTTTGTCTCTGACAATCCGAATGGTGTGTGGCATGACACCCGGCTCATCATTTTTATCCAGAACTTGCAGCCGCACGGTTGAACCCTTTTCGCCGCGAATCAACTCAACCACATCTTCCAGTGCCCAGCCGATCACATCCTCAAAGCTGCCTTCAGCACCTTGACCCACAGCGACAATTTTGTCACCTTTTTTCAAACTGCCTTCTAACTCAGCTGGCCCACCCTTGACCACAGTATCGATGGCTGTGTACTCACCGTCATTGCCGAGAATGGCGCCGATACCTTCCAATGACAGGCTCATGTTGATTTCAAAATTTTCTGATGTTCTGGGCGCCATATATCCGGTGTGCGGCTCAATCAAGCTGACATAAGCATTCATATACAACTGAAACACATCGTCGCTTTTGCGTTCATTGATGCGTTTGGCCATCAAGCGATACCTTTTTTCCAGAATCTCTTTGATTTTTTCTGGTGCTTTGTCGACCAGTTTCAGACTTAAATAATCATTTTTGACTTTTTGACGCCACACATCATCCAAGGCTTTTTCATCCATAGGCCACTCTGCTTTTTCCCTGTCCCACTGGAATGCTTCGTCGGTATCAAAGTTCATTTCTTGGTTCAATTGATTGAGGGCAAAATCCACACGCTTTTGCATCCTTTCTTTAAACAAATTGAATATATCGTAAGCCGCCTTCACCTTTCCTTCCTTGATGAAGTCATCCATCTCACTTTGCCATACATCAAAGGCCAGTATGTCTTTTGACATAAAGTACATTTTATTGGGGTCCAAAATGGCGATGTATTTATCGAGGATCTTTTTCGACATTTCGTCATTCAGTTCTGAACCTTTATAGTGCAAATGCTCAATTAAACGCACCACCAACTGGCTTTCTTTGGCATGCTTTTCGGCCGGTGCCAAGGTGTCAGATTGCAGCAGTGCTTGTCCTTGAAAAGCGGTCAAGCCCAATGCCAACAGGGTAATTTTGGCTGCATTTTTTATTCGGTTCATTGTAGTTTACTCCTTATTATTGAACTTTTACTATTAAATGATGCCTGATGCATTGTCTTTATGATATAGGTCAAACGTCACCAAAACAAGCCAGCAGCAGTAATTCTGAGACTGATTTTGGGATTTTTGGTTCAATTTTATTAAATACATGCTGCCCATATGCAGCGACATGGAAATTTGTTTATAATCGCTGGCTTTGTGGCTCTTTTCAAGATTCACGGGACAATGATTAATTTGGAGAAATATGATGAAAAAAACTAGCCTTGCTTTGGCCACAGCCGCCGCACTATTCGCCGGCACCTCTTGGGCAAACTTAGAAACTGAAAACGGACAAATCAGCTACAAAGTCGGTTCTGATGTGGGTAAATATTTGAAAGACTCTGAAATTGCTTTTGACAGCGAAGCCTTTATGTCTGGTTTAGAAGACGGCATGGCAGGTCGCGACTTGCAGCTAAGCAAAGAGCAATTGACAGCCATTCGTACTGTGATTCAACAAAAACAACAAAAAGCCCAAGAAGTTCGCCGTGCTGAAATGATGGCGGAAATGGAAAAACAAAAAGTTGAAAACAAAGCCGCCGGCGATGCCTTTTTGGCCAAAAAGAAAACCGAAGATGGTGTCAAAGCCACTGATTCAGGCATTTTATATGAAGTCATCAGCGAAGGCACTGGTACCAAACCAACCGCTGCCACTGACACCGTTGTGGTTCATTACACTGGCACCTTGATTGATGGCACCAAATTTGACAGCTCGGTTGATCGTGGTCAGCCCGCAACCTTTGCTTTGAACCAAGTCATCAAAGGTTGGACCGAAGGTGTACAATTGATGAATACCGGTTCTAAATACCGCTTTTTCATCCCACCTGAGTTGGCTTATGGCTCTGATGCCAGACCTGGCAGCCCAATTGGCCCCAACAGCACTTTAATTTTCGACATCGAATTGATTGAAGTGAAAGCACCTCAAGTTAAAGAAGCACCTGCTAAGCAGTAATTAACTACACAGCAGATTGAAAAAACCTCACCATCAGTGGGGTTTTTTTATGCCCGTTAAGAATCCAACAAAATAGGATCCACATCCACTATCCACTGCAAGCGATCGGGTAAGCAGCTTTGGGCTTGAAAGAGGAATTGATGCAATGCTTTGCGGCTGTTGGCATTGATGATGACTTGCATGCGGTGCATGTTTTGTTTGCGCTGCATGGGCGCAGGAATGGGGCCCAAAACACTGACATCCGGGTGACCGAGCTGGGCTTGAGCCAAAGGTTCTAATTGTTGCATCAATTGTGCCTCGTTCCTGTGTTGAGCGTGAATGATGGCCATGTGACTGGCTGGAGGGAAGCCCATGGCTGTTCTTTCTTCTAACTGTACTTCAGCAAAATGCTGATACCCCTTTTTTAACAACAAAGTAAAAAATTCATGACCCGGGTTTTGAGTTTGAATGATCACCTCACCGCGGGTTTCAGCACGGCCAGCACGGCCAGATACTTGGATCAACAATTGTGCCAGATGTTCCGTGGCTCGAAAATCTGAAGAATAGAAACTGTTGTCCACATTGACCACCACTACCAGTGACAGCTTAGGGAAATCATGCCCTTTGGCTAACATTTGCGTACCAACTATCACGCAAGGTTCTCCACGCCTCACCACATCAAGGTGCTGCTGCCAATCATTGGCTGATTTGATGGTGTCTCGATCAAAACGCAAAATGCTGTGGTCTTTGAAGTGGTCAGACAATCCAGCCGCCACCCGCTCTGTCCCAACACCCAACACATCGGTGTCTTGCGAGCCGCAATCTGGACAAAATTCAGGTGTGCCATAACGCCTGTCACAATGATGACAGGTCAAGCGGTCACTGTGTTTGTGGTATGTCAAATACGCATCACAGGCATCACATTGCGCAATCCAACCACAGTCCTGGCACAACCATTTGGGCGACCAGCCACGGCGATTCAGAAAGACTAAAACCTGTTGCCCTTGAGATAAATGGCGTTTGATTTGTGCCAAACTGTCATGGGTGAGGCCATGCTTCAAGGTCAGTTGATTGGTGTTTTGTAACACTGTTTGAGGCAAGGGTTTGCGGTTGGTTCTGGTCCTCAGACGCAACCATTGATGCTGCCCTTTTGCAGCCAAAGCAAAGGATTCCATGCTGGGTGTGGCCGAACCCAGCACCACCGGCACATCCTGTAATTTGCCTCGCAACAAGGCCAAATCTCTGGCTGAATAGCGGATGCCATCTTGTTGCTTGTAACTCAGGTCATGTTCTTCATCCACGACTATCAAAGCCAATTGTTTAAAGGGTGTAAAAATCCCCGAACGGGTGGCAACCACCACATCCACCTGCCCATGTCTGGCCTGTTCCCATACCCTGGCTCTGGCGCCATCTGACAAACCTGAATGCAGCACCGCCAAACGTCCTGTGATGCGTTCACTGATCTCATTGAATAACTGTGGTGTTAAGCCTATTTCTGGCACCATAACCAGCACCTGTGACTGCTGCTGAATCTGTTGTTGAATCAACCGTATATAGATTTCTGTTTTTCCAGATCCCGTGATGCCATCGACCAAAAAGCTGTTGAAACCTGAAGTTTGCGATACACTTTTTAACGCATGGTCTTGGTCTGCTGTGAGGACAAACTCCGGTTTTCTCACCACTTGATTGTCTATAAAGCACAATTCTGATGAGACCACCAACCCCTTTTTCTCCAGTTGTTTCAACTGCTGTGATGCATTGTTGCAAACGTGGTTTATTTCTTTGCTGGTCAGCGGCTGGTTTTGTAATAAATATTGAAACACCGTCTGCTGATGTATCGATCGCTTGGTTAGGCTAGCGGCTTCTTCCCATGTGGCTGATGTTTTCCACCAAAATTGTTTGGGTACACTTTTGTTTTGCACTTGCCTGAACCATTTTGGTAAAGCCATATGAATGACCTCACCCAATGGGGCATGGTAATAATTGGCCGTTTTATTTAACAGGGCCAACAACTCTTCGGGCAACAAAGCCACCTCATCCAATACCCGTTCAATGGTTTTGAGCTTTTTGTGCTTACTCTCTTTACTGACCCCCACAACCACACCCACTGCCGCTGTTCGTTTACCCAGCGTCACCAGCACACGCGCACCAACTGGCGGCTGACAGAAAGCATCAGGAAGCAAATAATCAAGAAAGGGTGCGAAGGGCACTTTCAATGCAATGTGTAAAACCGTTTTTCGACTCACTGTGGCTTGTAATACCTTTTTACGCGGGTGTGGAAAATCATAACAGAATCAACAGGTGAAAAAAGCTCAAAATTGTTAAGTGATTGTTTTTTTGGCCTTTTTTCAGTTGTCCACAGAAGCTGTGGATAACTTTGTTGATAACCCCTGTTTAAGTGGTCAAAGACCTTGCCAGTTGGGCATGGGACACACAATGGTTAAAATTTAACCACATGCCAAATATCTTTTATTATCAACATGTTACTACGATTACATGATGTTGTTTTTAACAATAAAGTGTTAAATCATTGTAACATGACATTTCTGTGGCACTTTGTGTATAAAACCAATAAATCAAGAAAAATATTAATTATTTTCTGATTTATTCGCTGTACGCCTCTGCAGTGGCATCATGAGGGTGCAGTGATTCGTGATGTGTCACTCGCAAATGAAAAGCTTGAACCAGTTCACATTTTAACAATGCCTGCTTAATGCGCCTGGCAGCGTCTTCACAAAACATCAAATTTTGACCATTCCTTAAGGCAAATGCTTGTTCATCGGCTCGTTTGACTGCAGCTTGAACAGCGGTCTGTAATGTCTTTTCCACAACATCGATCAAAGCTTGAACTGGCACTTGTGATTGACGCTGTGGCAATTTGACCTTGATCACGGCTGATGAACGCTGTGAATGCGGCGTCGCATTGATGCCCTGCTCTGAGCCCAACCAAGCCAAAACTGCGTCTTTATCCAAAGTTTGACCTTCAAAATGATTGGAAAAATTATCCTGAATCAATTGTCGTGCCAAAGCTGCAGAACAAGGGCAGGTACTGGAATAGGTGACTTGGAAACTGAGGTATTTTGACAAACCTGTTTTTTGACAATTAACCACAGACAACTTTATTGGATAAGCACGCCAGCCGGCATGTTTACTGACCAAAGCTTGACGCCTCAACAAGGCTTCAGACTCGACTTCAATCAACGCATTTTGGCTCAAGTCTTTGTGCGTTGCAATGAATCGATCAGTCAAAGCCGTCAACACATCAAAATCGATGTTCTGAGCTGAAAACACCTCGTCACAGGCCAAATACAAACGTGACATGTGAATCCCACGAGATTCTTCATCGTCCAATGAAACCTCAGCACGCACCTGCGCAATGCTGGTTTGCATGCTGGCATCGGCATTCAATTGAAGCGGCATCTCCATGTCGCTCATGCCAACCCATTGTAAAGCGCCACCTACTTTGGCTTTTTCTTCGGCGGCAATGTCTGGCAAGGTACAAGATTGATTGGCTGAGTCTAACACGTGATTGGCTGGTGATTCAAAGCCCCTATCATGCGGTCATTCAAACCAAAATTCAAGCGCAACAACAGAATAAGTATTGAGAA
>JAUIHY010000054.1 GCA_030432115.1 Gammaproteobacteria bacterium | reverse complement strand
GCCGATTTTCAGCCGAAGGTTGAAAGAAGGGAAATCAGTCGACCGTCCGTAATATGTTTTGGGTTGAGTTGCAACACCCCAAGCGGTGCAATCAGACAAAACTCATAAAAGACCGACTGATGCAGCCGATTTTCAGCCGAAGGTTGAAAGAAGGGAAATCAGTCGACCATTTAATCCATGTACTCAAATATTTTTACCACACGTTTAACGTGTTTCAAATTGCGAATCCTTTCAACCACAGCATCGGCTTCTTGACGCGTTACCAGGCCCATCAAAAACACTTCATGGTTGGCGGTGGTAATGGAAACACGGGTGGGGTCGAAATCTTCTATGTCCAATTTCAACAAACTGCCTTTGGCTTTGGTACTGATGTATTTGTCTTTGGTGCGGCGGCCCAACTGCGAAACCTCATCCACCAGTTTCAATTCATTCACCACTTTCATCACACCGTCTTTGGTGGCTCCCACATCTTCGGCCGTGACCCGGTCTGATGCGTTCTTAACTTCGCCAGCCAGTAGTACGACACCGTTGTAGGTATTGACCTTGATACGACTGTCATCAACCAAGCTTTTGCGTAATTCATTTTTAACCGACGCCGTGATGATTTTATCATCCAAAACTTGTCCGCTTGATCGCCTGTCATGGGCCACATTGACAGCTGTCACCAAAGCACCACCGACCAATACCGGGGCGCAGGCTGACAATCCAAAGGACAATACCAAAGCTGTTAAAATGATTTTCATGTTTGTTTTCCTCATTGTGCCTTCAATAAAAGGCATGTTCTATCCAATCTATGTGTGGTGATTTCTGGTCACCCTCTTGTTCAAGCTGTATCGCAACCACATCAAAACGGGCATGATAACGGTTGTGCCATTTCTTTTGCGTCATCAATTGTTTGGCGGCTTTGATGATTCTTTTTTGTTTGACAACACTCACAGATTCTAACGCATTGGCCCATTGAGCGTGCTTTCTGTAACGCACTTCAACAAAAACAATGACTTCTTTACCGGATCGCATCACCAAATCAATTTCTCCAGCTGGGCAGCGGTAGTTTCTGTACAAGGTTTTCAAGCCGTGCTGAATTAAATATTGCTCAGCTTGGTACTCCCAAAAATCGCCTGTACTCAGTCTTCGGCTGCGAACACTTCGCCACCACTGTAATATGCCCATTGTAAATGCCTGCGAATTTTGCCATCAAAGTCCATAGACAACTGGCCTGAAAGACCCGAAAAGCGCCCTGAATTGACCCTCCCGAGCCATGACAACCTTGATGTCAATTGAAACGCATCATAACCAAATGCAAATAAATTCAAATCCGTGTTTTGTATCAGACTGACATCAAAGGGTAAAGTTTCCAATAAATCACCTGTTTGTAACAACAAGGGTGCGACTGGGAAATGTACGCCGTCTAAATCTTTGTTGTGTTGGGCGTCATTGAACCCAACAAACACATGGGAAGTGGCGTAAACAGGTACTTTGCTGGCGCGATGAAATTTAAGCTGAGGCACCATCATGCGCGCAAAACTGGGTTGTGCGGCCAAAAAGATGGCATCAATGTCTGCCCTGACCACTTCTTCCGAAGACACTGGCAGCTTTAAATATTGTTGTAGGTTTTTACTTCTTAGGCGGCTGCCCACCAAACCCAAGGCTTGTCTCAGTTGGGCGGAATAGTCAGCCTGGTCAGTTGCGAAATAATGGTTGGCAATGATGTGACCACCCAAATCTGAAAATCGTTGTGCAAAAGCCAGAGTCAAACGTTCACCCCAAGGATCATTGGATGACATGATTACCACTTGTCGCTTGCCTTGTTGATACATGGTTTCCGCCACATCTTGAGCTTCTGCTTCTGGAGACAAACTGAATTGTTGATGATCACCATCAGATTGATTGAGCAGCAGCATCGGCACTGTGGGTTCTGGCAATTCGCTCAAACCTGTGATGGATTGTTTGTCCAAAGGGCCAACAATCATATCCACACCAGCCTCTTGAGCAGAAAACAAGGCCGCAGCCAGGGCCTCACCTTGGCTACCGGTATCAAAAAATTGTAGGTCATTCCGACCACCTTGGCTGATGGCGGCCGTCAGCATGCCTTGCTGAATCGCTTTAGACACTTGTTCAAATCGGCCACTCATAGGCAACAAAACAGCCACTTTTTGACCTGAGGTGATGGCATTGTTATCCAAAAAATAACTGGCTGCAGGGTGATTTTCCCATTGCGATAGCCAATGTGCACCTGATTCGCCATCAGCTCCAAATTCAACAAATGCAGCCTCCAACCAACCATGCCAAAGCGGGTCTTTGGCCTGGCCTATTCCTAGGATCAGGTCGGTCTCATCTACCAAAACCAAGTCATTAACCAGTGCATCTTGCATTGCTTGAATGGCCTGCACATCAGTACCTGAGGTATCCGATTGCAACACAGTTAACAAATGAAAGCGACTGGCCGCTGCCAATAAATAATCTGCTTGCTGAAAATGACATTCTGCCAACATTTGGTGTTTTTGTCGTTGCCACTCTTGACCCATGCTGTTGTCTTCCGTTGACTGCAATTCTGCAAGCACTTGATGACAATCACCATCCATCCATGAAATTTTGGCCAACATGACCTGCTTTTCGGGCCGGTTCAACAACAAAGGGTGGTTAAGCAGTGGATAAACTTTGATGGTTTCACCTAATTGGGCATAGGCATCCATCAAGGCCAATAAAACCACCAAGCTGCTGTTTTCTTGGTGGCTTTTTTCCAACCAATCAATGGCATTAAAGTAGTCACCTGACTGATACAAACTTAGGCCTTTGGCCTGTGCCTGATCGACTGCAGTGCGTACATTTCTTGTCCCGCCACCACAGGCTGTCAATAACGACAACACCATGCAAACAGCGACATATTTTGTCCAGTTTTTTATTTTCATAAGACAAATTTTAACCCGATTCTGGCCAGCAAAATACAGTAAAATAACAATTTTCTGCAGCTCGTCACATCATGGCAACTTCCTCAGGTACTTTATTTATCGTGGCCACACCCATTGGTCATTTAGATGACATCAGTATTCGCGCCATAGAAACATTGAAAAATTGCGATGTGATCGCTTGTGAAGACACTCGGCACAGCAAGAGGTTGTGCCACCACCATGACATCAGAACCCCGCTACTGGCCTACCATCAACACAATGAAAGGCAGGCAGGTTCACAGATACTTCATCGATTACAAGAAGGCCAGAACGTGGCTTTGGTTTCAGATGCAGGCACACCTTTGATCAGTGACCCAGGCTATGTGGTGGTACAGATGGCTCATCAAGCCATGGTTCCCGTTTCACCCATTCCCGGCCCTTCTGCTTTGATTTCTTTGTTATCCGTGGCGGGCATAGACACTTCCAGCTTCCGCTTTGAAGGTTTTTTGCCCAACAAATCTTCTCAACGTTTGAATGCTTTTAAAAAATTATTGCCCAATGAAAGCACTGTGGTGATTTACGAATCTTCACACAGGATCTTGCCTTGTTTGACAGACATTCAAACGTTGCTGGGCAAGGATCATTTGTTGGCCGTTGGCAGAGAATTAACCAAAACATTTGAAACCATTTATCATGGCCCTGTTGATTCAATCATTCAGCAACTGCAAGACCAGCCCGTTCAACAGAAAGGAGAATTTGTTATTGCGATTGCC
Organism: Gammaproteobacteria bacterium; assembly: GCA_030432115.1. Classification (GTDB taxonomy): domain Bacteria; phylum Pseudomonadota; class Gammaproteobacteria; order Xanthomonadales; family Marinicellaceae; genus Marinicella. Next base: position 8,884 of record JAUIHY010000054.1, on the reverse strand, counting down.
GCCAGCAACTTAGAAATCAATGATAAGCTCAACGCCGCGGCCAAAAAATTGACGCTGGCTTTGATGCCATTGTTACCACCCAAAGTGGTATCAAAATTGGTGGCCGAACACCATCACTGCCACAAAAAAGAGGTTTATCAATTTATTTTAGCGCAGCAAGCCAGCGAATAATACGCTGTTCCCAGCGTGGGCGATGCTTTTCAAAATAACGCAGCAATCCTGCTTTTTTCCAAGCCGCCACTTGCTTTGAATCGGTACTGCACAATCCTTTGATGTGCTTCACCACCACAGACTGTTCGCAGACCATTTTTTTCCCGGCTTCTTGGAGCCGAATAAACAAGTCCAAATCTTCAAAATGCAAAGGATAGCCTTCATCAAACCCACCCAGCGACTCAAACAAAGAACGACTAATGACAAAGCAGGCACCATTCACCGCAGAAAATGATGTAGGTGGTCTGTTTAAATTTAACCCATTGAAGCCCGGCATTTTTTCCAATCGAGTTACTGTTTTCAGAACACGCCACAAAGTGGGCAAACGACGCCAAGTACCTTGCTGGGTACTGCCATCGATGTTGACCACTTGACAGCCCACCAAACCCACACCAGGCTCTTTCAGGCGCAAAGCCATGGTATTTAGCTGCGCTGCCGTGACTTGACAATCTGGGTTCACCAAGGCAATGACAGGGGCTTGACCCATGGCAGCCCCTTGATTGGATGCTGCGGCAAAACCTGAATTTGATGGATTGACTTGAAGTGACAGGTCTTTTGATTGTAAGCGGGAAAGTGAACCGTCTGTGGATGCATTGTCCACCACAGACACATTCAGCGCATCATTGGCTAGTAATTGATCCACCAAAGCAACCACCACATCACCCGCATTGTGGTTAACGATCACCACATCAATCGCCACCTCTGGGTTCATGACATCACTGTGTTTGGCAAAAACGCCAAAGTTCTGGCCAAACACGCATGGCATCGGCTATTTCTTTCAAGTCAAAACGGGCTTTGGCCAAACAAGCATCCATGTCCATGCCCTCAGGCCAATCCCTTAACACTGGCACCTCATTTTCTCTGACCGCTTGACCGTTGGCCTGCAATAATTCACGAACATCTGCTTGCCAATAGATGGGAGCATCAGGCACTTCCTCGGCTATCTGTTGTAAATTATTAACCAAATCTGCTCGCACCTTACTCATGTATTCGCGCAATCTCATTTCTAACATTTGATCGTCAGCGGTGCGTAAATCATCCAATGCAGCAGCCATTGATTTCAAACGGATCGCTGGATTTTGAGACAATAATCGAGGCGCCACAGACAGGGCATAATCGGCCACAAATCGATTGAAGTTGGGGCGTTGTGCAATGTGGTTAAAACTGCTGCGATCACGTTTGCTGGTTTGTAAATGACCCATCATCATGGGGAAATTCAACGACACCTGATTTGGGTAACAAACACTCATCATGGCATTGAAGAAGTGGTCCTCGTTTTTATTCAATGGCATAGAAAAGGGTGTCATCTCACCATTGTCTATTGAAGATGGCGCAAATTGAGCCAGTGTCATGGCCTGGTATTTGGGTGCAAAATGCAATAAATGAGACGCTTCAATGTTGTCTAAATATGTCTCACGGTCTTTCCAAAAGGCCGTTCTTTGGTCGCCTTTCAATTGGTATAACCAGTAATTACTTTCGGCCCTTGGGCTGCCCCAGGTGCCATTGCAGGTGCTCTTTATGATTGAGTTTTTGTTGAGATTCAATAAATCTCGCAAACGCAGGCCATACAATTGATTGGTTTTTATGTCATCATGCTCACCCAACCATGCACCAAAAGATTGACCACAAGCGTTGACCAGTTGTGACAACAAATCACCTTCGTAACTTTCAGAAGCTTGTTTAATTTCACGAACATTCAAACCAAAATCCACACCCAATTCGCCCTGACTGAGCAGGTCAACATGAGTTAAATCAGCAGACGCAGAGACCCTGGGTTGAATCAAAAAATCATCATCAAAAAAGGTGAACTTTTTACCTGCCAAAGCCAACAAAGCCAAATTCCACACGCGACCACCTGAAAAGCCGTCATGTTCTGCAAGTAACCAAGCGATGACTTGTGAATCTAATGGGAATTCTTTTTGCAACATGGTAATGAATTGTCGCTGCCATGCATTGCCATGGTACCTGACCTTTAACTTTGACTGCTCACAAATTTTTTCATTTTCGTCGCAACATTTGGGGTCATTGGAGTCGTCAAAGACCAACACTTCATGCTGCTTTTGATGTAGTGCCTGATATTGCTCTAAAGATTCTAATAGGCGTGCCAAGTGCTCTGGTCGGTTACATGTTCTGACTACCAGACCTGCATATTTAACAGGTTCAATATCTGATTCTTGCGCTTTTATTTCAGCCAGCCAATCATCAGCGCTTTTGATCAGGTTCTTGTTTTTCATAAAACCCAATACTTTTTCTATCGCAGCATGCTGACCTTGCAACTCAGGTATGGCTTGGGCAATTTGCTGTATGTGCTCGTGCATGGGCCTGAAAACCTGGGTCAAGCTCATGGCGTGTAATACCTGCATGGTCATCAAATGGTTCATGCCAGTATCCGCCTGCAAAAACACCAATTCTTCAGATGACAATGGCAAGGCTATGCCATCGACAGAAGCAAACAAAGTCATGTCCTTGGTTTCTGGTTTGGCTATGGTTTGGTTACCAAAATTAAATTCGAATTCCATTATTTTTCCTTGTCGAACCAGCGAATGCATCGCCCTATGATGGGGTGTTTCCGCCATTTCTCTTGTTGGTCATTGAGTTTCATGAATTTTTTCGCAACGCTGATGTATTCACGAATCATTTCATTGTAATGTTCATAGACACTTTCTTCGGCATCAGTAAAACCATAACAGTCATTGATCAAATTGGTGTCAATTTTTTTATTTGAAGCCAAAACCACGAAATACAAGGGGTTGAACGGCATTTGGTCAGTCAGGGCTTGGCCAGATTCTTGGTGTGTTTGCATGGTTAATTGGTTCAAAGGTTGATTCAATCGCCAGATGGCAGATTGAAACATCAACTTTTGACCCAACCACTCCGTGTGATCAAATTGTTCTGCTATCAATGTTTCAAATTCATCACGATACAATTCCTTCACATGGTACTCATTATTGAAACCTGTTTTGTCACTGTATTCAGCCTTATCTGGTGTGCTGATGATCAACAAACCATCATCTTTCAATACCCTTTTAAACACAGCCAACAATTCTTGGTGCGCTGCCAAATGTTCAATGGTTTCAAAAGACACCACCACATCCACGCTTTTTTCAGGTAAGTCCAATGCCAGAACATCAGATTTCATGAACCTTAAGTTATCCTTAGTATAGCTGTTTTTGGCATGTGCGACGGCTTCTTCAGACACATCAACGCCCAATACACGATCGGCATGTTGCGCCAAAATGTGGCTGCCATAGCCTTCTCCGCAGGCTGCATCAAGAACCACCTTGCCTTTGACCCAGTTGGCGGCTACATGATACCTGTGGTAATGCTCATACCAAATTTCGCGCTGGCATTCAGGTAAAAACCGTTCACCTGTGAATTCTAATTGTGATTTTTCTGTCATGGCTGATGCCGTTAAAAACGGTCTATTTTATCAATGATTGATTCCCTGAGTGAAGCCAATACATCATTTTCAATAAATTCGGAAATCATACCAGCATACTCAGGATGCTTGGCCAACAGTCTTTCCATGGTCGCACTGTTCGGTTTCAATGCCATGTCTTTGAATGATTGATTGCCCACATGTGCAACATAAACATTGTCGCACAGTACGTTTTTCAACCCGGCATGCTTAACTCGTAAAGAATAATCATTTTCTTCACCATAGCCATGCCCAAAAGTTTGCTCATCGAAATATCCCACCTTTCTTTTTGCTGCGGCACTGACCAGCATGCAAAAACCAACGGCCGTGGGTAATTCAGGGAAACACGCTTGGTGTTTGTTTTGCAACTGTGTAGCCAATTCATCCAATCGTTCTGGTACTGGATTGTTTTTTAGGGTTTCTGGAAAGGAACAAATTTCTGCATTATTTGACCATGGTGTGGCAGTTCCCAAATCTTCACAATGAGCAGATGCGTATTTCAATCCATCTAACCACCCAGTTGACACCAAAGTGTCTGAGTTCAATAACACAGTGTCACCATCAGTTCTTTTTAAACCCCTGTTGGCTGTTTTGACAAAACCCAAATTGCTGTCATTGTTGAGTACATTCCAGTTAGATTTGCCCTCACATGCTTGTTCTAACAGTGCTTGTATCCGTTTATCGGTGGAGCCATCGTTGATGAACACCACCATTTCGGTTGCGCTGTGCTTTTCTAAACTTTTAATACAATGGAGCAATGCATCATATGCATTGTAAACAGGTATCACAATTTCCATATCAGTGCCATTCTGTTTCTATATGACAAACACCCAATTCTCTGGTTTGTCCATTGACAAAGAAATCCAACTCATAGGTGTCTATGGTTTGTAACAAATCAGGCGTCATGGCATGTAATTTAAATCGGTATTGCCCAGGAAGTAATGGGTTGTTTCTGAATGCAATATTGAACTCAAAATGCCTATCATCTATTGCTTTGGGTGTAACTTGAGCCACACTGGAGTAGGTTCCAAAAATGTCACGACCGTCATAGCTTATCAAGCCTAAATTTAATCCCGGTTTTTGTCCGTCTGGTGAATATAGTTTAACTTTTAACGTAAAGGATTCTTTGATGTCAATTTCTTTGCTGACTTCACCATTGGCACCAATCAATGAAGCACCTGCTACATGGTATGTACTGATGTCTTGGTGAACAACGGCTGGCTCTAAATTACCTAGAATCTCAGTTTGGTATGCCTTGGAAACTTTATATGCATCTCCATACATTTTAACGCTACCGCCTTCCAACCACATGGCATGTTTACAAATGGTTTGAATGTGATATATGCTGTGTGACACCAACAGCAATGTACCTCCATTGGCCAAATAATCTTCCACCCATGCCAAACATTTGATCTGAAATGCTTCGTCTCCTACGGCCAAAATTTCATCTGTGATTAATAAGTCTGGACGTGTTTCTGTGATCACCGCAAAACCCAGTCGCACCACCATACCTGATGAATACGTTTTAACAGGTTCATGAATAAAATCACCAATGTCCGCGAATTCAATCATCCGCTCTATCTTTTCTGTTACACGTTCTTTGATTCCGGCCAAGGCACTGGCCATTTTTAAATTTTCAAGACCTGTGTATTCCATATCAAATCCTGAGCCTAACTCCAACAAAGCACCAATGCTGCCATGAACCTTTACAGTTCCAGATGTGGCCTTCATCACACCAGAAATGATTTTAAGCAATGTGCTTTTACCCGCCCCATTTTTACCGACCACTGCCAAAGACTCACCTTTTCTAACTGTAAAGTTGATGTCTTGCAATACTGAAATTCCATCTTCCAATGACTGGTTTTTCAATATATGGAACAACCCCTTCATTCTGTCTTTATTGTTTTTCACATGAGGGAAGGTCTTAGCTAACGCGGAAATTTTGAGTAATTCAGTCACAATTATAAATAATCATCAAAAAATGGTGATGTTTTATTGAATATTGAAAGCACCAACAATAACAACAAGCTAAATACCATGGTCGTTACAAAATAAGCCATCCAATTGACTTCACCCAACGGCAGTAATGATTTGTGAGAAAAATCAACCACTGTAAATATTGGGTTGTATGTCATCCAAGCTTTCAAATATTCTGGTGCTCTGTCTATGGCATAGATGATGGGTGTTAGAAAAAACCACAGCGGTATAAAGGCTTGTAATATTTTGTGTGTGTCTCTGTGAAACACTTGTAGCATAGCAAAAAAGAATGAAATTACTACAGTAATTAAGAACAATAAAAGTATAGGAAACAGCAATAACAACAGTTTCCATTGTGGACTGACTATTCCTGTTAGTAATAGGGTAATGACCACAACCAGTAATCCAAGAATTTGTAAACCAAATGACGCACTGATGTGAGCCATTATCATCAACCGTAAGTCCACTTTCACTTTACTGATCAGTTGCGATTTATTAAGTATCAATTGAGAAGCACTGAGTACAGTTTCAGAAAATGCCATCCACATCCACAAACCAGCTGCAAGATATGCTACAAACTGTTGTTGTGGCAACTCTGGAATTCTTGACTGAAAAATAGTTCCAAATACGAAATAAAAAACAGCCATTGTGGCCAATGGCTGAAACAGTAACCAAAAGATAACGGATGAATTACCAATGAATTTATCCGAAAGCTCTCTTTTTAAGAAATAAAAGTACATGTTTGACTTGGGAGTTAACAACGATCACCATCAAAAATGATACAGTTATTTTTTATATCTCTCAAAAGCATCTGCTAATTCAGGTTTAATATGCAGTTCATTATTGGTTTGATAACTGTCCAAAATACTTTGAATTTTTTGTTCTGCTTTTTTTGCCAGTAATGCTTGTCTTTTACTTTCTTTCAATTCCTTTATATACGCTTCTCGACCATCATAAACATCATTGATTCTAACGAGGTAGAGAAAACCATTATTTAAAAATACATTTTTAACCATGCCAATGTGATTCAGTTTAAATACATCATCTATAAATGGCAAATTGAATTTTTTATCATCGGTTAAGGTTAATTCTCTGTGCTTAACTTGTTGCTCAGGCTTGAATGCTGACAAACCATCAATAAGTTTTTGATAATCATTTTGTTGTACTTGATTTTTTAAAAAATCAACAACATCTTGCTTTTCTACTGCTGAAAGTGGAAATTCTATTACCGTTATTTTTGAGGTTTTCCCTGCCGTATCAGACAGCTTGAGTCCTTTAAACCAATCTTCTATGTATTCATCAAATATATTGACATCAATACCGTTTTTATAAAACTCATTGGCACTTTGAAAAACATATTTTTTTATCAAAAAAGATCGATAAATTTCTGAAAAATGGTCAGCTTCATAATCATATTCGGTTAAAAATGAAATATCTTCCTTTTCATCTGCCAAGCCCGTTGCATAGAGCTTTTTTTCTTGAAAGTAAGGGTCTGACAACAATTCATTTTTCGCTAAGAAATCATAAAAAAATTCATATTTCAGGTGATTCAATATGACCGCTTCAATGGCTGCATGATCATAAGCAATTTGTCCTCTGGCATCTTGATTCATCTCATATAGCGCAGCATCAAGTTCACTCTGTGTCACATCGAAATTCGCCTGTTCTACTAGAACAGGCGAATTGATTTGCAACACCATAAAAAACAATGTTTTGAACATATTAGAATCCTTGAGCAGACAGTACCGCACAACCACCATTTCTTACAATATTACATTCAGGCTCTTCAGCATAAGGTTGATCAGTATGCACTATATTTAAATAGTACTGTTTACCAGCTTCAAGTTGGCAGAAGAATTGAGCGCCGCTATAAGTAGAATCTGTTGGGTAAGTCCTTAATTGACCAGCACCAACTTGTAATACTGTAGAACAGTTTGCGGGCACCACTGAATTATTACCACCAAAATCACCAGGACATTCACTGATGGTCACAGTGGTTTCTATTGGCTCCCCATAAAGACCGTTAGCGGCCTGGAAATTAAATGCAGCTAAATCAGAACCTGGACTCACAGTCGGCTTAACGTATTGGAATGAAATCGCACGGTATTTACCTAATTCTATGTCAATTTCAGGAGATGCACTGGTGTTATTAGGAAATGGAGTTCCATAATGACTGCTGTAAGTAGAGTTGACCAACGATGAATGGGTTGGGGTTTGTACATTCTCACAATTACTAGGAATGACAATGGGTTCATCATAGGTAACTGTTACCGGGCTTGAAGAAACATAGGTATTGTTACTTGACTTACATTGAACAAACCAAGATTGTGATGCATCTTGTGGTATTGAGTATGATTGAGTGGTTTCAAAAAACTGTCCATTGGTTATGTTAGTTGTACTGAATCCACTGATTGCTGTTCCCGCAGCACCACGACATTGCACGGCGCCGTTATTGGGCAGAAATCGTATTTTGTAATTGTTATTTGAGGTTTCAACAACTGAAAAATTTGACACAGTCGCATTGGGAACCTGTGCAGCTTCGGCATGAACATACCAAACTTCAGCAGAATCAGTGCCACAATTTACACTGAATCTGACATCATTATTCCAAGATCCCGAATTTAAAGCGATGTTTCCAAATCCGTTTTCATTAATCAATGTCGCATTATTAGCCCAACCATTATACTGTGATAAACTGCTGGTGGCATTACAACTGTCTTCACCTATGACTTTACCAGACAAAATTACTTGATCTGATTGACTTAACTGGTCTATAAACAAGGAAACCAATGGGTCAGCATTTTGCATCTCAAATGTTTCGCTTGGTACTACTGTAACATTTGAATTTTCATCAATTGTTACCAATGTATTTGATTTTAAAGGAATGGCTACATTGGCAGCAGCTCCTTCATTGTCTATGATTAATTCTTGTCCGTTTGCATAACTTGCAACGGACAACGAGGCCATTAACAAATATTTATTTTGCATTTTCATTAGATTCTCTCTCAAAAGGTTGACGCCGAAATTATATCAAAGCACTTGTTAATATTCTCTAAAAAAACAAGCCCCATAAAGGGGCTTGTTCATCACATTAATATGTATTAACTAAAAAATATCAATATTAGTTAGATACTACACGTGTTACGTGATTAAAGGTAGCTGCATATTGAGCCAAGATGCCAGGTTGAGCTGCACCGTTGGTGTAGCGCTGAACCATGAAACCAGCTGTAGGCAAACCTTCATAGTTAGGACCATTCAATGCAGGCAATACGTTAGCCA
>JAUIHY010000285.1 GCA_030432115.1 Gammaproteobacteria bacterium | reverse complement strand
TTTGGCTTTTTTGATGTCGTACTTTGAAGCACCTTCGGCCACTTTGACCATCTCTCGTGGTCCAGATTGACCTTGACTTTGCTGTAAATCATGGATTTTAGCCACCGTTGAGGCTGGGGTGATGCCATGTTTTTCATTGTGCGCAATTTGCTTGGCTCGACGCCTTTGGGTTTCTTCTATGGCATTTTTCATGGCAGGAGTGATGCGGTCTCCATAAAGGATGGCTTTACCATTGAGGTTTCGGCTGGCCCGGCCTATGGTCTGAATCAAGGAGCTTTCAGAACGCAAAAAACCCGGCTTGTCTGCATCCAATATGGCCACCAATGAAACTTCTGGCATGTCCAAACCTTCTCGCAATAAATTGATGCCCACCAAAACATCAAACACACCTTTGCGTAAATCTCTGATGATTTCTACACGTTCAACCGTTTCAATTTCAGAATGCAAATAACGAACTTTAATACCCTTATCTGCCAAATAATCTGTTAAATCTTCGCTCATGCGTTTGGTTAAGGTGGTGACCAACACACGTTCCTGTTTTACCAGGCGTTTGTTGATTTCAGACATCAAGTCATCCACCTGTGTGGCCACTGGCCTGACCTCCAATTCAGGATCCAGTAAGCCTGTTGGCCTGACGATTTGTTCGGCCACTTGGGCTTGGTGCTCGGCTTCATATTTACTGGGCGTGGCAGAAACAAACACCATTCGCGGTGTACGCTCTTCCCATTCTTCAAATTTCAAAGGTCGATTATCCAAAGCACAAGGCAAACGAAAACCAAACCGAACCAAGTTTTCTTTGCGCGAGCGGTCACCTTTGTACATGGCACCAATTTGCGGCACCGTGACATGTGACTCATCAATCACCAACAATGCATCGCTGGGCAAATAATCAAATAAACACGGTGGTGGTGAACCCACTGGCAAACCAGTCAGGTGGCGCGAATAATTTTCAATGCCTTGGCAATAGCCCAATTCTTGCATCATTTCAAGGTCATAGGTGGTGCGTTGTTCTAACCGTTGCGCTTCCACCAATCGATTTTCATCATACAACACCTTCAACCTGTCCTTCAGCTCTTCTTTGATGTGACCAATCGCATTCAAAATGCGCTCTCTGGGTGTGGCATAGTGTGAAGTGGGGAAAATATTGATGTTTTGCTCTCTGCTGTTGATTTGACCTGTCAAAGGGTCAAAAAAACTCAGTTGCTCAATTTCATCATCGAACAATTCAATACGCACCGCAGATTGACTAGAATCTGCAGGAAAAACATCAATCACTTCGCCTCTGACCCTGAAACTGCCTCGTTCCAAGACAATGTCATTGCGGTTGTATTGTAGCTCAGCCAAACGCCTCAATAAGGTCCTTTGGTCTATCTGATCCCCCACATTCAAATTGATCAACATTTGTAAATAAGATTGCGGGTCACCCAAACCATAAATAGCAGAAACGGTGGCCACGATGATCACATCGTCACGTTCCATCAATGCTTTGGTGGCAGACAGGCGCATTTGTTCAATGTATTCATTAATTGACGCATCTTTTTCTATATACAAATCACTGGCAGGAATGTATGCCTCTGGCTGATAGTAGTCGTAATATGAAACGAAATACTCAACTGCATTATTGGGGAAGAATGCTTTGAATTCTGCATACAATTGTGCCGCCAACGTTTTGTTGTGGGCCATGATCATGGTTGTTTTTTGCACTTTGTTAATCACGTGGGCCATGGTGAATGTTTTCCCCGACCCCGTCACACCCAACAGCGTTTGCGCTTTAAGGCCATCTTCAAAACCTTGACTGAGTTTTTCTATCGCTTGCGGCTGATCACCGGCTGGGTCAAATGGGCTGTTGATCTCAAAGGGCTTTGCCTTCTTGGTGATTTGTAAATTGATGGTTTCCATGGCAAGCATATATTAGCTTAAGATGCCAAGATATAACAACAGCAGATGAAACCTAAAAATACATATAGGCTGATTGTCCTATTGAATAAAAGCGTTGTCAGCCTATAATGTGCTGATGAATTTCAAAAGCCCTCACAGTTTTGCCTTGCTGTTATTGATTGCCTTGTCTTTCAATAATTTGCATCAATGGCAACCCCACGCTGAAGACAGCGTGTGTGAAGTGTGCTTGTTGGCGTCACATGACGCTGATGTTCCACAAACCACCGAAATTCATATCCAAATTGCTACGCAATCGCTTTATGATTGGCAGCAGCATGACGGCCAACACATCAATGAACTTTCTTTAATTGAACCCATCCGTGGTTCTCCATTCTGGTCTTAATATTCAAATACTAAACATTAGAATCAACATGCAGTTCTAGCTGTATGTTTTTGTTATATATTATTATTTTAAAA
>JAUIHY010000284.1 GCA_030432115.1 Gammaproteobacteria bacterium | reverse complement strand
CGCAGCGCTTTCATTGATGCTGGCGTTGCATTTTGGTTTGGGTTGGCCATTGCTGGCAGCTTTGCTGTTGTTGTGGTTACTGGTTTGTATCACATTTATTGATTTGGATACTTTTCTGATTCCCGATCAATTGAGCTTGTCTTTACTCTGGCTGGGTTTAATTTGTTCATTGTTTGAAGTGTTTATTCCTGTTGATAAAGCAGTGGTGGGTGCTTTGGTGGGGTATTTGTCATTGTGGTCAGTGTTTTGGTTGTTCAAAATAGTTACGGGAAAAGAAGGCATGGGCTATGGTGATTTTAAATTGTTAAGTGCCGGTGGTGCTTTTTTAGGTGCAGAGTTGCTTTTGGTGGTGTTGATTGTTGCTTCAGTAACTGGTTTAGCGGCTGCCGTTATTGGAAAGTTGATTGCAAATGGAGGTAATAAGATTCCGTTTGGACCCTATTTGTCAGTTGGTATTCTGATCAGTTTGGTTTGGGGTGAAAAAATACTTCAGTGGTATTTGCCCTGATGGCTGATGCTAACCCCTTTTTAGTGTGTTTGACAGGTGGCGTGGCTTCTGGCAAAACCCATGTTTCTGACTGGTTTGTGTCAAATAATGTGGAAGTGATTGATACTGATGTATTGGCTCGACAGGTCGTGTTGCCAGATTCGCAGGGGTTGCAAGCCATAGTCGAGGCATTTGGTCCTGATGTTTTGCAAAGTGATGGAACACTTGACAGGCCTAAACTAAGAAGCATGGTATTTTCTGACGAAAATAAAAGATTGAAATTAAATCAAATAACCCATCCATTGATACGTCATGCTGTGATGTCTGCAATTGAAGGCAGCAGCGCAAAATTGATAGTGGTGGTTATTCCTTTGTATCATGGCCAACCTGAATATCTCTTTTTTGATCGAGTGTGTGTGGTGGACGTGGCAAAGGAAATGCAGCTGGATCGATTACAGCAAAGGGATGGTGTATCGCTGGCTTTGGCTGAAGATATGGTATCCGCTCAATTGGACCGCGTTGACAGGTTGCAGTTGGCAGATGATGTGTTGGTGAATAACAAAAGTGTGGAAGCGTTGGAGGCTAATGTGAATAAATTATTGGCTTACTACCAGCAATATATAATATAGTTTATTGCAGCTTGCTCTGAATTAAAAATGCGCTATAATGCGAGCTTTCTTGCAGTTGTTCAGCTGCTTGTATCTCAAGAAAATGGGCCCTTAGCTCAGTTGGTTAGAGCATCCGACTCATAATCGGCAGGTCCCCCGTTCAAGTCGGGGAGGGCCCACCATTCTCTCCCTTTATTAAGGTGGTTAACCGCCATGCCGTTGCATTTGACAAAATTGGGCACTCAAAAAACGGTTAAGTTCCTCTTTTTAAAATAATCAATTTGTACTTATTTATTAAGATGCGGTTCAATTTTGTTGTTTTTACTTGATTTGACTGTGAAATAAAATCATAATATATATTGATTATTCAGTACTTTAAGGGTTATTCTTGTAATAACTTCTTAAAAAAGTTAAAGTGCGTTAAGAAAATGTGAGTAAAAACACAGATTTGAAACACTGAATTTAATGTAATAGTCAAATATTAAATTTAATATGTGGCTTGTCATGAAACAGACTAGAAAGAGAGAGAATCATTTTGCAATTGTTAGGTAGAAGCAAAGTTCAATTGGTAGGAGTTGACATCAGCTCTTCTGCGGTGAAGTTGTTACAACTGAGTGGAAGCATAGGCAACATGAAAGTCGAGCGCTATGGTGTAGAACCTTTGCCAGTGAATGCGGTGGTTGATAACAACATCGCGGAAGTGGATATGGTCTCGGCAGCCATCAGTAAATTATTTCATAAAAGTGGCGTGAAACTTAAGAATGTTTCTACGGCGGTTTCTGGATCTGCAGTGATTACCAAAATCATTCAAATGCCGAGTGACTTAACTGAGGAAGATTTAGAGCAGCAACTGGCCTTGGATGCCAATCAATTCATTCCTTACCCAATTGACGAGGTCAATTTAGATTTTGCCGTCTTAGGACCTGCGGATAACAGTCCGGAAATCAATAATATTTTAATTGCCAGTTCGCGTTCTGAAAATGTTGATGTGTACTTAGAAGCTTTTGAAGGTGCGGATTTGACATTGAAAGTGGTGGATGTCGAAGCGTTTGCTATTGAACGGTGTTTCAATATGATGAAACCTGATTACGGTATTGAGGATGAAGAAGTGGTGGCATTGTTTGATATTGGTGCCAACAAAACCACATTGCATGCCATGCACAAAGGGGTTGGTATATATAACCGTGAACAAGCTTTTGGTGGCAAACAATTGACTGAAGAAATCATGCAACGCTACGGGCTGTCTTTTGAGGAAGCTGGCTTGGC
>JAUIHY010000053.1 GCA_030432115.1 Gammaproteobacteria bacterium | reverse complement strand
AATGTCAGTAAATCCGACATCAAGCAACATTTAATCGATCACATTGACACCGTAATTGATGTTCATCACATGCACATCTGGTCTTTGACCAATGAAATACAGCTCATCACCTTACACGTTCAAGTCAGTGAAGTGGTGGATGACACGGATGTCTTGAAACACATCAAAACTCAACTCAATCTACGGTTCAATATTCAGCACAGCACGGTTCAGATTGAACATTTAACCTGCCCTGACAGCGATTGTCAAATCTAAGAGGGCAGTCCCGCCAGGCATTAAAATTTCTCGCAATCAAGCCAATTTGGCATCTTATATTCAAATTTCCTAATCAATAGTTGACTGACTGATTCAAATACATAAACTACAGCAAAAAAACAACACCACCCACCATGAAATATGTATTTAACTTGATTGTGTTATTGGCATCAATCGCACAAGCACAAACAGAAAGCGCAGCAACTGAAATAAAACGACCCAGCTGGTCACAAGGCCTGCCTGAAAGGCATAAAGCTCCCAAGTTTGAACAACCTTCACTGGAAATTGAGGAACAACCTGATACCGTTCAAACTCCCATGATTGAAAGAAATGCCCCTGTTATTGAGCCCATATTAACTGAGCAGCCCAAATTCACATTAGAAAAATTTGATGTCCCAGAGTTTGAAGTACAATCAACAGCACCACAGCAAACAGCAATATTGGAAGACGCCAAGCCTGTTAGACTTGATTCTTTGGCCAAAAAAAGAAACCGAATCGGCGGTGAAAAACAAGTCAATCCATTGCATCAACAATACCATTGGAAAGTCATAAGCACTCAGCCAATCAACATACCCAGCCACTTGACCAGTGTAAACAACATCAATGTTAAAATTTTTCTGAAACCAAACGGTCAGGTTTCAAAAGTCACTTCCAATGACCCCAATGTTTCATCTACTATGCTTAAATACGCATCAGAAAGCATCAGTAATTGGTTATTTGAAGCACCAGAAAAAATAGGCATCACAGAGGTCATGTCTAAACAATTCGACATAGAAATCCAATCATAATCAAATCCAGACAAAAGCAAGCACTGATCACACAAAACAAGCCCAACTTGGACGGGTGAAATTAATCAGTTTTGCGTGAATGTTAATATCACAAGCTGGATTTTTTTAATTTGGGTGTAAAGAAATAAAAATAAATCCATTGAACCAGTGGCAAGGCAAAATAGACAAACGCCGACCAATGGACTGATTGCGGCTCCAAAGTATAAGCCAAAACCAGTGACAGCAAAGCAAAAAGTGCAGCCACCAACCAACGCACACAAATACCTCTTGTCTGCCCATACTCATAAGCATTGAGCTTTAAGCTGTTGCGCTTTTTTAACACCACAGCATACAAACCCACAACCAACAGTGACATCACCATAAAGCCCACAGAATACAGGCCAAAAAAATGACGTGCATCAGTGACATTATTGATTTCAAAAGTGAAAGGCAAATAGTCCGCTGTCAAGAAACCAAACATGCTTTCAAACAACAACCTCAGCGGAAAGATATAAATCATCAAGACAAAGACCAAACTGACACTGAGTAAAATGCTCAAGCCCGTCTCCACACCATAACGTCTGCTCCAACGACGATGCTCTAACCAAAACCATATCAGCATAAAAAAGCTCAACACCAAAGCAGGTATTGCTTTGATACCTACAAGCAACTCATCAAAAGAAGTGGGCAAACTGTCCTGTGAAATCGCCAAGAACGACAATACAAAGGCAAAACCCGCATCCACCAAAGTGTCTAATCGCGTGGTTTCTAAACCACGCATGCGGAAACCTTTCTCGGCTGCTAAAGACGCCAGATCAGCCTCATCCCACGTCATATCTGATACGATCTGTTTGGACATGGTCAGGCAGTTGTTTCTGTATATGGGTTGGCTATGTTCAATTGGCTGAGCAATGCAACCTCCAAACTCTCCATGGCTTCCGCTTCATCATCTTCAATGTGATCAAAACCCAATAAATGCAAACATCCATGGATGGTTAAATGGGCCCAGTGGGCAGAGATGGATTTGTTTTGTTCGGAAGCTTCATTGACCACCACTGTGGCACATATGGCCAGGTCACCCAGGTGTGGTGACTCTACAAATTCTGGAATCTCAGATGGAAATGACAACACATTGGTGGGTTTATCCTTACCGCGATAAGTCCGGTTCAGGTATTGACTTTCTTCAGCATCAACTATTTTGATACACAATTCTTTTTCGAATTGAAAACGTTCTGCCAGCGGTTTCAACCAGCTGGCAAATTCATCAAATGAAGGTGCACTGATGTCACCTTCATTAACCAAAATCACATCAATTTGATGACTCATTGTGTTCTTTGCGTGAATTTCTGTCGTAAGCATCAACAATCTTTTGCACCAAATTATGTCGCACCACGTCTTTGGATTTGAACCAAGAAAAACTGATGCCTTTAACGGTTTGCAAAATATTCATGGCATGTTTCAAACCAGATTTTTCACCCGGACGCAAATCAATTTGGGTCACATCTCCAGTCACCACTACTGTTGTGTTGAAGCCAGTTCGAGTCAAAAACATTTTCATTTGCTCAACAGTGGTGTTTTGCGCTTCGTCCAAAATCACAAAAGCATCATTCAAAGTTCGGCCACGCATGAAAGCCAGTGGTGCCACTTCGATTTCGTTCTTTTCTAACATTTTCTCCACCTTGTTGTGACCCAACATGTCATACAATGCATCATACAAAGGGCGCAAATAAGGATCGACTTTGTCACTCAAATCACCTGGCAAAAAGCCCAAGCGCTCACCCGCTTCAACTGCAGGCCTGACCAACACCAAACGACGCACACGGTCATTGTTATAAGCATCCACGGCACAGGCCACCGCCAAGTAGGTTTTACCCGTACCGGCTGGCCCGATGCCAAAATTGATGTCATGGGTGACAATATTGTGTAGGTATTCTTTTTGGTTATCAGAACGTCCAGTGATCACACCTGCTTTGGTTTGGATGGCCACATCTTGTGGCACATAATCCGGCTTGGTGGCATTGCCAGCCAAAATCACATGGACAATCTCAGGGCTTAATGCTTCTTTTTGTGCTTCTTTGACCAGCAGTCTAAGCAACACTTCTGCCTGCTTTACGGTAGCGTCGTCGCCTGAAATTTGAAATTGGTTACCACGGGCGCGTATGTCTGCGCCCGTGTGTTCTGCCAATTGTTTGAGGTGGGCATCCTGTTGCCCATAAAGGTTGGCCAATTTGCCATTATTCAAATCAGATAACGTGATGTTTCTGATGGCTTTTTTGTTTTCAGTCATTAACTGCTACACGTCCTCTCAATGAGTTTCTTAATGCTTCGGTGATGGTCACATCGACCATTTGACCAATCAAACGCTCAGGTCCTTGGAAATTCACCACTCGGTTGTTTTCTGTTTTACCAGATAATTCGTCTTCTGACCACTTTGATGTGCCTTCAACCAACACTTTTTGGGTACTGCCTACCATAGACTGGCTGATTTCAGCCGCTTTTTCATTGATGGTGGCCTGTAAAAATTGAAGGCGCGCCTTTTTGTCATCCATGGGCGTTAAGTCAGGCATAGAAGAAGCCGGAGTTCCTGGCCTCGCTGAATAAATGAAACTGAAACTTTGATCAAAACCAATGTCAGTGATCAATTTCATGGTGTCATCAAAGTCCTTCTTGGTTTCACCAGGGAAGCCCACAATGAAGTCAGAAGACAAGCTGATGTCAGGTCGTACTTCACGCAGTTTGCGGATGGTTTGTTTGTATTCCAAGGCCGTGTGTCCACGCTTCATCATAGACAACACACGATCAGAACCACTTTGCACGGGTAAATGTAAATAGTTAGCCAACTCAGGTACATCGCGATAAGCTTCCACCAATGCATCAGTGAATTCGACAGGATGCGATGTTGTGAATCGAATGCGCTCTATGCCATCAATGGCCGCTACATAATGAATCAACAAGGCCAAATCAACCACATCACCATCATGTGTGATACCTCGGTAAGCATTGACGTTTTGACCCAATAAATTGACTTCTTTCACGCCTTGCTCTGCCAATTCCATGATTTCTGCCAACACACCATCCAAAGGACGCGACACTTCTTCGCCACGGGTGTAAGGCACCACACAGAATGTACAGTATTTACTACAACCTTCCATGATCGAAACAAAAGCCGAAGGGCCTTCTTTTCGTGGTTTGGGTAAATTATCAAATTTTTCAATTTCAGGAAAAGAAATATCAACTTGTGGTTTGGCCTGTTCTTCACGGTCTTTCAACAAAGTCGGCAAACGGTGAATGGTTTGTGGTCCAAAAACCAAATCCACATAAGGTGCACGTTTGATGATGTCTTCGCCTTCTTGCGAAGCCACACAGCCACCCACACCAATCACCACATTGGGGTTCTTTTCCTTTAATTTGCGCCAACGGCCCAATTGTGAAAACACTTTTTCCTGTGCTTTTTCACGAATCGAACAGGTATTGATCAAGATCACATCAGCCTCTTCTTCCACATCTGTGATTTCCAAACCATGTGATTTCAATAACACATCCTGCATTTTGTCAGAGTCGTATTCGTTCATCTGACAGCCATGCGTTCTAATAAATACTTTACCGCTCATGTTTTTCTTCTAATCTTTTCACTAATTTTACAATGATTTGAGCCGTTAAGCCCCAAATCACATCATCATTGTACTGATAAATGTAGTAATGTTTTCTACCCAAAGGGGTTTTTACATACTGTTTTTGTCTGTTTTCTTTGTTTTGGAAAAATGAAAACGGCACACCAAACACTTTATGCACTTCCCTTTCATCCTTAACCACTTCAAAATCATCCGCCAAAAAGCCAACAAAAGGTGTTACTTCGAAGCCACTGATGGATGGTAAACTGTCTAAATACCCCAACAGCTTGATGTTTTGAGCTGCGATGCCCACTTCTTCTTCGGTTTCTCTCAGTGCCGTATTCCGCACATGCCCATCTTCGGGTTCAAAAGCCCCACCAGGAAAACTGACTTGACCTGAATGGTGCTTTAAATTTTTGTTTCTTTGGGTCAACAAGACCCAAGGTTCATCGTTTTTCCAGTAAAAAGGAAACAACACCGCTGCAGCTCGCTTACCTTCTGCGCTTAAGCCTTCCCAAACCGCTTCAGGCAGGCGCTCAGGATTCAAGCCTGCTGATATTTTTGAAATGAATTGCTGCTTCAACTGCGCACCTTAAAAACGAAAAAAGGCAAGTTGGAAATCACTTGCCTTTGATCAAAACTTGTTCAGTGGGGTTATTTAATGGCCAGCAAATGGACATCAAAAACCAACACTTCATTGGGACCAATGGGGCCTTGACCTTGAACGCCATATGCCATTTCAGGTGGTAAGAAAACCTGCCATTTGTCACCGGCTTTCATCATTGGAATGATTTCTCTCCAACCTTTCAAGCCCACTTGAGTCATGTCCATATCCAATGGCTCACCACGTGTGTAAGTGCTGTCGAATTCTTTCATGTTATCGAAGTTTTCTGAACCAATCAAAGAACCACGGTAATGCAAAGAAACGGTGTCACTGACAGAGGCATTTTTACCTGCACCTGCTTCAATCACGCGGTATTGAATGCCTGATGCCAATTCTTTGATGCCCGTTTTTTTGCGGTTTTGCGCCAAAAAGTCATCCGAACGCTTTTGGTTGGCATCAGCCAAAGTTTTGTATTGTTCTGCTTGGAAAACTTGTAGTTTTTGTTGGTATTTTCCAAATTCTGCTGCCATGGTTTCTTTGGCTATTGAAGGCTCTTTTTCATTGGCCGCATCACGCATGCCTTTAACAGCCTGCTCTAAATCCAAAGAAAAATCGCTGTCTTTACGACCAGCCAATTGCAGACCCATGCGGTAACCAACGGCATAACTGGCTGCATTTTTATCAAATTTAATGTCAGCACTTTTAGGGATTTCTTGTTTTGGGGCTTGAGCGCCAGCAATCATTGCCGTTCCCACCAAAGCCAGGGTCAATAATTTTTTCATTGTAAACCTCATTTCAAAAATTCAAGCGGCGTATTGTAAGCCACAAAACAGCGATAAACAAGCCAAAGGCCCTTGATTGAAGCAGCAAACAAAACTTGTTCATATATTACGGGTAGTTAGCACCCATCAAGCGGCGTATTTGACCTTCTGGTTAATAGAAAGTTCATCAGCGGTGATATAATGCTGGTTTTGACACAGTAACTCAAAATCATGACAAATATATTATCTGAACAGAACGACCGAATTTTAACCATCACTGTCAACCGACCTGACAAATTGAATGCTTTGAATCAAGCCACCTTGGCAGAATTATCCAACACCATCAGCGACGCCAAAGACAATGACGAAGTGGCAGTGATCATCATCACGGGCAGTGGAGATAAAGCCTTTGTTGCCGGTGCTGACATCAGTGAACTGGCCAACACCGATGCCATGACCGGTATGCATTTTGCCAAATTTGGTCAATCCGTTTTTGACGAAATTGAAAACTGTGGCAAACCTGTGATTGCTGCTGTCAATGGTTTTGCCCTGGGCGGTGGTTGCGAATTGGCCATGGCTTGCCACTTGCGAGTGGCATCAGACAATGCCAAATTTGGCCAACCCGAAATCAAACTGGGCGTAATCCCAGGCTTTGGCGGCACCCAAAGATTAACCCGTTTGGTCGGCAAAGGACGGTCTATGGAAATGAACCTATTGGGTGACATGGTCTCAGCCGACAAAGCCGAACACATTGGCTTGGTTAATCTGGTGGTTCCACAAGGTGAGTTGATGGCCACTGTCAACAAAATGGCCAAACAACTGGCACATTCTGCACCCGTTGCCATGTCCATGGCGATTGATGCCATCAACCGCGGTTTGGAATGCAGCCTGAACGAAGCATTGGATTTTGAGGTCAAAGCTTTTGGCATCTGCTGTGCCTCTGAAGACAAAAATGAAGGCACCAGCGCCTTCTTAGAAAAACGCCAAGCCAATTTTACTGGCAAATAATCAAAGCATAAAAACTCAAGGGTGCTGAATCATCAGCACCCTTTTTTTGTCTATTAAACACCAAGAACAGGTGGTTCTGAACTTTGTTTAAGACATAAAAAAACGCCCGCATCACAAACAGATGCAGGCGTCAAAAAGGTCAAAACTTGTGGGTAATTTTAATCTTTTTGTTTTCGGAACACTTTTTGTACCATCACATAAAACATTGGGACAAAGAGAATCGCCAATACAGTGGACGCAATCATGCCACCCATCACCGCGATACCAATGGCATTTTGGCTGGCCGCACCCGCTCCATCAGAAAGGGCCAAGGGTGTCACGCCCAAAATAAATGCCAACGATGTCATCACAATCGGCCTAAACCTTTGTTTAGCTGACAATGCAACGGCTTCATACAGGTCCATGCCTTGGTCTTTCAACTCTTTGGCAAATTCGACAATCAAAATGGCATTCTTAGATGCCAAGCCCACCGTGGTTAACAGCGCCACTTGGAAGTAAACGTCATTGGCCAAACCAAACCAACGACTGGCAACAACCGCACCCAAAATACCCAAAGGTACGGCCAAAATAACAGCAAAAGGAACCGCCCAACTTTCATACAGCGCGGCCAGACTCAGAAACACAATCAACACAGAAAGTGCATACAATGCCGGCGCTTGTGAGCCACTTTGTTTTTCTTCATATGACAAGCCAGACCAAGCCAGCTCTATCCCTTCGGGCAATTGATCAACGATGCCTTGGATGGCATCCATGGCCTCACCAGTACTCACACCAGGTGCTGCAGAACCTTGTACATTGACCGAGGATTCTCCATTGAATCTTTCTAGTTTGGGCGAACCATAAACCCACTCAGTTTCTGCAAATCGACTGAATGCGACCATTTGACCCAGGTTGTTTTTCACATACCAATCTTCTAAATCTTCTGGCTTCATGCGATGCGCCGCATCAGATTGCAGGAATACCTTTTTGATTTTTCCTTTGTCTAAGAAATCATTGACATAACGTGAACCCCAAGCGATTTGTAAAGTTGAATTAATGTCACTTAAAGACAAACCCATAGAGGAGGCCTTTTGGTTATCTATGTTAATTTTAAATTGCGGTACATCATTTAATCCGTTGGGTCGAACACCCACTAAACTGGGGTTTTGTGCCGCCATACCCAACAACTGATTTCTCGCATTCATTAATGCCGTGTGACCCAAGCCTGCTTTATCAACCAATTGAAAATCAAATCCTGAAGCATTACCCAGTTCTTGAATTGGCGGCGGAAAAAAGGCAAATGCACTGGCGTCTTTGATCTGTGAAAAAGCACCATAAGCCTGCCCAGCGATAGAAAAAACGCTTTGGTGTGCACCAGGTCTGAGCTCCCAATCTTTCATGCGCACAAATCCCAAAGCCGCATTCTGCGCGGCACCGCTGAAGCTGAAACCAACGATGGTAAACAAATGTTCAACATTTTCACCCTGTTGTTCCAACATATAGTCTTCAACCTGTTTAACCGATTCTAAGGTTCTTTCAGCTGTTGCACCAGCTGGTGCATTGACCATCACAAACATGGTGCCTTGATCTTCATCAGGCAGAAATGATTTGGGCAAGCTCATGAACACATAAGCCACAATCGCCAACAACAATCCGTAAAGTACCACAAATCGCAAGATGCGTCGTGCCATATACGATGCCGTTTTTTCATACCTGGCCCTCAATGCATTGAAGTGCCTATTGAACCAACCAAAGAAACCCGTGGTTTTGCGTCGACCTTCATCTTTATTGTGCTTGAGGAATGTGGCACACAAAGAAGGAGAAAGCACCAAAGCCACCAGCACCGACAAACCCATGGCGGACACAATGGTGATAGAAAATTGACGATAAATAGAACCCGCGGAGCCGGCGAAAAATGCCATGGGAATAAATACAGCGGAAAGTACTACAGCGATGCCTATCAATGCACCTGTGATTTGTTCCATAGATTTTTTTGTGGCTTCTTTGGGCGGCAGGCCTTCTTCGCTCATCACCCGCTCCACATTTTCAACCACCACAATGGCATCATCCACCAACAGTCCAATCGCCAACACCATGGCAAACATGGTTAACACATTGATTGAGAATCCGAATGCGGACAGTATGGCAAAAGTACCCAATAAGACCACAGGGACTGCGATGGTTGGAATCAAGGTTGCGCGCAGATTCTGTAAGAATAACAGCATCACAAAAAACACCAAAACAACCGCTTCAATCAATGTTTGCACCACCGAATTGATAGACAGTTTGATATATGGTGTACTGTCAAAAGGGTAGATGACTTTGACATTTTCAGGCAAGAATTTGGACAGCTCTTCTACTTTCGCCTTCACTGCGTTCGCCGTGTCCAATGCATTGGCACCCGTGGCCAAGGACACAGCCAAACCAGTCGCCGGTTGTCGCTTGTACCTGGCAATGGTCCCATAAGATTCTGATCCCAATTCAACCCGAGCCACATCACTTAAACGCACTTGTCCACCATCTGTATTCACACGCAAGATGATGTTTTCAAAATCTTCAGCTGTTTGTAACCGAGATTGTGCGGTCACCGTGGCATTGATTTGTTGTCCTTCTATGGCAGGCAATGCACCCAGCTGACCCGCAGATACATCTGTATTCTGTTGAACGATGGCGGCTTGTACATCAACTGGTGTCATGTTGTAGCTGTAAAGCTTAGCCGGATCCATCCAAATGCGCATGGCATGTTGCGAACCAAATACAGTCACACTACCGATGCCATTGATTCGTGACAAAGGGTCTCTGAAATTTGAGGCCAGCAAATCGCCCAAGTCGCCCTGGGAAACACTGCCATCTTCACTGTAAATTCCAACAACCAACAGAAAGGTGTCATTCGATTTGGTCACTGTCACACCTTGTGCTTGCACTTCTTGTGGCAACAAGCTGACAGCCCCTTGTACTTTGTTTTGTGTTTGGACTTGTGCAATATCAGGATCCACACCGGGCTCAAAAGTGATGTTGATGGTCATGGAACCATCTTGACTGCTTGAATTGTAATAACGCAACTGGTCAATACCCGTCAAGCGCTGCTCAATCACCTGAGTCACGGCATTTTCCACCGTTTCTGCAGAAGCACCTGGATAAGACGCTGCGATAGAAACGGTAGGTGGCGCTATTTTAGGGTATTGTTCTACTGGCAATGTACGGATTGCCAACACCCCCGCCAACATGATAATGATGGCTATCACCCATGCAAATACAGGCCTATCAATAAAAAACTTTGCCATCAATTATCCCCTGCTATTTGATTGATTCTTGGCAGAAGTCGCTTGCCATTCTGTGGCTTCTACTTCTGAGCCAGGACCCAGCCTTTGATAACCCTCAACAACCACACTATCACCTTTTTGCAAACCAGCTGTGACCACCCAGTTTGACCCCAAGGCCCTGCTGACCTGAATGTTTTGGGGATTGGCAACATTTTTATCATTCACAACCCAGACCAACAATTCACCCTTGGCATTTCTGGTGGTTGCCCTTTGTGGTACCAGAATACTCTCCTGCTCACCCAAAGATATTTCCGCATTGACATACAAACCGGGTAACAATGCACCCTCATCGTTTTGCATCACAGCACGTAAGCCGACAGAACCAGTAGTTTCGCTGACCATTACATCTGAAAATGCCAGCTTTCCTCTGACTTCTCCCAACTCATTATCAGCTAAACTCACATCAATTTGCTGCCCAGAATTCAATATTTTTTGAATCAAAATCGAATCGGTTTCAGATGCTTGCATGTCAACATAAATGGGGTTTAACTGAGTAATGGTGGCCAAGCTATCTGCTTGACTGGCAGTGACCAATGCCCCAACCGTTAAATTAGAACGACCTATTCGGCCTGAAATTGGGGCATAGACATGGGAATAATCCACATTGATTTTTTCCAATGCCACAGCAGCTTCTGCGACAGAGATGGCCGCTTTTGCTTGATCCATTTGCGCTTCAATATCATCCAAATCTTGCTGGCTGACTGCCTTTTTTAAGATCAGGCTTTTTATGCGATTGTGCTTGGCTTTTATGGCTTTAAAGTTAGCTTTTGCACTCTGTAGGTTCGCTTGAGCACTCTTTAAATTGGCCTCATAACGGGCAGCATCTAGCTGATACAGCGGCTGGCCTTTGGTCACCATTGTCCCTTCTTGAAACAAGCGCTCTTTAATGATGCCACTGACCTGAGGACGGACTTGCGATTGAGTGAACGCGGCTGTTCTGCCTGGCAAAGAAATGGTCAGATTGACAGGCTCGGATTTAACAGTCAAAGTCGTGACGCTTGTTTTCACGGGGCCTGCTGCCATGGATTGAGCCGCTTGACCTGTTTTTGAATTGTTTTGGTAGTACCAAATCCCAGAGGCGGTGGCCAGTATCAGCACAAACCATATTCCTGTTTTATTTTTCATTTTTTTCTCTTTCTGTGTTCTTTCAGTGTTTTGCAATACTAATTCAGAACTGCGGTTCTTTTTTATATATTAGGTTTGGTTTTAATGTTCGAATATGAAATTTGTATGAGCAAGGCACATAAAACCAACATAATTCACACTATACATACACGCATGTATGTTGTCAATCATTAATTACTCTGCTACAATGCCCAACATGAAAAGGACCAAAGAAGAAGCACAAAAAACGAAAGACAAAATCTTAGCCAGTGCGCTGGATTGTTTTTCAACACAAGGCTATTTCAATTCGTCACTAGATGAAATTGCTAAAAAAGCATCTGTGACGCGTGGTGCTGTGTATTGGCACTTTAAGAACAAAACAGAAATATTCGATGCATTGCACACACAATTGCATGAACCATTTACTCAGACCATCCTGGAGGATTTGGCACACGATGAAGAACAACCCATTATCCAGCTCAAACACTTGTGCATAAAACTACTGGAAGACCTGGACGTAAATAACACCAAAAAAAGGATCATGAAATTGTTCTTTGAATGTGACTATTCCGGTCAATTGGCCCCTTTTAAAAAACAACACCAGGACAAGAAGCTTAAAAGCTTGAAATTGTTTGAACAATATTTCGAGCGCGCAAAAAAAAGAAATCAGCTACACCAACATGCTGACCCACAAATTCTGACATTAACCCTACACTGTTTTTTGAAAGGCATACTGTTTGAATATTTGAGCGGGCTGGAATTGATTGACATCAAGTCACAAGGCAAAGAATTGATTCAGCAATTTTTTGAAGGCTTTAACACCTGCCACAACCCAATCAACCTTTGATTATTTGCTTCACATCACATATCACATTACCCATTGGGCAAATTCAACCGAATTGGCTGAACATACATTAAACCAGTCAGAACAAACAACCCAAATCCCACAACAAAGAACGGAAAAACAAGGAAATACTTGGCTTTCAATGAATCCTGAATAAAATGGTCGCTTTTGCGCCCGATTTGCGTTCGGGTCAGCGGAGTCAACATGAAAAACACGTATCAAGTCTCAGCACTTTATCACTTTGTGCGCCTGGAAAACTTTGAAGATTTAAAACAGCCCTTACTGGATTGCATGCTCGAACATGAGGTCAAAGGCACTTTATTATTGGCCAATGAAGGCATCAATGGCACCATTGCCGGAAGCCCTGAAGGCATCCAAGCCGTTTTCGACCACCTCAAAAGTGACCCGCGACTGCAAGACATTCGCAGCAAAGAATCGTACACCGACACTTTGCCTTTTTACCGTTCCAAGGTCAAATTAAAAAAAGAAATCGTCACCATGGGTGTCGAAGGCATCGACCCCAGACATGTGGTGGGAACATACGTCAAACCCGAGGATTGGAATGAGTTGATTGCCGACCCTGAAGTG
>JAUIHY010000052.1 GCA_030432115.1 Gammaproteobacteria bacterium | reverse complement strand
TCTTCGTAAACAGCAAGGAAACCTTTTTCTAAAATGGTTGAGCCTGAGGCACGTAGGTTATGTCCGTCACCGAATGTAAAGTCAGCCGATACCGTGCCAATGGTGGCATTGATCATTTGGCTGGCCATGGTGCGTTTCCAAATCAAATCATACAAGCGGTATTGGTCGTTGTTCATGGATGATTTAATCTGAGAAGGAATCAAGGCACTGGAAACCGCACGAATGGCCTCATGCGCCTCTTGGGCGTTTTTAGATTTACTTTTATAAAAGTTCGGTTGCTCGGGGACTTGATCAGCGCCGTATTTTTTGCTGATGACGCTGCGCAATTCTGCGATGGCATCATTGGCCAAATTCAAAGAGTCGGTACGCATGTAAGTGATCAAACCTTGGCTTTGACCATTGACCGTTATGCCTTCATACAATTGCTGCGCCACCTGCATGGTTTTTCTGGCTGAATAGCCGAGCTTTCTGGCAGCTTCTTGTTGCAAGGTGGATGTGATGAAAGGTGGTGCTGGTTTGCGTTTTCTTTGTTTTTGCGTCAACTCAGTGACGGTCAGTTGTTGCCCTGCCTGTTGGCGTAAATTCGCCAGTATGTCATGGGCCTGTTGTTCGTTGTTGATGTCAAACTTTTTCAGTTTGTTACCTTCCAAAATATTCAAAGTGGACTCAAAAGCTTCTTTGCCTTTGGCCAATTGACCATGGATGGTCCAATATTCTTCTTTGATGAAGGCGTTGATTTCATCTTCTCTTTGACAAATCAGTCTCAAAGCCGGTGACTGTACACGGCCAGCTGACAATCCACGCCTGACTTTTTTCCACAACAAGGGAGATAAATTGAAACCAACCAAATAATCCAATGCGCGGCGGGCTTGTTGTGCATCGACCATTTCTGTTGAAATTTCACGAGGATTGGCCACCGCATCTTTGATGGCTGTGGGTGTGATTTCACTGAACACCACCCGTTTGACTTGTTTGTCTTTCAGTAGTTTGCGTTTTTTCAGGATTTCAACCACATGCCATGAAATGGCTTCTCCCTCTCTGTCCAAATCGGTCGCGAGGTAGATGGTGTGGGCTTTTTTGGCTTCTTTAACAATGGCGTCAATGTGCTTTTTATTGCGTTCAACATCGACATAGGTCAATTCATAGTCATTGTCAGGGTCCACCGCACCTGTTTTGGCCAAGAGGTCACGCACATGACCGTATGAGGCCAAGACTTTATAACCTTTGCCCAGGTATTTTTCGATGGTTTTTGCTTTCGCAGGTGATTCTACAATGAGTAAATTTTCAGCCATGTTTAATGTTCATGATCAACCGGCGGATCAAACATCAAACTTTCCATAGATGCAAAGGCTTGTTCCTGCTCAGGTTGAGTAAATAAAATTATCAAAGCGAGCCATTGTAAATCATCCACGTCAATATTGTCAGCATTTAGATGCAGCAAACTATTGATAAGCAATTCTCTGGTGTGTGGCGATAAAATGCCAGCACCTTCCAAGTAGGTGATGAAATCGATGCATTCATCATCTAATTTTTCACTTTCCAATCCTTGGTAAATACGAATGGCATCTGCGCTTTGCGGTAACAATTGGGCTTGGCTTTCATTCAAAGCTGAAAGCCAATCAAAAGCTTCATCAATGGTGGATTTGGCAAACCCGGCTTGTTCCAGTCCGTGGTATATGTTGTTCATGGTCAGCTGCTCTTTGATGTTGACATGCTCTGTCATGTAATTTTCAAACAGGTAAACCAGAACATCTATGATGTTTTCATTCATGAATCGTATTATAAGGTCAAGGCGGTGTTTATTTCACGCGTTGATATTGAGAACCGGGCGATTTACTGATCCAGCCAGACAATTCAAGCAGCATCAAATCCGAATTCAGTTCTGCCACAGCCATAGATGTGGCGGCCATCAAATGATCAAAAGAAATGGGGTCATGGCCCATGGCCGATAACACCTTTTGCTGACTGTCAGGCAGTTGGCAAATGGGGTCTTCGCTGTTTTTTTCAAGGTTTGGGCTGTCGCTTTGCTGTAATTGGTCACGAATTTGATCGCTTAACATGGCCACGCTGGGTGACAGTTCTTCGGC
This sequence comes from Gammaproteobacteria bacterium, assembly GCA_030432115.1. GTDB lineage: Bacteria > Pseudomonadota > Gammaproteobacteria > Xanthomonadales > Marinicellaceae > Marinicella. The sequence continues at coordinate 10,761 of JAUIHY010000052.1, read as the reverse complement.
AATGTCTTGTGCAGATTCAACCAATTTGGCCCCTTGCTTGATGAGTAAATGACAACCTTTGCTGTGTGGATTGTGAATCGAACCAGGGATGGCCATCACCGGCCTGTTTTGCTCCATGCTCAACCGTGCGGTGATCAATGTACCACTTTTTTTGGCGGCTTCAACCACTAAAGTTCCCAGCGATAAGCCAGCAATGATGCGGTTTCTCCTCGGAAAATTGTGTGCATGGGGAGGCGTGTTGAGTGGCAGCTCTGAAATTACTGCCCCTTGTGTGACTATACTTTTGGCCAATTGCTGGTGTGATTTGGGGTAAATTTGATTGATGCCTGTGCCCATCACGGCCACCGTTTGACCGCCAGCATCCAAGGCCGCTTGATGTGCCGTGGCATCAATGCCTGCGGCCAATCCACTGGTGATGACATAACCTTTTTGTGACAAGTCATGACAAAAGGCTTGGGTGTTGTTGATACCACCAGCGGTGGCATTTCTTGAACCCACCACGGCCAATTGAGGTAACAGCAATGTTTCGGCTTGTCCCTTAACAAACAACAGCAATGGTGGGTCTTCAATTTGTCTGAGCTGTGGCGGATACAGTGGGTCATTCAAAGGCAGGATGTGGTTGTTGTTTTTATTCAACCAGCTTAGTTCTGCAGCCAAGTCATCGTTATTGGCCTGTTGCAAATAACGGGTGGCGCTGCTGGGAACTTGGCAATCTTTGGGAAATGATTTCTGTTGTATGGCGGTTTGTGCATCGCCAAAAGTTTGGAGCAGTTTTTGGGTTTTGACTGATCCCAAGCCCGGTGCCCGCAATAGGTGCAACCAGGCTTGGATTTCTGATTCGTTACTCAACTGAGGGTTAAGGTAATCTCACATAGTCAAACAATTTCACAGGGCGGTTGCCGTCTGTGATGATGGCGTAACTGATGTTGTCAAAGGCTTTAAATACCATCACATGACCCACCAATTCAGCCGGTAAAGTGACTTTGGCTTTGGAGGGTTTGAATAAGGTTTTCAAATCATTTTTAGGGTGCATGATTTCATCACGAATCACTTGTTCAGGGCGGTAAATGGCGAACACATCACCCACATTGACATCCTGACCTGCGCCTTTGCTGATGGCGATGATTTGTCTTTTGCCTGAACCAAACAGCGCATTGTTCAATGCCACAACTCGGATATTGTCCGAACCGTTGGTGGCAGCTTTGGGCATAAAATACGGGTCAAAGTTAAAATCGTCTAAAGGCAAAATCAAATCGCCTTTACCAATTTCTTGAGTGGAGCTGACCAGCTTCATGGTGGTGATGTCTTCAGTGCCCACACGTGTCACTTCAGCAACGCCTGTTTCTGCCACTTCATAGCCCAATTCCACCACATTATCCCAGTAAACCCTGTTGATGTAGTTTTTCCAAAAACGGCTCAACACGGCATCGGTGGTGTAGTCTGATGATTTTTTCCATTCAATGGATTCGGTCTCAGACTCAGTGGAAGTTTCCCAAGGTGGATCAATCGGTACTTCGCGATAAATCACAGTGGGGCGCACCACTGCAAAACGATCGCCTTGACGTGCATTTTTTAGGTTTCTCACATAGATGGAGTTGTCAGGTGCTGAAATGTTGCGGTCTTCTTCAGAAGCGACCACATAAGCGGCCAAGTCGATGTCGGCTTTACTTAACACGCGCAGCTTTTTCAAGAACGGCTCGATGTCTGCCAAAGGAATGGTTTCAATGGCGTCATCATGGTCGATGATGCGAGTTTGTGGTGACATTTTGACTGTGGGGTGACTGCGGTTGACTGTCAGTTTGGGCTGACCATCCACATAAACCAAATTGATCACATCACCAGGATAAATCAAATGCGGGTTCTCAATTTGTGGATTGGCATGCCAAATTTCTGGCCACAACCAAGGTGACTTCAAAAAGACAGCAGAGATGTCCCACAAAGTGTCTCCTTTCTGTACCACATAGGTGTCTGGATGAGCGTCAGTCAAAACAACTTCATCTGCAGAAGCTGAGAAAACTAACCCAAAGATTAACGCCATAAGTATAAGTTGTTTTTTAAACATCGTCGACAAACTCTTGATTTTCCTAAAACTTTAGTTTAGCTATTTTATGCAAAAAATAAAACAAAAAATTGGTAAACCTCACAATTTTCAACTAAAAAAGCCAAAAACATCATTTAATTCTGTGCCATGAACCCTTATATTTATCTCACTTATTCATATCTTATTTTGTGAACCATGGCCATTTTAGACATATTAACCCTGCCTGACCCAAAGTTAAAAACCAAAGCCCAACGGGTCACTGACTTTGACGGCTCTTTGGCGCAGCTGACTGAAGACATGTTGGAAACCATGTATGCAGCGCCTGGAATAGGCTTGGCAGCAACTCAAGTCGATGTGCATCAAAAAGTGGTGGTCATGGATGTTTCAGAAGACAGTGACACACCGATGGTCTTTATCAATCCTGAAATCATCGAGGCCACCGGCAGCCAAACCTATGAAGAGGGTTGTTTGTCAGTACCCGGCATTTATGCCAAGGTCAAAAGGGCAGAACAACTGGTCATGAAGTACCAAGACATTGCTGGTGAGTGGCATGAGTTGTCAGCTGACGGTTTGTTGGCGGTGTGTATTCAGCATGAATTAGATCACCTGCAAGGCATCGTTTTTCTCGACCATTTATCAACTTTGAAGCGCAAGATGGCGATGAAAAAATTACTGGCTTGATTCCTCAGATTGGAAGAAAGCCAAGGCATCTTTGATTTCGTGGCTGCGTTTAAATGGCGGCAGTGATTTCAAGAATTGTTGACCGTAGGGTTTGGTTTTGATGCGTTTGTCGCATATCACCAAAACACCTCGGTCTTGCTCGCCTCGAATCAAACGGCCAACACCTTGTTTCAGGGCGATGATGGCTTTGGGGATTTGGTGCTCAACAAAGGCATTGCCTCCGTTTTTATTGATGTGATCAATTTTGGCTTTCAATACTGGGTCATTGGGGTGGGCAAAAGGCAGCTTGTCAATGATGACACAGCTTAAACTGGCACCAGAGACATCCACGCCTTCCCAAAAACTGGCCGCACCAAGCAACAAACCATTGCCTGCTTCACGAAAGTTATCCAACAATTCATTGCGGTTGCCTTGGCCTTGAACAAACAATGGCCGGTGTGTTTTGTGCTGAAAAAATTGGGCAGCCATTTGTAAAGCGCGATGTGAAGTGAACAAGAAAAACACACCGCCTTTGGCTGCTTCTATCACGGGTAAAACATAGCTGAACATGGCGTTGTTATATCGCGGGTCATTGGGTTCTGGCAATTGTTGCGGCAACAACATCAAAGCTTGATTGGGATAATCAAAAGGACTTTCTAATGCCATGGTTTGGGCTGGAGAAAAGCCTGTTTGGTGTTGGTAATGACCGAATTTTTGATTCACGGTCAAAGTGGCCGAGGTCAGTACCCAAGCCGTTTCCATCCCACTTCTGACTTGATTCAGTGGTTTGGCCACATCTATGGGCGACTTGTTGAGTGCAAAATACTTGTCACGCAAGTCATACCAATAAACACTGTCAGGATCTGATTGGTTCATGATGTCATTGAGTAAATCACCGTGGGCACAAAGCCGGATGTACAACTGTTGGAGACCGGGGCTTTGGGTCACCAAGGGTTCTGTGGCGGCCACCAACTGACCATGTTGAAGCAGCCACAGGTCAAAAGCATCTTCTGTACTGGCGATTTCAAATAAACTGGCCACATCACCTTTGCTTGAGCGGCTTTGTTGTAATGCCAGCAACAAATCTCGGGTCGCATGCTTCAAAGCCTCATGGGCTTGGCTGATGGTGGCAAAACCACCGCTGACTGTGCCAGATTCGGTGGCCAAATCAGACAATAGATCGGTGATTTGTCTTGATGTGAAACTTTCAGAAAAAAAGCGACCAGCAATTTCTGGCACCTGGTGTGATTCATCCAAGACCATCACATCACTTTTGGGTAACAATTCGCCAAAACCACCTTGTTTGATGGCCATGTCAGCAAACAACAAATGGTGGTTGATGACCAATAAGTCGGCCTCCTGAGCACGGCGGCGGGCTTTGTAAACAAAGCAGTCATTGTAATGGCCACATTCACTGCCGAGGCAGTTTTCAGCGGTGGAAGTTATATGTGGAATCAGCTGTCGTCGATCGTCCAACCAATCACTGAGCTCTGAAATTTCACCGTTTTTTGTGTGGTGTTCCCAAGAGGCAATGGTTTTAAACAAAGCTTTGTTTTCAGGGTAGCGGCTGAGTGGCAGAAAGCTCGCCTTTTTGTAACGCTCAAGACATAGGTAGTTATTACGGCCTTTCAACAAACGCACTTTGGGTTTGATGTTCAGCAGTTCCAAAATTTTCGGAATGTCCTTGGTGAACAACTGGTCTTGTAGGGTTTTCGTTCCCGTTGAAACGATGGTCTTTTTGCCAGAGAGCAAAGCTGGGATGAGGTAAGCAAAGGTTTTACCCGTTCCTGTACCTGCTTCGGCTATCAAAATGTCTTTGTTTTGAATGCACTCTGCAATGGCTTCTGCCAAGTCCAGTTGCTGTGGCCTGGCTTTAAAATGGGGCAAGTTTTGGCTGAATATGCCCCCTTCGCCCAAAACACTGTTGATGTTCAAAGGCATCAATACCTCGGCTTGGCTTCTTGTACACATGAGGCAATGGCATCCAATGCTTGGCCTTGTTTTTCGGTTTCTCCCAGCATTTCTGCGGCTAAGGAAAGCACCCGCCTGGCACGTTGGCACAATTGGCCGAACTGGGGTCCCTGATTGGTTACTTTTTCCGCCCAAAGCAAAGCTTCATGATATTGACCCTCGGCCAAAAACATTTCAGCCAAATGCTGTTGCACCAACGGTGAATGTGGCGCAATACGCAAAGCCCTTTGTAGGGTGTTGATGGCTTGAGAAAAAGCGGCATTTTTTTTGTGTGCTTCAGCCTGCTCAATCAATGACCAAACGGCATCAGGTAACATCGGTGTGACGTCAATCACCGAACCGTGCTCATTGGACGGGTTCCTGATGTCATCATCAATGTTGGGTTTGGTGCGTTGACAGGCAGTCAAAACCGCAATCATTAACAAGATTGTGCCGGTTTTTTTCATGGCAATTTGTGGGTATCAAAAGGCGTCATCTTACCGCAAATTACTCATAAGTTCTTAAACAAATGAGCCCACAGCACCAAAGCACCCGAGCTGCCGGAATAGGGTGTGGCTTGGTTGTCATCTCGCCCCACCCAAACGGTGGCTAAATAACGCGAATCAAAGCCTGAAAACCAACTGTCTTTACCTGCGTTGGTGGTGCCGGTCTTGCCAAAGTAATGGCCAGTCAGGGCAAATTTCCCTGTGATTTTTCGGGCACTGCCACTGACGGTGGTCAGGTGCATGGCTTGGTTGATTTGGGCAATGTTCTGTTTGGAAACGGGGTGATTAACAGTGGTTTTGCTGCGTGACAGGGTTTGGTTGTCGGCATCACTGACGCTGCGAATGGCGTTGATTTTTTGAACCTGTCCTTGGGTTGAGAACATGGCATATAAATGTTGGACATCAAATGGGGTTAGTTCTATGGCGCCAAGAAACAATGATGGGTGTTGTGCACGGTTGATGTTGAGACCTAAACTTTCGAGGAAATCAATCAGATTATCCAATCCCAAACGCAAGCCCAAATCAACGGTGGCTTGGTTGCGCGAATGGACCAAAGCATGACGAGCCGTGATTCGGCCTTGACTCTGTTGGTCCCAGTTTTTGGGCTGCCAGGCTTTACCGTCTCGGGTGCTCACACGCAAAGGTTTGTCTTCCAGCATGCTGTCCAAATCAAAACCACTCAAACGTTCCAAAGCCGCCAAAAACACCAAAGGTTTGATCAATGAACCAATCTGGCGTCGCGCCAACAAGGCACGGTTGAACTGAGAATGGGGAGATTGAGAACCGGTCATGGCCAGAAGTTCTCCTGTTCTGGCATTGCTGATGACCATGGCTGCTTCCATATTGGCGTCCAACCACTGGCGTGTTCTGCGTGCGGTTTGGTTGCTGATGTATTGCACATAGGGATCCAGATTAGTGAATATACGCAAGCCATTTTGCTTCAATTCATGGTCAGAAAATTGACGCTTTAATTGCATTTTGACCACGGCCATATAGTCGTCATAGTCTGTTTTGAGCTTCCGGTGTTGTGATAATCCCAGTGGTTTGGCTTGCGCTGTTTGCCATGTTTGGGTGTTGATGATGCCGGTGTCGTGCCAAACTTTAAGCACCACATTGCGTCTTTGTATGGCGCGTTCTGGGTTTCTGATGGGGTTGTACCAAGAAGGGCCTTTGATGATACCGACCAACACGGCCTGCTCGTGGATGGCCAGCCGTTCCACAGGTTTGGCAAAATAAAAGCTGGCTGCATCGACCACACCATGGATGGCCACTTTGCCGTCTTGGCCAAAAAAAATTTCATTCAAGTACATTTCAAGAATGTCTTTTTTACTCAGTTTAGCTTCTATTAATGTCGCAGCCAGTGCTTCGTGTAATTTCCTGAGCCAGCTTTGTTGGTCATATTGCAGCTTGTTTTTGACCAATTGTTGGGTGATGGTGCTGCCACCTTGGACAATTTTTCCAGCCATGATGTTTTTCACCATGGCACGGGTGATGCCCCACCAGTCGACACCATGGTGGTGTTTGAATTCACGGTCCTCAACAGCTTGAATACCTTGCACCAAACTGTTGGGCATTTGTTCCAGCTTCATGGGGTGGCGGTTTTCGAAAGCACTGGAGAAAAAGTGACCCATGACCTTGGGCTCCAGTCTGATGATTTCATGTGATTGCAGCGCCACAGCACTGTTCGTGATGTTGAGTTTGATGCGTTGTGGTGGCTGTTTTCCATCGGGGAAGTTAAATCCTTTGCTGTGAATATCAAAGGCATTGTTGTGGACTTGATACTGGCCCAGTTGTGGGGAGCCTGTGACTTGTTGGTATCCCAACAGGTCAAGTTCAAACAACAATGCTTTGCGACTCAGCTGAAGGCCTTGGTAAAACTCCAAAGGTCGGGCATAAACCACAGAAGGCACTTCCCAGGTCTCATGGATGATGCTGTTGGTGACGTGTTGGATATAAAAATACCATGGTGAGCAAAGGCCTATGGCCACACCCACACAAAAAATGGCAGGCTTGATGAGCCACCTGAACCAACGTATTTTTGTTTTGTTCTTCTTTTTGGCCAAGGTTGTGTTCTGTTTCACAATTTAAAAAAGGGCATGTTAACATGATGTTTAAGTAAGGTTTGTTAAACTGTGCGCTTTGCTGCAAACCAGTAAAAGTAATTCAAATAATTGAGGTAGAAAAACATGAAATTTAAAGCATTGGCTTTGGCCACCACATTAATGACAACAGCGGCGTGGGCTGACACCACGCTGGTTTATAACAATGCCAAAGGTCAAGAAGCATCGGTGATGTACTTAAGTGATGGCGTGATTAAAATGGTCAGCAGCGAAGGTCAGGAAAAAACAGAAGTCATTTACCGACAGGGTGAAGGCAGTTTCACAGTGGTGATGCACAGTGAGAAAAAATACATGCCCTTTGGAGCTGAAGAAATTGAGAAACTCAGTGATGTATCTGCCATGGTAAATGCCATGCTTGATAAACAATTGGCCAACATGCCAGAGGCGCAACGTGAGCAAGCCCGTGCCATGATGGAAGGCATGATCAAAAGCCGCATGCCCAAGCAGGCCCCAGTCCCCGAATACCAAAAAACCGCTGAATCAAGAGATGTGAATGGGTATGCTTGTGAGGTTGTTGAAAAAATCACCAAAGGAAAAAACACTGGAGATTTTTGTGTGGCTGAATATGGTTCATTGGGGATTTCCGCTGGAGAATATGATGCCATCAGTGGGATGATGAAGGTGGCAGAAAAATTGGCAGCGCAATTTGGTAATGACAACAGCATGAACTTGGACCAAATTGGCCAAGTGGTGCCAGTCCAATACGACATGAACGGTGTTAAAGCCAGTTTGGTGGATGTGTCTCACAATGATTTAGGGTCGGCCATGTTTCAAGTACCCGCTGGTTATGAAAAACAAGCCTTACCGGAATTGGGCTTATAAACTGAGCATAAAATTAACACCAGAAGTGATAAGCCTGCACCTTGTGTGCGGGCTTTTTGGTAGAATGCGCGCATGAAAAATAATGCGCTCATCATTTATTACAACAGCTCAGAAGTCACAGCTGCGCAAGGTCTGTGCCTTTTGGAAGGTGGTTATCATGTGGCCAATCAACAATTGGATACTGAGCTGATAACGGTTTTGCTTGAACAATTACCTGAAGATTCAGCTTTGATTGTCACTGATGCTGCGGCCACCAGGCCTGCGTACTGGAAAGCGCGTTTAAGCCGTGCCATTGATTTGCCCGAGTCGGTGGTGGTTTGTTCGGCCTTGAGTTGTGAATATTTTGAACTGTCTCCTTTGGCCAAAGGGCAGGTTTTTGATGGTGGTGTACAGGCGTTGGACCAGTGTTTGTATCTGAACCAAAAACCCAGCTATTACCCAACCGGTCAACTGAACCACGCTTGCTTTTGGCTGCGCAATAAATCTGCTTTATCAGGATTGATGGATCCAGAACTCAATAAACATGCCATGAGCCATTGTTTGGTGCAAAGAGACGCAGACCATTTGGTGCTGACCGATGCCAGAGACATTGGTGACCAAAGGCCATTGCCTGCCCATCCTTTGGCTGACTTTCATGTGAAAAATGCGCAACTGTCACAGTTTCACAGCAATCAAGCCTACCCCAGGTTGGATGGTAAACCGGTGTTGTTGCACATCAGCATGGATTGGGGCGGCGGCGTGCACAAATGGATTGATGATTACATTAACTGTCACTCGCAATACCATCATTTGGTATTGACCAGCTGCGGTGAATTGTACCGCCACCAACATGGAGAACAGTACCGACTGTTTTGGCAAGGTACGGATGGTTTTGAGTTGGATTGCATACAAATGAACAGGCCCATCAAAGCCACGGCCGTCAGCAATGAAGAATATCAAGCCAATTTAGCGCGCATCATCAAGGAGTGGGATGTTCAAGGCTTGGTGGTATCGACCTTGATTGGTCATGCCATGGATTGCTTAAACACGGGTTTGCCCACCTTGCGGGTGATGCATGATTATTTCCCACATTGGCCGCTATTGAATGCCCAGTTAGACGGAGACCAGATCACAGAAGCTGCCATTGAGCAGGCGCTCGATGCCACGGTTGAAGAACCCTTTGGGCAGATTGAAAAACCACAATGGGAAGCTTGGCAGCAAGCTGAAAACGAGGCCATAAAACAAAAACATGTGACCTTGGTGGCACCCAGTCAATCGGTAAAAACCAATGTGCTTAAATTGAATGCGACTGATGGCTTTGAAAAAATTCAAATTCTGCCTCATGGCATCAATCCAATACCAACAATAAACTATCAAGCCGAATCAGCTGTTTTTACGGTATTGGTGTTGGGTCGCATCAACCCACCCAAAGGGCAGGCCATTTTGGACGATTGTTTGGTGCATTTAAAAGACCACAAAGACATTCAATTTGTTTTTCTGGGCGCTGGAAACGAAGGCAAAAAATACCTGCCCAACCCGCAAATCAAAGTGGTGATGGATTACCAAAAAAGTGAGTTGGACGATTTGTTGGCCGATGCCAGGCCACAGCTGGCTCTGATCACATCCTTGGCATCTGAAACATTTAATTACACCTTGAGTGAGTTGCAGTCTGCTGCCATCCCGGTGTTATCCACCGGTCATGGTGCGCTGGCAGCCAGAATCACAGATAAAAAAACTGGCTTTTTAGCCGCTTCCCAAGCGACTGATTTTGTTAAACAAATCTTGGCCTTGAAAAATGACCGATCAGCATTACAAGCCGTACATGAACAATTAAAGCAGTTAAAACCCTTGTCCACTGAGGCGGCCATGCAAGCTTATCAGTCGGTGTACGCGCTTGAGCCTAAATCCAAACCCAATTCACCAGCTGAATGGCAATTGAATCACCCTCAGCGCTGGGCGCAAGAGGTTTTGGGACAGCAATCAACCCTGAATCGCTTAAAACAATCCTGTTCAGACTTAGCGCAAGAGAGCAAAGACAAAACCAAATGGGCCGAAAACTTAAGTCAACAAGTGAATCATTTGGAACATAATTTGACATTGGCCAAAAGCCAAGAAGTCAATTTGATGGCGACCATAACGCAACAAAAAGAAGCGATGCAAGCGACGGAAGTGCAACACAGTGCAGAGCGGCAAGCATCGCAAAAATTGCTAAAACAAAAGGACGATGAACTGCTTGAAACAGGTGCCCAGTTGGTGGAAAAAATTGAGGCACTGGACAAGATGGAACAACATCGCAATCACCTCAATCAGCAGTTGCAATCTGTTTATCAAAGCCGCTCATGGCGGGTAACACGCCCCATACGACACTTCACCACCTGGGCGCGACACAAAAGGAATGCTGTGAAATTCAGAGCAAAACAAATCAAATCCTGGCCCAAAAGAGGCATCAACAGCTTGAAAACTCGAGGTTTGGCTGCCACCATTAAAATCATACTCGGTAAATTTAAAAAACCAGCACCACCGGCTGCACCCGTGTCAGTCAGCCAGGTCACACAAGATTTCCAAAAATTGACACTGAAGCTACCCGCCGAACCCAAAGTGAGTGTGATTGTGCCGGTATATAACCATTTTGAGCACACTTACCACTGTTTGAAATCGTTAAAAAACTTGTCAGATGCCACCC
>JAUIHY010000051.1 GCA_030432115.1 Gammaproteobacteria bacterium | reverse complement strand
TCTCCAGAACCTAAAATTTGGGTGAAGTTTTGTTGAACTATCTGCCCTTTTCGCTTTTCTCTGTTTTTACTGCGTATTTGATCAATCAAATAACAGCGCATGGCACGCGCCAAATAATTCAATAGGTGACGACTGTCTTCATGGTTTAAATGATTGACCTTTAATAATTTCAAATAACATTCGTTTGCCAAAACAGTGGCACTGATGGTGTGGTGATTATGAACATGTGCCAATTGACGATTGGCTGTGGATTTGATTTCCTCATAAAGTATGGAAAAAATATGATCCAATGACGCCTTGTCCATCTTGGTGTTTTGATTTAATATTTTTGTAATATCACCGGTTTGCATTTCATGATTGTACCTGAACAATAACCGTTCATGTTAAGCATCAACAATATTTCACTCATTGCCATTTTGATGAACGAATAGCCAACAGATACAGTACATTTATGCTTGAAATCGTCTATAATCGCGCCTTTTTTACAGTACCACCGGTCAGCACAATGATTACAACTGCAAACATCGCCATGCAATTTGGCTCAAAGCCCCTTTTTGAACACATTTCCATGAAGTTCGGTAATGGCAACCGTTACGGTCTGATTGGTGCCAATGGTTGTGGTAAGTCGACATTCATGAAAATACTGACTGGTGCGCAGGTGCCATCATCTGGCAACGTCAGTTTTGACCCAGATGACCGCATTGGTGTTTTGGGTCAGGATCAGTTTGCCTTTGAAGAATTTTCAGTGGTGGATACTGTCATCATGGGCGACAAAGATTTGTGGGCAGTCAAAGCAGAACGCGACCGCATTTATGCATTGCCTGAAATGTCTGAAGAAGAAGGCATGAAGGTAGCTGAGCTTGAAGGTGTATTTGCAGAAATGGATGGCTATTCAGCTGAAGCACGGGCTGGTGAATTGTTGCTGGGCTTGGAAATCCCAGAAGAACAACATTTTGGCTTGATGTCAGAAGTGGCGCCGGGTTGGAAGTTGCGTGTTTTGTTGGCCCAAGCTTTGTTTGCCGATCCTGATGTATTGTTGTTGGATGAGCCGACCAATAACTTAGACATCAACACCATCCGCTGGCTGGAAGACACTTTGAATGCCAGAAAATCCACCATGATCATCATTTCGCATGACCGTCACTTTTTAAATTCAGTCTGCACTCACATGGCTGATTTGGATTACGGTCAATTGCGTTTATTCCCTGGTAATTACGATGAATACATGACAGCGGCTACCCAAGCACGTGAAAAATTGTATGCAGAAAATGCCAAGAAAAAGGCTCAAATTGCTGAACTACAAAGCTTTGTCTCACGCTTTTCGGCCAATGCATCGAAAGCCAAACAAGCCACCTCACGTCAAAAGCAATTGGACAAAATCAAACTGGAAAACATCAAACCTTCTTCACGCGTGAACCCATATATCGTCTTTGAACAAGGTAAAAAACTGTTCAGAAATGCCATTGAAGTGAATGGTTTGAGTAAAGCTTACGATGACCAACAGATTTTCAAAGATTTGAATATACTGCTTGAAGTGGGTGAACGCCTTGCGGTGATTGGATCCAATGGCATTGGTAAAACCACCTTTTTGAACAGCATCACTGAAAACGTTGACATCGATTCTGGTACAGTGAAATGGTCAGAAAACGTCAAAATCAGTTACTTTAAGCAAGACAATATGGGCGAGTTCAACGACAACATGACTGTGTTCGATTGGATGGATCAATTCAAACAAAAAGACGATGACGAGCAGGATGTTCGCAGCGTTTTGGGCCGCATGCTGTTCTCTAAAGAAGATTCCAAGAAAAAAATCAAAGTCCTCTCGGGTGGTGAAAAAGGCCGCATGATGTTCGGAAAAATCATGTTAGAAAAGCCCAACGTCATCATCATGGATGAACCCACCAATCACTTGGACATGGAATCCATTGAGTCATTAAACTTGGCCTTAGAAAACTATGAAGGCACTTTAATCTTTGTTTCGCATGACAGACAATTTGTATCATCAATTGCCACAAGAATCATGGAAATCAAAGCAGACGAAGTGGTTGATTACCGAGGCACATACCAAGAATATTTGGAAAAACAAGGCATCAATTCCAAATAACATTGCTCAAAAAAACGTGGCCCCACCCAGGGGTCACGTCATCCAAACACCGACGTTTTGGTAACAATCTAAACTGTCTAAAACCATATGAATCACCAAGCCCAATCCAATGATTCGTGTCGGTTTCCAAATCAACATACCCACATAGACAGCAATAAACCAAAGCTCATGCAAAGGATGAAAACCAATGCTACACCGCATTGGGGCATAAATCGGCACAGCCAACAAATGGTCTAAATCCACCAGCATGGTCAACCACATTATCACCACAGCCCTTTGCCACTGCTTTCGATATAGACACAACGCCACCGCAATAGGCACCATAAAATGCAGTAGAATATGTGTCATCTTTTTCTGACCTTGAATTTCATGCATCGCATTATAATCGGCAACCTACTGGCCATGACTATTTTTCAAGCAACTGCTGATCAATGGGTGGTTCGCGGCAACCAGCATCACCTCAAAGCACATGGCATCACGGTTACACAACCAGCTCATGGCTATGGCTATATAAATTCAGCCAATAAAAATAAAATTGAAAGCCTTTCTGCTCATGAACAATCACATTGGCAATTATTGGAAGCATCCAAATTTCATCCCATCAAACCATCTCAAGCACAAAAAAGGATTGCTGACCCCAATATCGAGCTGGTATTGACACAAATAGACAGCGACCGATGGCTTAGTGATGTGGTCACATTAACGGGCTGGAATCGAGTTACAGGTAGCCAAGACAACGACCTAGCCAAAGACTGGATAGCCAATAAATTAACAGCCTTAGGCTATGACGTTACAACTCCTGCATTCCAAGTCAACAACCAAACCACACACAATATCATGGCCAGCCAAATTGGCCTAACACGACCTAATGATTGGTATTTGATCGGCGCACACATGGATTCCATCCCCTATTCTGGTGGTTCGCCTGGTGCGGTTGACAATGCCAGTGGCTGTGCGGCCGTTCTTGAAATGGCGCGAGTGGCCAGCATGCACGCTTTTGAAGGCAGCCTGTTGTTTATTTGTTACTCTGGCGAAGAGCAAGGCTTGCTTGGCAGTGCGCACCACGTCAACAGCTTGACCGCCGCAGAACGAGACGATATCAAAGCCGTACTCACCATGGACATGATCGGTTATAAAGATGGCTCTAGCCATAAACTGCTGTTAGAAACTTCACAGGCGCAACAACACATCATGCAACACTTGGAACAAATGGCAGCCACCTACGTACCAGAATTAACCGTTTATACCAGCCTCAATCCTTTCGGTTCAGATCACATGCCCTACATCAATAATGGCATGCCAGCCATCTTGTCTATTGATGATGACTGGGATCAATACGATGATTACCACAGGAGCTCCGACTTACCAGAAAACTTAAACAATAACCAAGCTTTGTACATCATTCGAACCAATATGGCGGCTCTGGCCTCCTTGGCCACATTAGTCAATTCTGATGTGATCTTTGCTGATGATTTTGAGGCCAAACCATGAGCCACCAATTTAAACAATTGTTTCCAAGCCACAATGAATTAAACGCCACTGGAACCATCAAAACACAGCCAGTAGATTTCAGGGTCACAGAAATCAGTCCAGAGGTCGACTTCACGGGCGATGGTGAGCATTTGTGGTTGTGGGTTGAAAAAACAGACAGCAACACCGATTGGGTGGCCAAACAACTGGCACACATTTGCCAAGTGCCCAACAGAAACGTTGGTTATGCTGGTTTGAAGGACCGCCACGCCGTCACCCAACAGTGGTTCAGTGTACAACTGCCGCAAATCAACGAAACAGATATCCAAAAAGCATTACCCAGCGAAATTAAAATATTGAAGACACATTGGCACAACCGAAAACTCAAAACAGGATTTTTAAAAGGCAATCGCTTTGAACTATTGATTCGAGATATTCATGGTGCTAAAGAATCCATTGAACAAAACATACTAAACATCAAAAACCAAGGTGTACCCAATTATTTTGGCCAACAACGTTTTGGCAACAACATGGCCAACATACAAAAAGCCAAAGATCTATTCTCAGGCCGTTTCAAAACCCGCAACAAAAACCTAAAAAGCCTTTTGATTTCAACAGCTCGCAGCCACATTTTCAACAACATCCTCACTGCTAGAATCAAGAACCAAACCTGGGATGAAGTGATTGATGGTGACATCATGCAATTGAACAACAGCCATTCATGGTTTCATGCCAGTGAAGCGACCCAAACAGAATTGACACAACGGTTGGCTGACAAAGACATTCACATTTCAGCTGCCCTGTGGGGTGAAGATGAAGTACAAAGTCAGGCCGAATGTGCTACTTTTGAGCAAAGCATAGCGGCACAAACTCCTGAGTATTTTCCTGGCTTTGAACAATTCAGGGTGAAGCAAGACCGCCGTGCCATCCGACTTTGCCCAAAAAAACTACAACATGAATGGTTGAAAGACGATTTAAAACTGACTTTTGAGTTACCGTCTGGCGCTTATGCGACGGTGGTTTTGGCAGAAATTTTGAATGTCAAAGAAGGCAAATAGGCAAAAAAAACAAGGGCACTGAAAGTGCATCAAAATGGTGATAGAATAGCTGCTTTTTTATGCTGTTGAGCTCAATTTGAACGCCGAAACGATATTATCTGACCAACCACACCAATGGGTTACGCACAATGACGTCTCCATGTGCCTTTTGGGCACTGCGCATGTATCACAAAAAAGCGCAGACGTGGTGAGGGACTTGATTGATACAGATGAATTTGATGCCGTTGCCATTGAACTGGATGAAATTCGCTACCAAGCATTAACTGACAAGAACAAATACCGCAACATGGATTTGGTCAGCATCATCAAAAACAAACAAACCGGTTTAATTGCCACCAATTTGGCCATGAGTGCCTACCAAAAACGTTTGGCTGACCAACTGGGTGTTGAACCCGGTGCTGAAATGAAACAAGCCATCGTTTCTGCCCAAGAAAAAGACCTGCCCTTATGGAAAATTGATCGAAGTGTGGGCATCACCATGAAACGCACTTGGCGATCCTTGTCTTTCTTGGAGAAGGTGAATTTGATTTTTGGCTTTGGTGGTTTCTTTGAAAGCGAAGAAGTATCCAAAGAAGAAATTGAAAATTTAAAAACTGGTGATATTTTAGAAAGCACCTTCAAAGAATTTTCTGAGAATTCTGAAAACCTATACCATTCATTGATTGACGAGCGCGACCAGTTCATGGCAGCCAGATTGCAAGAAGCGGTTCAAAACAGTCAAGAAGCTCCTAAAAAAGTGCTGGTTGTGATTGGTGCAGGACATTTATCAGGAACCACAAAATACCTGTCAGAACCCATCAACACAGCGCAAAGCATCAAAGAACTGAACACCTTGCCTCCCAAAGCCTTGTGGGTCAAAGCCTTGCCCTGGTTAATTACCTTGATTATTTTAACCGGCTTTGCTTGGGGCTTTTCTAAGAACCCAGACATCGGCTGGGACATGATCAAGACTTGGGTTATTTACAATGGATTGATGTCAGCAGTGGGTGCTTTGATTGCTGGTGGGCACATCTTAACCATACTGGCAGCCATGGTGGCGGCGCCTTTCACATCACTGAACCCCACCATAGCTGCAGGCATGGTGGCCGCCTTGGTAGAAACCATGGTCAGAAAACCCAAAGTCCATGATTTTGAAGCGTTACAACAAGATGCCACCCATGCCAAAGGCTGGTGGAAAAACCCCGTCACACGGGTACTTCTGGTTTTTGTTTTGACCAATGTGGGTTCATCTTTGGCCACTTGGGTATCTGGTTTTAAAATTTTTAACCAATTGATTTGAGCAACAGCACAGCATGAATACTTTGGCCATCGGACCCTACACCATCGAACATCCAGTCATGCTGGCGCCGATGGCGGGTGTCACCGATCGGCCTTTCAGACAAATGTGCCGTCAACTTGGTGCTTCATTTGTCGTTTCAGAAATGCTCAGTTGTGACTTGTCATTACTCAAAACCGCTAAAACCCAGTTCCGAATGAACCACGATGGAGAACCCGGTCCCATCGCCGTACAAATCGCTGGTGCCGAACCAGAAGCTCTCGCAGAAGCCGCACGATTCAATGAGGAAAATGGCGCTCAAATCATTGACATCAACATGGGCTGTCCGCAAAAAAAAGTGGCCAAGAAAAAATGTGGCTCGGCCTTGATGGCCTACCCTGATTTGGTGGCAGAAATTTGCCAGGCAGCCGTCAATGCCGTAGATGTTCCTGTCACATTAAAAACCCGTCTTGGAGTGGACAGTGACAACCAAAACATCATTCAAATCGCTCAGATTGCTGAACAAGCTGGTATCCAAGCCCTGTTCATCCACGGCCGCACCAAAGCACAGAAATTTCAAGGCAGTGCTGATTTTAAGTTAATCAAGCAAGCCAAAGCCGCCATTTCGATTCCAGTCATCGCCAATGGTGACATCAACACCCCAGAAAAAGCACAAACCGTGCTTGAAGAAACAGGCTGTGACGGCATCATGATCGGTCGCGCCGCCCAAGGTAACCCATGGATCTTCAAACAAATCCACCACTACCTTAATACTGGCACACACTGTGCCAAACCCACTGACCAGGAAATCGTTGAAGTGATGTATCAACACGTCAAAAACTTACACGATTTTTATGGTGAGTTCACAGGTTGCCGCATGGCGAGGAAACACATCAAATGGTTCCTCAAAGGCATGCAACTTGCCCCCGGTACCCGCCAAATCATGAAAATTGATCAGGCGGCTGAACAACTACAGTTCATTCAACATCACTTCATGCAAAAGGTCGCATAATTATGAGTATATTCAATTGGTTCAACAAACCCAAATGGCAAAGCCCCAACGAACAAGTCCGCCTCACCGCTGTCCAAACAGACGATGGAAGTGACTTATTACAAGCCCTGTCACAAATCATAGCAAGTGACACCAGCTTGAAGGTCAGGAAAGCCGCATTAAGCCGCATTGATGACCAGGCACAATTGAATGAAATCGCCAACAACAACGACCAAGCGGAAATCAAAAAATTGGCAAGGAAAAAGTGGACCCATTTGGTCGCTAAAGCAGAAGAAAGCAGTGCATTAACAGGCCTGAAGGACAATGATTCATTGGTCTATTTGGCAGAAAAGGCTGAGCACAAATCGGTACGTTTGCAAGCCATCAGTCAATTAGAACAGCAAGGCACATTAGGTGATTTGTTGTTGAAAGAAAAAGATTCTGAGGTACAGCAAGCCATTTTACAAAAAATATCTCAAGAATCCACATTACAAAGAATTTCCAAGCCTCTGAAAAAGAAGAATAAAGCACTATATCAACAAGTGCAAAACATGCGCAACAAAGGACAAGACAACCAAGACGCTGAAGAAAAAGCATTGAAACTGTGCCAGCAGCTAGAAGCCGTAGTACATCAAAAATCATCAGTGGATTTGGCCGCCATTGAAGCGCAATGGCAAGACATCAAGGGCGATTGTAAGGATGCCATCAAACAAAGGTACAGTGGCGCCTTTGCTGCCGCCAAAATGATTCTTGACCCAGAACATCGTGAAAGTTTTTTAAACAAACAAAAAGCCCAGCGAGCCAAAACACAGTTGAATGAATTGCAGCTGGCGGTTAAAAAAATTAACGATTGGAACCTCAGTCAAGTCCAAACGCAGTTGGATAAATTCCAACACATAGAACAACAACAACTGAATCAAACTGATCAAACGCTGTTGATTGATGCCTTGGCTCAATTGACCACAGCAAGAGACAGCAAACTGAAACAGCAGCAAGTACCAGAAAGCGCCACCCAAGCCTATGATGCCCTGCAAAAAGTTTTGTCTCAAGAAATTGTACAGCCCAATCAATTAAGCCAGTTCAAAAGCCGTTGGCAAAAGGCCATCAAAGGTGCCCACCCCTCGGTCAGCTTGAATCAATTATCGACCCAGTACGACAGTGGCATTTTAAAATTAGCAGAAAAAATTGAACAATCGGCTAAGAAACGTGACGAAGCGGCACAGCAATTGATTGGATTGATTGACCAAGCACAGGGTGAAATCAAAGACGGCCACCTTTCCAAGGCCAAAATCATCACCAATCAAATGGCCAGTTTGAAAAAAGTGGCGGGCTTCCAACACCCACTGATCAAGAAAAACAAATACAATATTGACAATGTTTGGACACAGCTGAAAGAACTGCGTCAATGGCAAAAATGGAGCAACGACAAAGTCCGTCAAGACATCATTGACGAACTGGTGGCCTTGGTAGGCACAGCCACTCACCCCGATGCGGTATTGAAAAAGCTCAAAGATTCCAATGAACGCTGGTATGCATTGGAAGACATGGAAAAATTGGAAGGCGACAAATTCCCCTCCCGCAACCAAAAAATGTGGCAAGAATTCAGAACCGTTTCTAAAGCACTGTTTGAGCCGACACAACCCTTTTTTGAGAAACGCTCTGAAACCCAAAACAGTCACATGGACGACATCAAAGCCATGGTCGATGAAATGATGCAAGTGGATTTGGAAAACAGCAGTGAACGCGACTTGGCAAGGATGACAAGAACAGCCATTAAGCACCTGAAATCGTTGGATAAATTACCACCAAAACAACGTGGTGTTATGGCCAAGAAACTGCGCAAGGGCATTGATCGAATTGATGGCCAGTTGAGCAAATGGTACGACGCAGCAGAGGCCAAAAAACGCGCTTTGATAGACCAAGCCATTGCATTGCACGATGAAGAAGATTTGGCTGCAGCCATTGAGCAAGCCAAAGGCTTACAAGCACAATGGAAAAAAGCCGGCATCGTCAAACAATACACCGAGCGCAAACTGTGGAAACAATTCCGCAAAGCCAATGACGCCTTGTTCAATAAGCGAGAAACGTTGAACAAAGAGCAAAATGAAGCCCAAGCTGCACATAAAAAAGCCGCACAAACTGCATTGAAAACATTCAATAAATCCCTGAAAAACGCTGAAACCGAAGATGACATCAAACAATTAAAATCACAATTATCGCAACAGTGGCAGCAGGATTTTCAGGACCTCAAAGCCTTAAACCCAACATATCAATCGGCAATACAACAAGCCGATGATGCAGTGCAAAAACTGCAATCTGCGCAAGTCTTGGCTTCATTACAGACCTTGAAACAATTTGATCAAGCTTGTGAAAAAGGAGATGAAGCGCAGGTAGCCGAATTATTGGAAGCGGCACAGGCTCACGATAAAGCTGATTTTGAAACCAGGCAACAAAGCCAAGCCGATGATGAACATTGTGATGAATTGTTGTTAAAAGCTGAGTTCTTGACAGGATTAGAGACCCCGGAATCACATATGGAAGCCCGCATGGCTTACCAAGTCAAAGTACTGTCAGAGCGCATGGCCGGGGAAAAAACAGCAGGTGAAAGCGAACAAGCCTTGGCATTGTTGAAAACTTGGTATTCAACCGCTAAATCCAGCGACTACAGCCAGGCCAATAAAAAACGCATAGCCAGTAACATCAAAGCCCTCGAAACGTTACTCTAATTCAACGTATGTTATGTCCGAAGCCTTTTCAGGACTATAGACACATGAATTCACAGCCAGTCAGCGATAAACTGACTGGCGAAATTTTTAATCCAATAGTGAGAGAACCATGAAAAAAACTTTACTCGCCACTGGCATCGCCTTGAGCTTGATGTCATTCAATGCGCCTGTAGCATTGGCTAAAGAAGCAAAAGCCGTAGCTGCAACACAAGCCTTGAGCTCAGGTATTGATCTGAACAACATGAACAAAAAAGTCCGTGCACAAGACGATTTTTACCGCCACATGAATGGTTTGTGGTTGGAAACCTTTGAAATGCCAGCCGATAAATCTAACTACGGTGCTTTCACTCGATTGGCTGAAGAGAGCCGCGAGCATGTCAAAGCCATCATCAATGATGTTTCTAAAGCTTTGAATGCACCAGGTACAGCTGAGCAAAAAATTGCTGACTTGTACAAAACCTACATGGCCACAGAAGCTATTGAATCTAATGGCATCTCCGCCATCCAAGGTGAATTGGACAAAATTGCTGGCTTAAAATCGAACAAAGACCTGTCAGAATACATGGGCTATGCCGACATATACAACACCGCCCCACTCGGCATGTATGTTTATATTGACCAAAAGAAATCTGATGAGCATGTGGTTTACATCGGCCAAAGCGGCTTGGGCTTACCTGACCGAGATTATTATTTCAAAGACGACGAAAAAACCGTCAAGATTCAAGAAGCCTATGTGAAACACATTGGCAACATGTTGACATTGGCAGGCGTTGAAGGCGGTGCTGAAAAAGCGAAAAACATTTACGCTTTGGAAAAATCATTGGCCGAAGGCCAATGGACACGCATCCAAAACCGTGATCGTGAAAAAGCCTACAACAAAATGTCTTTCAAAGAATTCACAGCCAAAGTGCCTGCCATGGATTGGGATGCATGGTTGACGCACACCATGATTGACAAACCTGAAGTTGTGGTTGTGACCCAACCCAGCTACTTGGACACATTGAACAAAGTATTGAAAGACACTGACATGGACACTTGGAAAGCCTATTACACTTTCCATATGATTTCTAATGCCGCTACTTCTTTAAGCAGTGATTTTGACAAAGAGAATTTTTCATTCTACGGTACCGTTTTGTCAGGCACCACAGAGCAAGAGCCACGCTGGAAACGCGGTGTTGACTTGGTTAATGGCATCGCTGGTGAGTTGGTCGGTGCGGTATATGTGAAACGTCACTTCCCTGCCGAAGCGAAAACACGCATGGTAACCATGATTGAAAATCTGCGTACAGCCTATGGCGACAGCATCAAAGGTTTGGATTGGATGAGCGAAGAAACCAAAGTCAAAGCTTTGGATAAATTGGCCAAATTCGACCCGAAAATCGGATACCCAGATGTGTGGCGTGATTACACCAAAATGGACATCAACGGAAAAGACTTGGTAGCCAACATGAAAGAAGCCACACGCTTCTTAACCCACCGCAACCGCAGCAAATTGGGCCAACCGATTGACCGCACTGAATGGGGCATGAACCCACAAACGGTTAACGCGTACTACAACCCAACCAAAAACGAGATCGTTTTCCCTGCGGCCATTTTACAACCACCATTCTTTAACTTGGCAGCCGATGAAGCAGTCAACTATGGCGGTATTGGTGCTGTGATTGGCCACGAAATGGGCCACGGTTTTGATGACCAAGGTTCAAAATACGACGGTGACGGTAACTTGAAAAACTGGTGGACTGACTCAGACCGCGAGAAATTCGAAGAACGCACTGCCAAATTGATCAAACAATATGACGCGTTTACTGTGGTCGATGGCACACACGTTAAAGGTGAGTTCACCCAAGGTGAAAACATCGGTGACTTGAGCGGCTTGTCGATTGCTTACAAAGCCTACAAAGCCAACTTCCCAGAAAACACAGTGATTGATGGTTACACTTCTGACCAACGCTTCTTTATGGGTTGGGCACAGGTTTGGATGCGTAAATACCGCGACGAAGAATTGTTGCGTCGCATCGACACCGATCCGCATTCACCTTCTGAGTTCCGCGCCAACGGCATCTTGAGAAACTTACCTGAGTTTTACAAAGCCTTTGACGTCAAGCCAGGTGATGGCATGTACTTGGCACCAGAAGATCGTGTGAAAATTTGGTAATAAATGCAAAAGCTGCAAAAGCCTCGATTCAATCGGGGCTTTTTTTTGCCTTAAAAGCGACTGAAAAACTCAGGAACCACTTTTGTTGCAGGTCCGTAATGGGCTGATTGAAAAGCACTTTGTTGATCGCCAGGTTCTAAATTCAGTTCCACCGTTTCAGCCCCTGCCCGATTGGCCAATTCAACAAAGCCAGCAGCAGGATAAACTGAACCAGAAGTACCTATCGAAACAAACAAATCACAGTCCAACAAAGCCGCCATGATGGCATCCATTTGGTAAGGCATTTCACCAAACCATACAATGTCCGGTCTTAAACCACCCACACGGCCACAATTATGGCATTGAGCATTCACATCCAACATGCCCAGTTCTTCACTTTTGTGGTGACAATGAACACAAAACTTCTTTTTCAACTCACCATGCATATGAATCAGATTTTCACTGCCCGCCCGCTCATGCAAATCATCCACATTTTGTGTGACCAGTAAAAACGATGCAAATTGAGATTCGGCTTCTGCCAAAGCCACATGAGCCAGATTGGGTTCGACCGTTTGCAAATTCGCTCGACGTATGTTGTAAAAACGATGCACCAATTCAGGATTTCGGTCAAAAGCCTCCGGTGTGGCCACTTCTTCAACCCGGTGATTTTCCCACAAGCCATTGTTATCCCTGAATGTGGACAATCCGCTTTCTGCTGAAATCCCAGCACCTGTGAGTACCACGACCTTAGTTTTACTGATTTTTTTCAAAAAAATATAACCCCTTGTTACAATGAATCGTTAGTTTCACTTTATCATTTTCTGCAACTTATATGACCATCAACAGACGATCTTTTTTAAAAAACAGCATGGGTGCAGCCTTGATTGGTACAACTGGCCTGACCGCTTGCACAAGCAGGTCATTCATCAACAGTGCAAAAACTGATGCCAATATGATCATCAATGCCAATATGGTCATATCTCCTGAATTCGGCGAACCATTGAGCGATGTCATGAAACAACAGCTCAAATCCACAGGTTTAACTGCCTTTAAATTATCCATCGGCGGCAGCAAAGGCAGCTTTGAACAAACGGTAGAAATGCTGGATTCATTGCACCATATCTACGATGCCAACCCAGATATTTTCATGCCGATCATGACATCTGCTGACTTGCAGATGGCAATAGAATCTGGCCGCATTGGCATCATTTATTCTTTTGAAGCCGCCACCATGTTGGTCGATGATTTGAGCCGCATCCCCTACTTTGCTAAACGCGGTGTGCGCATCATGCAACCCAG
>JAUIHY010000283.1 GCA_030432115.1 Gammaproteobacteria bacterium | reverse complement strand
ATCTCATGGCGCTCACTGACCTCACCATGTACCACCACGTGATTGCCAACTGAAACATCCGTTTTAGAGTGGTGCACGAAAATACCTTCTGATGTTTTGGGGTTATTGTCAGCCTGCAAAGATTGAACAAAAAAGCCACCCAAGGCCTCTGCGCCTTGAAAATCCCCTACCACCACACCTTCAAAGGTGACTTTTTGATCCAAGTAAGGGCTTTTGTGACTCGCCCCCTGAATTTCGGCAATGGTGTGCGCTGTGCGGTTACACATCGTACTGGCGTTGACGTGCAAGCTGGATAACAGAGTTAAAGCGATGGTTAATGATTTCATCATGGTTTTGACTATAAATTATTAATTAAACTGCCACAAACCTTAGCTGAGGTTTGTGGCAGTGGCGTGATGGATAAGGTTAAACCTTGGCTATGGTATTGTTGATGGCAATGACGATGTCTTCGCCCAGTTTTTTACTGCGCTCAGGTGACCAACCATACATTTCATCTGGCAAGTCGTGGTTGTCTTTAAAAGGCATTTCCAATGTGTAAGCCAAACAATTGAATGTCTCACCAACATAATTGGTCGCTATGCGCAAATCACCTTTGCCAGGCTCATCTTTTGGATAACCGTGCTCATCTTGGAAATCCGGACTGGCGGCATGGAAAGCGGTTTTGAACGCCTCTTCCAATCCTTTCAAACGCTCATCATAATTCGGGTTGCCTTCACAACCAGCGACGAAGTTATAAGGTATGGCCTCATCCCCATGCATGTCAATAAACATGTCCACACCATGCTGGTGCATTTGCTCACGCACCAAATAAACTTCTGGTGATTTTTCCATCGTAGGCTCTAACCATTCACGATTCAAGTTGGCACCTGTGGCATTGACGCGCAAATTACCACGGTAAGCACCGTCTGGGTTCATGTTTGGCACAACAAAGAATCGGCATTTTTGTAACAGCGTTCTAGAAGTTGGGTTGTCAGCATCCAAGATGGTTTCCAAGAAGCCTTCGGCACACCACTCGGCCATGGTTTCACCTGGGTGTTGGCGCGCAATCACCCAGATATTCTTCTTTTCTTGCTCAATGTCTTCATCATCAATCACCAACATATCGAAATCACGACCATCCACCGTTTCACCCAGGCTTTGCAATCGACACAGTTCTGATTGCTGCGCAAAAGCCAACAAATTCAAGTGACGCTCAAAAGAATAAGGTGCAAAATAAGCCAAATAGATGTCATCCGTATCGGCAGTGAATTCCACCGTCATTTGCTTGCCATCATATTCGGTTGGGATGCGAAACCATTCTTCTCGGTCAACCGATGCGCACACATCATAGTCTTCCCAACCTTCAGCAACAAAACAATCTGAAGCATTGAGAAATTTCACCACACAGTTTTGATCTTTCACACCCTGAATGCGGAAATAAAACCACTGTCTGAAATCTGAATTGTCATCATGTTTGATGTTGACTTGAATGTCATCGAATGACTCGGCTTTGACCACATCAATGCGGCCACCGTCAAATGCACTGCTGATTTTCATAATGTATGCTTGAATAAAAAAACGCTATCTTGTCATATCCAAACAACAATCACAAGACAAGCCGAGCCAAAGGTCAGGCGATGAAAGATTTGCAGTTTGAACTTGTTCAAGAAGCGACACTGGAATGCCGTTGACCGTGAGTGCAGGAGTCTCTTCCCTTCGGCTATGCTCAACATAACAAAAAGCTTGTCATCCCGACCGAGCGAAGCGAGTTGAGGGATGTCAGCCACATAGTTACCCCAGTCTACTCCGCCACCATCAACACTCGATACTCATCATAAGCACTGTGGTCGGTCATCGCCGATATGTGGTCTTGAATCATGCGACAACGGTAATAGAATTCGAGGTTCACAGCTTTTCTTTCACAGGCTTTTTGATAGGCTTTCCTTACCTTGGGATCAATCCGGTTGAACAACAGCTGCTCATACAACCTTTTACTCCTGCCATTGAGCAAAACCGCCATTTCACTCTCTGGCAACTCAAGTACCTTGGCATATAAGTTCAACAAGCCCGTAATGATCTGATAACCTTGAAGTTCTAACGTTTGCACTTCACTGTGATTGAACACATGGTTATAACCGATCTTTTTAAACGTTTGCACAATGCGCATGGCCACCGAATCATCCTCTAACAAAGCCTGATTAAAGCGACCATGATAAATGTCTTCGATATTTTCAATAAAACGATCGGCCGCATGGTTGACCAAATGGTGAATCAAGTTGATGCGCAGCTTGATAAAAAATTGGTGGTTACCATCAATCACATCCTGCTTAGAAGCACTTAATGCTTCATCAACCACCTGTTGCAAACTTTTTTCAGAGCCATCAAATGACAAGATGTTGTGTTCATTGACCTCCCCATCCAAAGAAGCAAACGTA
>JAUIHY010000050.1 GCA_030432115.1 Gammaproteobacteria bacterium | reverse complement strand
GGTGGAAGTTACGCGGTCAACAGTAAGTCTTCAGGTGTTTATGCAATTGGAACCACCGGACAACAGCTCAGCTTTGAAGTGTTGCCGGATGATCGTGTGCTTATGTATGGTCAATTCAATCACCAAGGAGAAATGCTTTGGGCCACTGCTGTGGGTACATACCAAGGAGATACCATGATGTTTGAACAGGTGTATTCTACCAGTGGTGCAACATTTGGTAGCAATTTTGACAGCAGTCAGGTGTCAAATCATGTCCTAGGAACAGCCATGATCAGTTTCAGTGAATGTAAAAACGCAGTATTCAACTATGATTTTTCAGGAATTGGAGCAGGTGGTGCAGACATCAATAAAGTCACAGAAACTCCGGGCAATGAATGTGGCTCTATTAACAAAGTGTTACCCAGTCGAGTATCTGGTTCTTGGTACAACCCCAGTCGTTCAGGAGAAGGTTTCAGTTTGTTTTTGTTTGAAGAGTTTGGTGCGCAAAAGGCACAAGTGACCTGGTTTACTTACGATGATGATGGCAATCAAATGTTCATGACAGGTATAGGCGAAGTGAGTGATCAAAGTGTGTCCATAGAACAATTGGTCACCTATGACGGTGCTGATTTTTTGAGTGGACAGGGCAGAAGTCAAGACATGGGCTCACTGACTTTGTCCTGGGCAGCTTGTGATCAGGCGACGGGGGATTATGACTTGAGTCACAGTGGCTATGGCACAGGTGAATTGAATTTAATGGCCTTAACCTATCTGAAAGGGACCGATTGCGGTGACTTATAATTGATTATTGAACAATAAGGCATGCCAAGAGGTGTGCCTTTATGATCTTATGTTACGGATTAGTTGTAATCAGTGAGTGCTTCTTTAATTCACGACTTTTAATATGGCGGCGCGTTTTTTATTTAATTGAGCTTCCCTGTGGGCGATATAAACGCCTGAAGCGAACACCATACTGGCGCCGATCACAGTCCACAGGTCAACGGATTGGTCAAACATCAACCAAGCCAGTACGATAACAAAAGGCAGGCGTGCAAAATCAAATGGTATGACGATGGAGACATCGGATAATTTTATGGCATGGGTGAAAATCACATGGGCCAAACTCCCCATAAAACCGATACCCATGGCCACCAACCAAACGTTCATTTCAGGCCATTGCCACACTGAAATGGCCACTGGCAAAGATAAAGGCGTCATCAGCAGCACCATATAAAGCACGATGGTGTGTGGTGCTTCAGTTGTGGATAAGTTTTTGATAATCAAAACAGAGGCGGCCATGGTTACTGAAGAAAAGACCACCACCAATGATGCGAACAGGTCACCAGAAACAGTGGGTCGTAAAATGACTAAGGTGCCGATAAAGCCGAAGATTATGGCCAACCAACGCCTGATGTGCACTTGTTCCTTGAGAAACAGCGCGGCTCCCAAGGTGACAAAAATAGGGACGGTAAAGCTCAATGCCACTGCCTTGGACAAGGGCAAAACTGTCAGCGCCCAAAAATAGCAGAACATGGAAACCAAGCCCAACAAAGCCCGGATGATAAAGAGGCCCAAACGGTCGGTTTTGAACATATTCCAGCCATGATGTATCAACCATGGGAACATGAAAATCAGGCCGAAAAAATTCCTGAAGAATGCCACTTGGAACGGGTGCAGGTATGTCGCTGACCAACGAATGCCAACCGTCATTAAGCTGAAAGCCAAGGCAGCGAGAAGCATCAGACTGATGGCTTGGATGAGTTTATTGTTGCTGTTTGGCATATCAGAAGGGCCATTTGGAGTCACAAGGCCGGCATCATGTAAAACATAATGTCGGGATGGGATGATTGTATCAGTTACAATGCCGAAATGATTCAACGCTTTTCATACATTTCTGGGGCACTGTTTGCTTTACTGCTGGCCATATTGGCTCAAGGACTGGCTTCTTTGTCGGGTTTTTCAGCAGCTGTGTTGGCTTTATTGACGGGCATGTTCATTTCTTCCTGCTTAAGAGTGACCGGTGTGTGGGTCAGCTGCTTGCAATCGGATGGTTTAACTTGGTGTGAAAAACAGGGATTGGGTTGGGCCATTGCTTTGATGGGATTACAGATGCCCTGGGCTGCTTTGCTGGGTTCAGGTGCTCAGGTATTGGTTCTGGTTTGTGCCGGCTTGGTTTTCACATTTTCAGTCAGTTTTTTGCTGTCACGTTGGTTCCAGCTGAGTCAGGACCAAAGCATGCTGATGGCTACCGGCAATGGTATTTGTGGTTCAGCAGCGGTGATGGCAACTCAGTCAATCATTCATGCCAATCGTTCTGACACCGCGATGGTGGTCACACTGGTGAACTTATTGGGTTTGTTAGGCGTCGTGGTGACGCCTTTGATGGTTTGGCATTGGTTTCCAGGGCAAGGGATGCATGCGGGTCAATTGATAGGCAATACATTGCAATCCATGCCCCATGTGGTTGCTGCTGGTTTTGCTGTCAATGATGATGTGGCACAAACAGCCGTGTGGGTTAAAATGATTCGGATTTTGATGTTGATGCCGGTGTTGTTTTTATTGGCTTGGTGGCACAGCAAGCAGAAACCACAGCATCAGTTAAAACCCATTTCAAAAAAGCGATTGCCTTGGTTGGCCTTGGTACCCGTGTTTATCTGGGGATTTATGAGTTTGGCGCTGTTGAATTTGGTCATCACCTTACCCGCGCTGTTATTGGCTTGGATTGAACGTTTGTCGGATCTTTTGATGTGCATGGCCTTGGTCGCCATTGGTGCGCACATTCAGTGGCAGGAGATGCGGCGAAGTGGTGGAAAGATTTTGCTGATGGGTGTGTTGTTGTTTGGCTTACAATTGGTTTTCAGTGTTTTATTGATAGCGAACCTCTAAGCGGTCACCACAGCGAATGGTTCCCGAATTCTGAGACCAGCCATTGATGCCAAAGGTGGCTTTGTTGTTCAAACGATGCTTTTCTGCCAAAGTGCGAAGTACATTGTTACCTGTTTTCTTGGCTGTTTTGGGATCCAAGTTGGTCATCACGCAACGGCCACAGGGTTTGGCCAATTCAATATTGAAGTTTTGGTTTTCTAGGGCAGCCCACAGGAACTCATCTTGGGCGGGCAATGAGGATTTGACCACAATATTGGGTCTGAACCTTTGCATGGTAACGGCTTCGTGGTTTTGTGCCGCGATTTGCTGATTGAGCTGTGTCAAAGTGGCAACATGTGTCACTAGCAAGGGGTAGCCGTCGGCAAAAGCCACCTGTTTGTTATCAGGATTGAATTCAGCCTCGATCAATCGTTGGCTGGCATCACCAAAACGAACCAAACGTGTGGGCATGTTCAGGTATTGGCTGAACCAATCATTGATGTGTTTTTGAGCAACATCAGCGATCAGACTGTCTTTCCAAACGGTGACTTCAGTCTGGCCAGAAACATCATTTACAGTGATGGTTAGCGGCTCCATGTCATCGGCACTGACGGTCAAATAACCATGGGTAAAATCTAAATCCACGGCTATCAAGGCCATTTTAGGGTGCGCCCTTTGGCTCAGGAATTGACCCTGCTCATCCACCAGCATCCATTGCCTGTCATGAGCCAAACCCAGGGCGTTGAGTTCGCTGGCTTCCAGTATCACTTGGCCGCAAGATTTGATGGGGTAACAATACAGGCCAACCACTTCAACCCAGTGCGATTCAGACATAAGGTGTGGGGTCAGAAATGCCGGCCTGTTCAAAACCTTGTTTGCGGTAATGGCAAGAGTCGCAAAGGCCACAGGCACGACCTTCATCGTCTGCCTGATAACAACTGACCGTCATGCCATAGTCGAAACCCAGGCCATGGCCCAGTTGGATGATTTCAGACTTACTCAATTCTATCAAGGGCGTTTGTATCTGTAATTTTTGACCTTCTATGCCCGCTTTTGTTGCCAGGTTGGCCATGGTTTCAAAGGCATGGATGTATTCAGGACGGCAATCGGGATATCCAGAGTAATCCACAGCTGTGACACCAATGAACATGGCATCGGCTCCCACCACTTCGGCATAAGCCAGGGCAATGGAAAGAAATATGGTGTTCCTTGCAGGGACATAGGTGCTTGGAATTTCGGTGTCTTCTGCGCCAAAGTCAGGCACTTCCATGTTGCTGTCGGTCAATGCAGAGCCACCAATTTGGGTCAGATCGATGGGCATCACTTGGTGTCTTTTGACACCCAAGCAGGCCGCAATTTTGGCCGACGCTTTGATTTCAGCCGCATGCCTTTGACCATAATCAATGGCCAAGGTATAGCAATCATAGCCTTGGTCTTTGGCATAAGCCAAACAAGTGGAGGAATCCAAGCCTCCAGAGAGCAGTACCACCGCTTTTTTGTTGTCTTTATTCATATCAGGTTCCGGGCTGGTTGCCCCACAACAATTTATGTAATTGAATTTGAAAACGCACTGGCAATTGATCACGGATAATCCAATTGGCCAGTTCGGTTTCAGACATGTGATCGGCCACCGGCGACATCAGCACGGTACAGCGCTTGTTAAGCTGGTGTTGGCTGATTAAATCTTTGGCCCATTGGTAATCGGTTTCATCGGCGATAACGAATTTCACTTGGTCTTTGGGGTTTAAAAGCGCTAAATTGTTGTAATCGTTTTTGGAGACCTCGCCAGAACCCGGTGCTTTCATGTCAATCACTTTTACAACAGCAGGATTGACATCTCGAACGGACAGGGCACCGGCCGTTTCAAGACTGACATTGAAACCATCATCGACCAATAAATCCATCAATCCATGAACACGCTTTTGAGACAAAGGTTCACCACCTGTGATGCAGACATAAGGTGTGCCGTGTTTTTTGACTTCATCTATGATGGCATCAAAATCCATCCAATGACCACCGTGAAAGGCATACTCGGTGTCACACCAAGTGCAGCGTAAGGGACAACCTGTCAGCCTGACAAAAACCGTTGGCCAGCCAGAGCTGTTACTTTCACCTTGTAAAGAATGAAAGATTTCATGGATTTTTAATTGCTTGTCACGCGATTCGTTCAATTCAGTTTCCCTTCACGACGCAACAGGTTCAAACGTTTTTCAGCCATGCGGGCAACGGGTTGATTAGGAAAGGAGTCAACCACCTTGTTCAATGCCGTTTCAGCTTGGCCATAGTCTTCTAACTCATGGTAAGTGTAACCAATTTTCAACAAAGCATCCGATAGTTTGCTGCTCAATGGGAATTTTTCAGCCAGATTTTGAAAGGCAGCCAAGGCTAAGGGGTAATTGCGTGATACATAATAAGATTCACCCAACCAGTAATAGGCATTGTCAGTTAAGTCGTCACTTGGGAAAGCTTGAATAAAGTCTTCAAACAAGCGTGAAGACTCATTGGAGCGACCTGCTTTGAGTTCATTGAATGCGACCAAATATTGAGATTTCGCAGCGGTATTGACCGCTTCAGTGGTGGCTGTGACTTGGTTGTTGTTCAAGGTTTGGGTGTTGACTTGCGCATCAATGGTGGGTCTGACCACAGGTGCAGCGATGGTGACTGTTTCTACGGGGGCATCATCATTGATGGCGCTGTCTTGAGTCAATTCATTTTTGGGTTGGCCACCCATGGCCTCTTCAATGTGTGTGATGCGAGAGTCCATGTCCACATACAACACTTTTTGGCGGTTTTTCAATTCATTGATTTGGTGGTTCTGTTCTTCAATGGTGCCTTGCATTTGAGCCAATTGTTGTTGCAATTGTTGTATTTGATAAACCAGATCAGCGGTATTGCCTGTGCCACCTGATTGTTGTTCCAACTTTGTTAAACGTTCTTGAATGGACAGTTTTTGTGCCGAGGCCGTACCCATGGTTAAGAGTACTGCGATGAAAAGGGTGGTTTTGTTCATAGGTTCACCTGTATTTGATTATTCTTAATGCAAAAAACCCGACTTGGGGGCCGGGTTTTGGACAAACTATTGTGCGTAAAGTTTACTGAACAGCAGTATAAACCACCACAGCACGTCTGTTTTGTGACCAACATGAGTCGTTGCTACATGTGGCTTCAGGGCGCTCTTCGCCGTAGCTGACCACATTGATTTGGTTGCTGCCAGCACCGTGTGCTTGCATCAAATTGGCAACGGCTTGGCCACGTTTTTCACCCAATGCCAAATTATATTCACGTGAACCTCGCTCATCAGCGTGACCTTCTAAAGTCATGCGGGCACCTGGGTTTTCACTCAAGTAGCGGGCATGTAAAGCAATCAATTCACGGTATTCTGAGTTGATGGTGGCCTGGTCGTAATCAAAGTAAATGACACGTTTTGCTAATAAATTACCTTCACCCGTGAGGTCGCTTGGGCTACAACATGACAGTGGGTCATGAATGGGCGTGGTGTCGACAACTGGGGTGTTGTCTACAGGGTCGTTATCAACAGGCTGCGTGTTGTCTTGCTTGTTGCTACATGCACTGATGCCAAAAGCGACAAACAGTACCATCAATAATTTCATTGTTTTGTTCATTGGTTTACTCCAGGGCGTTGGTTTTGTGTAAATATTCGAAGACATAGTTTACAACAATAACAGCCTTTTTTAAGCTTTTTATTGTTTGATTTGTATGGGACCTTGATTCATTGGGTTTTTCCCTTGAACTTTTTCATAAAAATCCCTCACAATCTGCATGTCTGCTTGGATGTCGCCTGAGGGGGTAAAATATTTGCCACCCATCAAGATGGTTTTGTTTTTGAAGTCCAGCGTGGCCATCACAATGGGCACTTTTGCACTGTTGGCGATGTGATAAAAACCCGATTTCCAATATGCCAGTTTGGAACGTGTGCCCTCGGGTGACATGGCCAATATCAATTCTTTTCGGTCATTGAACACTTTCACCATTTGGTCCACCATATTGAGTTTTTGTCTACGGTACACGGGAATGCCGCCTAGGGCGCGGAATAACCAGCCAAAAGGGGGCTTGAACAATGAACCTTTGCCAAGAAAACTCATCTTGGTTTTGGCTGCATAGCGAGCCAGAATGCCCACTATAAAGTCCCAATTGCTGGTGTGTGGAGCGGCGATCAACACATATTTCTTGAAGTCAGGTAATCGGTTGTCCACTTTCCAGCCAAACAGGCGCAATACCCAGGTACAAATCCATCCAAACATGGTTTTAGTCCTCTGAAAAAGGTTCGGTGTTTGATGCCACCATGGTCAAAATATCATAGGCAGCAACCACCACGTCATCTTGGTTAGTGGCTTGTAAATCCCAACGGACCTCGCCATAACCTTTACCACGGCGGTATGATTTTTGTTTACAGGTGAGCTGGATGGTGATTTCATCGCCAGGATACACGGGCTCAGTGAATCGCAAATCATCCAAGCCATAATTGGCCAAAACAGGACCTTCTTCTGGAGCCACGAATAAGCCGGCTGCCATCGAAACAATGAAGTAACCATGTGCCACGCGGCCGTCGAAAAACGGGTTGCGTTCAGCCGCTTCTTGATCCATATGCGCATAAAAACGATCGCCAGAGAGGTTGGCAAAATCTTCTATGTCTTCCAAAGTGATGGTGCGTGATTCGGTGGTCAAAGCCTGCCCCACTTGTAATTCTTCGTAGTGCAGCTGAAAAGGGTGCTTTTCCGTGCTGGTGGTTTTCGCTTTGGGCATGTATTTTTCAGTGATGCGCATTAAAGTCGTGGGAGAGCCCTGTAATGCAGTGCGTTGCATGTAGTGTTTTACACCACGGATGCCGCCCATTTCTTCACCGCCACCGGCGCGACCTGGCCCACCATGAACCAAATGAGGTAAAGGAGAACCATGGCCAGATGATTCTTTGGCACAATCGCGGTTAATCAGCACCATGCGGCCATGGAAACAGGCGGCGCGGTTGACGACTTCTGAAATGTTGGCATCGTTGTGTCCAAATACCGAACCCACCAATGAGCCTTGGCCACGGTTGGCCAATTCAGCGGCCTGTTCTAAGCTGTCATAAGGCATCAAAGTTGACACTGGGCCAAAGGCTTCCACATCATGAGCCAAACATTCACCAAATGGTGTGTTATTGCGGAGTAAAACCGGCGAGATAAAAGCACCGTCTTGGTCGTTGCCATCAATGGCTTCAATGTGATCAGGATTACCGTACAAAATATCACATGTTTCTGCCAATTCGGCCACTCGCTCGCGAACCTCAGTTTGTTGTGCTTTACTCGCCAATGCGCCCATGCGAACCGTTTCATTGGCAGGGTCACCCACCGTGATTTTTGCCAAACGGGCACTGATGGCATCGCCGACGGCATCCATCAAGTTGGCAGGCACAATGGCGCGGCGAATGGCGGTACATTTTTGGCCTGATTTCACTGTCATCTCTTTCACCACTTCTTTGACGTACAGGTCAAATTCTGGTGTGTCTGGTGTGGCATCGGGTGTCAAAATTGAACAGTTCAATGAATCGGCTTCCATGGTGAAGCGCACGGCATTGGCCGTGATGTTGGGTTTGGATTTCAGGTATTGGCCGGTGCTGGCTGAACCTGTGAAAGCGACCACATCTTGACAGGTCAATTCATCCAATAAATTGCCCGTTGAACCACAAATCAATTGCACAGCGCCTTCAGGCAGCACACCTGATTCAATCATGGCTTGGAACATCAATTCGGTTAAGTAAGCGGTGTCAGATGCCGGCTTCACAATGGCAGGAACACCGGCCAATAAAGTCGGCGCCAGTTTTTCCAACATGCCCCAGCAAGGGAAGTTAAAGGCATTAATGTGTACGGCCACACCTTGCAAAGAAGTGCAAATGTGTTGACCCAGAAAAGTGCCATTGGGCGAAATGTGCTCCGGCGGCCCATCGATCAAAATGTGGTGATCCGGTAATTCACGGCGACCTTTGCCAGAATAAACAAACAAAGTGCCAATGCCACCCTCAATATCAATCCATGAATCGACCTTGGTCGCACCGGTGGCACGAGACAAAGCATAAAATTCTTTTTTGCGGCTGAGCAGATACAAGGCCAATTCTTTCAACATCAAGGCCCTTTCGTGAAAGGTCATTTTCTGCAAAGATTTTTGGCCCACACTGCGGCCGTAGTCCAACATGCCTGAAAAATCCAAGCCAGCACTCGAAATTTGAGCCACCACTTGGCCAGTAATGGCATGGTTACAGTTTTTGAAGCCGTCAGTGGCTTGGTGCCACTGACCTTTTGCAAATGATTTGAGTATATTCATAGTTTATTCAATCGGTGAAAGTACCCAGCGTACTTTGACGGTGGTGACCAAGTCTTGCTGTTGGTCGTAAATATTGGCTTGAACCCAGTGTTCGGTTTTGTCATCCGAGATTTCAGGCAAGGTGACTTCGGCAATCGCCGTAAGGTGGCCGCGGGCTTTTTTTAAGTATTCTGTGTCTATTCGGGTTGGAATGCCTCGGATGTTGCCAGGCAATCCACACAACATGGCTAAGCCACTGCTTAACTCGCCCAAGTTGGACAAGGCCAAGGCATGGACAGAATTCAAATGATTGGTGTTGGCTTTTCTGAACGGCAAACGCACTTTGCTTTTGCCCGCAGACAGTTCAAGAACTTGTGCCTTGATGCTGCCTGAATAAGGAATTTTCCATGCGATGATGCGATTAAACAGCCATTTACCTGCGGGTTTGTTTGCTAAATTTTGCCACAAACGAAACAGTTGTTCGCCTGCTGATTCTAATTTTTTGGTCATGGGCGGATTGTACCATGGAAATTGAGCGTCATATTGTTCTGAAAACCGCAAAAAAATGTTATACGATAATGAGGCTGTTTTAAGAGAAAGCCGATGAAAAAAGCCATTGTATTTGCACATTTATTGTTTTTTATTTGTTTAGCGAATGCCCAAAACACCCACAGTCGCTATGTCAATATAGAAAGGTTTGATGTTTACAATGGTTTATCGGGTAACAAAATCACACAGGTTGATCAAGATGACTTGGGGTTCTTGTGGGTGGCAACACACAATGGTCTGAATCGCTTTGATGGGAAAAAATTCAAACACTATCAGCAAGATAAACAATCTAAAGTCGCGCTACCTAACAATGAAATATCTTTGTTTGACATCAGTGGCAGCGACGTGTGGTTGGCCCTAAACAGTGTGGGATTGGCCCATTTTGACAAAGATACAGAAACGTTTTCTTTGTTTCCAATTGATGAGAATAAAACCAGTAATGCATTGATGGGCAACATTGTATTTGCTTTAGAGCATGACAATCAAGGCAATGAATGGGTGTTTCAATTTGGGCAGGGCATATCGGTTTGGGAAAAGGAAAAAAACGCTTTTTCTCATTACACACAGGACAATGTTGATTGGTTGCCTTCGGTGCGCTTTTTTGATGCCAAAAGGGATGCCAATGGGCATATTTGGGTGGCAACTTTAGATGGTGTGGTGCTGGAAATTAATCCCAGTGACAGAACAGCTCAATCACACGCCATCAGTTTTGATGATTCCGAGGACAAGTCAGGGCGGGTATATGGTTTGTCTGTGGCCTCAGACGGTGGTATTTATGCGGCTGCCTATAATGGTTTGCATCATTGGTCACCTTCATCTGGGCAGTTTGAGTTGATGATATCTCAACAGCATATTGCTCAAATTTTGGGTGCCCCAGAACCATTGCGTCATGTGTTGTCAGACAGCATGGGAAGGGTTTGGCTTTCCACGCGAAATGGTTTGATGTTGCTTGATCAAAAGAAATTGACGCGAATGGCATTTATGGAAAGAGGACAAGCTTTACCACCTAAAATTCATGTCAGAAATGTTTTTGAAGATCAGGAGCAGCAGTTGTGGATAGCTACAGATGAAAGGGGGGTGTTTAAGTTGGCCAATTTATGGCAACAGATGAACATTCAATTGCCTTTTGTAAACCCTGAAGAAAACAACAATCGAATTGACAATGTATTGATTGATTCGAGTGACCATGAAGACTTGTTATTTATTATCAATAACAACAAAGAGCATGTTTGGTTAGGCAACTATCAAAGAGGTAAAGTGACTCCAGTTCGCAGCTATGATGCCAGTCATGGTTTACCCAGTGACATCAATTTTATCTTTTTAGATGCTCGATTCAGGTTGTGGCTGGGTGCGCCTGATGGACTCTATTTTTTGAATCAATCGTTACAAACATTTGAAAGTTTTCCTTTGCCTATTGGCACCAATGCAGTAACAGGCGTTTTTGAAGTCAATGGTCAATTGTGGTTGAGTACCTATGGTGACAATCAATTTCATCGGTTGAATGAGGGTGAACAAAAAATAGAAGCTGTTGAGGGTATTGATTCAATGAATCTCATGCTGTTTGGCATGACTTCAACTAAAGCAGGTGAATTGTGGTTGTATGGAGATGCGGGTTTACAAGCCATTGATTCAACAGGAACCATCAGTCGAACTTTACTGAAGCAACCCATGGGCATCAATGATTTGATTTTAGATGAAGAACAGCAAAAAGTTTGGGTATTGAGTAATGGCACTGTCAGCGCCTATCAGATTCAAGATAACGATTTGATATTACATGATGACAACTTTTTAGGTGAAGGCTATTCCCAATTCTTCGCACAAAACATGAGCAAAGATGCAGCGGGTCGATTGTGGCTGAGTTCTGACAATGGCTTAATCGTTAAAAGTAAAGATGATGTGAGGCTTTGGACAGTAAAAGATGGCATGCCCAGTAACATTGTTATTGATATTGCAACCATGCATGATGGCCGCAGTCTGGTCATGACTGAGGCAGGTTTGGTGTTGGTGGACTTAGCCATTGAATCAGCCCCTTTGCGCCACCCACAACTACACATCACTCAAATACAATTGAACGATGAACAGGTCAATGATTTGAAACAATTACCTTATCAGTATGGTGCTTTATCTATAGATTACCAGCTGATGTCATTTATTGATTCAGACAGCCACCAATTTGAATACCGTTTGCAAAACAATGAAGCGTGGCAAAAAGTCTTGGGGCAGCAGTTGAACTTTTATCAACTTCCGCCAGGTCATTATGATTTGCAAATCAGGGGAAAAAGCCTGCGCAGCAGTTGGTCAGATTCAGTTGATTTTACTTTTGAGGTCAATAAAGCCCCTTGGCAAACTCGAAAAGCTTATGTTTTTTATGGTTTATTGATACTAATCACTTTGGCGTTGGTGCTTTGGTTGTTGAAAAAAAGGTGGCAATACCTGACTGGTTTGGCAACTGCCAAAGAGAAGCAAGACTTTGCCAAAACCCAGCTGTCGGTTACCAGTTCGATGGCAGGCGCTTTAGAGATGGAGGCCTTATTCAGTAAAATTAAAATTTGGGTAGAAGAAAAAATCAGTGGAGCAACAGTGGAAGTCGCTTATTGGAACAGTGAAACGCAGTATGAAGTATTCAGCCATGAGGCCATCAGTAAAAAGGATAAATTGGATTTGGGTGCGCAGGCTTTTGCCATGTACCAAAGTGGCGAACAGCACATAATCAGAGCGCATACTGTGGGACATGAATTGTTGGCAGGCTTTCATTTGTCAGCATCTCGTTTGGGTTTGATTCAAATGACCAAGGCCACTGCCTTCAAAGACAACCAAGTGCTGTTGGCTCAGGCTTTTGCCTCTCAAGTGGCCATGGCTGTGGAAAATGCGCGTCTGTTTTCTGAGGTCAATACCTTGGCCAATGAAGCCCAGTCAGCCAATCAAGCGAAAAGTGATTTTTTGGCTCAGGTTTCGCACGAAGTGCGGACACCCATGAATGGTATTTTAGGGATGAACCAGCTGTTGATGGCATCAGAATTAACTGAAGAGCAAAGGCATTACACAGAATCAGTGGCCGAATCAGGCGCCCATTTGTTGCACATCATCAATGACATATTGGATTTTTCCAAAATAGAAGCCGGTCAATTGTCTTTGGAATACCGGTCGTTTGATTTGTTTCAATTGTTGGATGAGGTGTTGCAACTGTTCAGTGCCACAGCCAAACAAAAAGGTTTGTTGTTTTATTTGGACTTGGATCCACAAACAACACCGGCTCGTATGGGTGATGTGGTCAGAATCAAGCAGATTTTAATGAATTTGTTAAGTAATGCCTTTAAATTCACCCAAAGCGGTGAGGTCAAACTGTCGGTCATGTCAGCAGAAAGTGGTGTCACTTTTGTGGTCAGTGACACAGGTTCGGG
>JAUIHY010000049.1 GCA_030432115.1 Gammaproteobacteria bacterium | reverse complement strand
AAAAAAAAGCCCTCGTTAAAGGGCTAATAAGGGGGATGGTTTCAAGCCAAACTTGAATATAGGGTGCCCGTGGGCATGACGGAATATTAGCACAAGCTGTTTCAAATATCATTTTTCTTTTCAGTTATTTGGATGAGTCGATGAATCACCTCATCTGTGAATGCCTGACCTGAACATAGTTGTGTACCGTGACAAAAGATGTCACTTGTACGGTAACCATCATCTAACGTTTGACTGATGGCCATGTGAGTGGCACGGGCAGCTTGGTGCCGCTGGAAACTGTGCTCCAGCATCAAAGCCAGTGAAAGAATTTGAGCCATAGGATTTGCCAGGTCAGTACCGGCGATGGCAGGGGCAGAACCACCAGCGGGTTCATACAGACCAAAGCCGCTAGGATTAAAACTGGCAGATGGCATCAAGCCCAAACTGCCAGGTAAGGCACTGGCCGCATCGGAAATGATGTCTCCAAATAAATTGCCGGCCACAATCACATCAAATTGTTCAGGTTTGAGTATTAACTGCATGGCACAGTTGTCGACCAATTGGTGACTTAGTTTGACATTGGGGTAGTCAGTTGCGGTTTCCTCCATCACTTGCCGCCATAACTGACTGCTTTGCAATACATTGGCTTTATCTACAGATATCAAATGATTGCGACGTTTTGATGCCAGCTTGAAAGCCCAGTGGGCAATCGATTTAATTTGACCCTCATTGTATTCGGCCACATCTCTGGCCACTTTTTGCTTGTTTTCTACAACAGTAGATTTGTCACCAAAATAGATGTCGCCGGCCAACTCCCTGAGAATGACAAAATCATTGCAAGCGGCAAATCGTTCATTTTTTAACGGTGAGGTAAGTGCTAATGCAGGGTAAAAATGCACCGGTCTGAGGTTGATGTTTAATTGCAGGTGTTGGCGCAATGCAAGAATGGAATTGGTCTCACAATTGTGCCATTGTGGTTTGTGCTGTTGTTCAACAGGACCGCCGACAGCGCCAAATAATACAGCTGCCGACCCATCAATCAAGTCAGCAGTCGCTTTGGGAAAATGCTGCCCAGTTTCTTTGAATGCTACCCCACCAATCAATCCAGTTTTAAATGTCAAATCTGGTGCAATGTGTTCGGCAACCTTTAAAGTGTGAGCCATCACTTCTGGGCCTATGCCATCGCCAGGAAGTATCGCAACATAAGGTTTCATGGCTGACCTCCAAAAATATCGAGGTACAGCTTTTGTTGTCTTTGCTCCCATGTTTTGATTTCAGGTAGTTGGGAATGTAAATAATCCAAATCATCTTGACCATGGGTCAGGCACCATTTAAAAAATGGATCAATGTCGAAATGATGCGATGTCGATTGGTAGGTGACCACCTGTGATGCTATGTTGATGTGACACATGTGATCCTTTTTTGTAGCTGTTGTGGCCCAATGCTGGCATTGGGTGGCGTCCATTGTGACGAGCAACAAGCCATTCTTCTTGGCATTGTTGCTGAATATGTCTGCAAATGAAGGTGCGATGACCGCTTGATAACCAAGTTCTTTGATAGTCCAAACCGCGTGTTCTCGTGATGATCCGCAACCAAAGTTATCACCAGCCAGCAAAACACGACTGTTCTGGAACAAAGCTTGATTGAGGACAAAGTCAGGTTCTGCTTTTAGCCTGGCAAACGCAAATTCACCAAAACCTGATTGGCTGGTTTGAGTTAAATACTGGGCTGGGATGATGATATCTGTGTCAATGTCATCAATCATCATCGGTGTGATGTGGCTTTTGATGTGAGTGATTTTATTCATTACAGTGCTCCTGTTGGTTGATAGTGTTTGTCATGGCTGCACTGATGTGTCCATGAATGGCGCTGTGTGCGACCGTCAGTGGGGAGGCCAAGTGAGTGATGCTGCCAGTGCCTTGGCGGCCGATGAAATTGCGGTTGGTGGTGCTGATACAACGGGCACCGGCTGGCACCACGTCGTCATTCATGGCCAAACACATGGAACAACCGGGCTGCCTGAATGATGCCCCTGCTTGTTTAAATATGGCATCTAAGCCTTCATTTATGGCTTGTTTTCTGACTTGCTCAGAGCCCGGCACAATATACATGGTCACATGTTGGGCGATGGTGTTGTTTTTCAGAACATCCGCAACCACCCGCAAATCTTCGATGCGACCATTGGTGCAAGAGCCAACAAAAGCCCAATCTATGGAGGTTCCTGCCAGTTGGTCGCTGCCCGTCAATCGGGTGTATGCCAATGCATCATGACTATGTGCTGTTTTGGGGATTTGATCATCAATGTGGCTGGCTTGAGCGGGGTTGGTACCCCAGGTGACCATGGGTTTCACCGAATCTAGTTGAATCGCAGTTATGGCATCGTAGTGACAATCTGAATCACTGGTTAGCGAACGCCAATGTTCAACGGCCAGGTCCCACTGTTGTCCCTTGGGTGCGTGTGGTTTACCAAAAATATAAGCAAAAGTGGTTTCATCAGGTGCCACCACACCGGCCATAGCACCACATTCTATGCTCATATTACACAAGGTCATGCGTTGTTCCATGCTGAGTGATTTCACGGCATCGCCTGTGTATTCAATCACATGTCCTGTGGCTCCACCCACGCCTAATTGTGCAATCAGGTGCAGCACCATGTCTTTGGCGCTACAATTGGCTGCCAGTTCCCCTTCAAAGTGAACACGCATCACTTTGGGTGGGTGCATGAGCAAGGCACCTGTGGCCATCACATGCGCTAAAGTTGAGGTGCCTATGCCAAAGGCCAATGCGCCAAAAGCTCCATGTGTGGCTGTGTGTGAGTCACCGCAGACCAAGGTCATGCCCGGCTGGGTCACACCCAATTCGGGACCAATCACGTGAACGATGCCTTGGTGACCGCTGCCCATGTCATAAAGTTTGATGCCATGTTCTTGACAGTTGTTACGCAGGGTGGCCATTTGATTGGCGGCAATGGGGTCATGCACCTGCTCCCGGTCGTCGCGAGTGGGGATGCTGTGATCAACCGTTGCCAGCAAGCGTTCAGGGTGGCGAATGGGGATGTGCTTGTCTGCCAATTGTTGAAAAGCTTGGGCAGAAGTTACTTCATGGATCAAAGCAAAGTCGATGCCCAGTATATCTGGAAAGCCGCTGTTTGATTTGATCAAATGTTGTTGCCAAATTTTTTCTATGATATTGTGTTTCATTGTTGTTGCTCCTTGATTTCGAACCGTCGTGTATGCGTGTAATGGCTGTCAATTTGCCAGCGGTTACAGGCATTGATCAATGCGGCGATGGCGGCTAATTGGATATCTTGATGGGTGGCAGTGCCCTCATACTGTTGACCAGAAACTTTTATGACGATTTCGGCTTTTGCGGGTGAATCGATACCTGATGTGGTTGATTCACTTTGGTATGACTGGATGCTGAATTTGCCCAATTCTTGTTCTAACTGCCGCTTGACTGCAGCCAAATAAGTGGCTTCATTGGTTTCAAGCGTCCAGTGTTTGTCGTTGCCAAAAAGACATGAGCTGACCACCAGTTGGCCATTGGTTTGGTAGGAATAGCAGACAGATTTGATTGCTGCCCTGTAGCTGAAATAGGCCGCCATCAGCTCGTCATCAGTCAGGCCT
Organism: Gammaproteobacteria bacterium; assembly: GCA_030432115.1. Classification (GTDB taxonomy): domain Bacteria; phylum Pseudomonadota; class Gammaproteobacteria; order Xanthomonadales; family Marinicellaceae; genus Marinicella. The sequence continues at coordinate 9,495 of JAUIHY010000049.1, read as the reverse complement.
TTGCGCCTGTTGCTGTGGTGATTTTTAATGTATTGGGTGATGGTGCTTTTTTCTTCAGTCAAGCAGCGGTAACCATGGTCTTCTATGATTTTCTTGGCATGGTTGCTGCCGCTCAAAGGACCAAAAGCAAAACTGACCTTTTGACCCACTTCATCAGGTGCAAAGGGTTGGTAAATGTGGCTGTTTTTCAAAATGGCATTGGTATGCCCACCGGAAGAATGTTTGGCCACATTGTCACCAGCGATGGGCCAGTGGGCTTGTCTTGCCAGCATGTGTTGAGCCACAAAGTCAGATATGGCTTTGATGTACTGACTATTGGCTTGTGTGTACATGGCTTCTACTTCATCACATTGACCAAATGTTTTGATGGCCATGATGCATTGCTCTAAAGCCACATTACCCGCCCGTTCGCCGACACCATTGAAGCAGCCTTCAACTTGTGTTGCAGGGCCTTGTGTGATGGCGCGCAAGCTGTTGTCTAAGGCCATGCCAAAATCATTGTGGCAATGCACTGACCAAGTGACCTGGTGATGAGGCAGCTGTGTTTTGACCATATTGGCGTGTTGTTGCATGTGATTGACAAAATAATGTTCCCCTTGCCAATAACAGGCCTTGCCAATGGTGTCAGGGCAATTGATGATGGAGGCACCTGCTTCAACAGCGGCCAAAATCAATTCGCTGACAAAGTCAAAGTTTTCAGCCATCTGTGAATAGGCCTCGGGACTGAATTCCACTTCGAACCCTTGTTGGTGAGCCATATGAATCAATTGTTGGCAATCTGAGATGATTTGAGGTTTGTTTTCGGCATAACGGCCCAAAGAAGCGGACATTAAGTCGGGTGCCACGGGTAAATACAGGTGAACACGTGCTTGAGAAGGATCAAGTGGCGCCAAAGCTTCCATGGTTTGAATCAATTGGGCTTCCTTGAGCTGTGCCAAGGCCGCCACTTTGGGTGCGGACGTTAAACGGCTGTATTGTTTGGCAATGTCATTGACGATGCGGAAATCTTCTTGGCTGGCACTGGGGAAGCCGGCTTCTAAGATGTCGATACCCACTCGGGCAGCCATTGAGGCGTAGTGTAAATTGTGCTGATGACTCATGCCCGCACCTGGACATTGTTGGCCGTCTCTGAGGGTGGTGTCAAACAGTTGAATGTGTTTCATTGTTGCTCTCTTTTTTGAATTTATTCAGGCCACACAGTTCCGTTTCAACAAGCGCAGCTGTTGATGCAAAGGGTGTGAATTGATGGTTGTAAACAGCCACAGAAAGTAGGCTATCTATCTGATTTATAAGTTAATTAAAATCAGCAATAAAGAAAGGGTTTTTAACAATACAGCGGTGTTGAATGGTAGGCGGTGGTGACCGTTTTGCTGGGGGTGTTGTTGCCGCATTTGCTGCGACCCTTGTGGTGACATATTTACTTGTCTGTTCATGAGATTTAACTCCAAAATTACTTGGTTAAGTAGTGTGTTTTATCGGCCAAAATTGACTGGCCGGGTTCCAAGTTATCACAGGCAAAGATCCAATGAACAGCTTTTGCCATATAACATATTTGTATATGCAAAATTAAGAAATAAGTTTGACAAGCCGAAAGGATTTTCACACTATAGGCAGCCATTGAACAGCAATTTACAGCAAATAATAGAAAAACAAGACATGAACATTTCAACCAACCACAACGTCGTCGTCATTTTATTAGTCATTATTTTAGTGATTATACACACGCGTATGTGGTGAGTTGGCAGCATAAATAACCATTCAAAAAAGCCCTTCTCACCAAGAAGGGCTTTTTTTTTTAGATAGAAAAAAGGGCGAAATATGTATTACGATGACAACACAGTGGTTTACCTCAATGGCCAGTGGCTGAAAGCACAATCAGCCAAAGTGGGGCTGTATCAACAATCTTTCCATTATGGCAATGGCGTGTTTGAAGGCATCAGGTCTTATCAAACACCCATAGGACCCAGAATTTGGCACGCCGAAGCACATTATCAACGTTTGTTGTATTCGGCCAAAACTATGCACATCAGCATTTCCCACTCCGTCAATGAACTGGTTGACTTGACCTACCAGTTGCTTGAAAAAAACCAATTGGGTGATGCCTACATTCGGCCATTGCTGTACACCAGTGAAAACATGGGTTTGCAAATTGACGATAAGGCACATTTGTTTTTGTGTGCTTGGGACTGGGGCAGCTATTTTGGTGAAAAGCCTTTGCATTTGGTGACCTCGCAATACACACGCCCCGATCCAGAATCTTGCCACGTGGAAGCCAAAGTGACAGGACATTATGCCAATTCCTTACTCGCCATGAAAGCGGCCAAACAACAAGGTTTTGATGATGCTTTGTTGTTGGATAAAAATGGCCATGTGGCAGAAGCCACTGGTGCCAATGTCTTTTTCCAGAAAGGCGATGTCTTGCTGACACCGAAGAGAGGGCATTTGTTGCCTGGAATTACCCGCAAAATTGTCATGGATTTGTGTGGTTCAATGGGCATCAGTTGTCATGAAGCCACCTTATCATTGGCCGATGCTTTGGACGCCGATGCGGCCTTTTTGACAGGCACAGCGGTTGAAATCCAAGGGGTCACGTCATTGGATGGTCAAGTGTTCCCGCTGTCTTGGTCAGAATCCTTGGGATCCAATATCCACCGTCAATTCAACCAGCAAGTGAGGGCGGCCTAATGAAAATCAATAATCCTTATTCCCGGGCTGTAACCCAGGATGACAGTTTGCCGGCAGCTCAAGCCATGTTGCATGCCATTGGTTTGGATAAACAAAAATTGACTTTGCCTTTTGTGGGCATTGCTTCAACTGGATATGAAGGCAACCCCTGTAATATGCACCTCAATGGTCTGGCGCAACGGGTAAAGGCCGCGTTGCCAGCCGATGAAGTCAATGGCTTGATTTTTAATACCATTGGCATTTCTGATGGCATATCTATGGGCACAACTGGGATGAATTATTCGCTGCCATCACGAGACTTGATCGCAGATTCTATGGAGTCTGTGGTGGCTGGCATGCATTACGATGCTTTGGTTGCGGTGGTGGGCTGCGATAAAAATTTACCGGGGGCGTTGATGGCCATGTTGCGTTTAAATCGCCCCAGTGTGATGTTGTATGGTGGCAGCATTGCACCGGGTTGTCACCAGGGTAAAAAATTGGATGTGGTGTCTGCATTTGAGGCCTGGGGAGAAAAAGTCAAAGGTGAAATTGACCAAACTGAATATCAAGCAGTGATAGAACATGCCTGTCCAGGTGCTGGTGCTTGTGGTGGTATGTACACTGCCAACACCATGTCAGCAGCTGCCGAAGCCATGGGTCTGGGTTTACCCTACAGTGCTTCTAATCCGGCAACCAGCGAAGAAAAAAACACCGAATGTCAAACCATTGCTCGGGCTTTGCGCTATTTGATGCTTCATGACATCAAACCCAGAGATATCGTCACTCGAACCAGTTTAATCAATGCTTTCAGGGTCATCACAGTGCTGGGTGGTTCCACCAATGCGGTGCTGCATTTATTGGCAATAGCTCATGCGGCGGATATTCCATTGGTTTTACCTGATTTGCAAAACATCAGTCGCCAAACACCCATGTTGGCGGATTTGAAGCCCAGCGGTCGTTATCTGATGGAAGACCTACATCATGCAGGTGGTGTGCCAGCGGTGATGAAGCTGATGATGGAACATGGTTTATTAGATGGTTCATGTATGACGGTAACTGGCCGGAGCGTGGCAGAAAATCTGGCTCAAGTACCACCATTGGCAGAAAACCAAAGGGTGATCAAAGCACCCAGCAATGCGATCAAAAAGCACGGTCATATCCAAATCCTCACTGGGCGATTGGCTCCCGAAGGTGCAGTGGCAAAAATCACAGGCAAAGAAGGTGAGCGATTCGTCGGAAAGGCGCGGGTATATGATGGTGAAGCCGCTGCCAATCATGGCATCAGTTCCGGCGAAGTGAAAGAAGGTGATGTGGTGGTGATTCGTTATGTGGGTCCTAAAGGTGGCCCTGGTATGCCTGAAATGCTCAAGCCCACAGCGGCCATCATGGGTGCTGGGCTGGGAAAAAAAGTGGCTTTGATCACTGATGGCCGATTTTCTGGTGGTTCTCATGGTTTTGTGGTGGGACACATCAGTCCCGAAGCACAGCTTGGCGGTCCCATTGCTTTACTTGAAACGGGTGATGAGATCACCATTGATGCTTGCCAGAACTTAATTGACGTGGCGGTAGATGAAGTGGAATGGGACAAGCGGAAAGCCGCATGGCAGACACCCAAACAAGTGGCATTGAAAGGCACATTGGCCAAATATGCACGGCTGGTGGGTTCGGCATCCAACGGTTGCATCACCGATGGAGATGATTGTTCAGGAGCACCTCATGGTTAAAGAACAAACAATGACAGGTGCAGACGTGTTAATACGTTCATTAGAAGCTGAATCCGTGACCACCATTTTTGGTTATCCTGGTGGTGCCATTATGCCGGTTTATGATGCTTTAGAGCGTTCATCAGCGAACATAAGGCATGTGTTGATGCGGCATGAACAAGGCGCTGTGCATGCGGCTCAGGGCTGGGCTCGAGTCAAGGGAGAAGCCGGTGTTTGTTTCGCTACTTCTGGCCCTGGTGCGGCCAATTTATTGACCGGCATTGCCGATGCCTATATGGATTCAACACCTGTGGTATGTATCACCGGTCAAGTTTTTGAGCACCTTTTGGGTTCTGACGCGTTTCAAGAATTGGATGTCATCAGCATGGCTGCTCCAGTTAGTAAATGGTGTATCCAAGTGACTCAAGCGGCTGACATTGCACCGGCTGTGGCCAAAGCTTTTTATTTGGCTCAAAGTGGACGCCCAGGGCCTGTTTTGATTGACATCACTAAAAATGCCCAAATGGACGTTTGTCAGTGGCAGTATGTACCTTGTACTGGAGTGCCTGCTTATCAACCATTACCTCAATTGGACATGGCAGCAGTTAGGCAAGCAGCTGATTTGATCAATCAAGCGGAAAGACCTTTGTTGATTTTTGGCCAGGGGGTCACTTTGGCTGCAGCTGAATCATGGCTTTTGGCATTGTTGTCATTACTTCCCATGCCGGCGGCCAGCACCGCTTTGGGTTTGTCGGCATTGCCCAGTGACCACCCCTGTTTGATTGGCATGTTAGGTATGCATGGTCATTATGCAGCCAACAAAATGACCAATGAGTGTGATGTCTTGATTGCTCTGGGTTTGCGCTTTGATGACCGGGTGACCAGTGATTTATCAAAATACGCGTGCCAAGCGAAAGTGGTACATTTTGATATTGATGCCAGTGAAATCAATAAAAATGTGGCCGCGGATATCGCTGTGGTGGCAGACCTTAAAATGTCATTGGCATCTTTGCTGCCGTTATTAACTGCCAAGGAATATACGCCATGGTGGTTCCAACATCACCACCACCAGTCCCTGGAGCAACAAAAAGTAAGGTCGGCAGATTTAGCATGCACAGCACCTGGTGAGTTGATGAATATGGCAACGGTTGTTCGCGCTTTGAATCAACAGTATAAAAACGCCATTTGGGTCACCGATGTGGGTCAGCACCAAATGGTGGCTTGTCGCTATGCCCACTTGAACTCGAAACGCAGTTGGGTGACATCAGGTGGTTTGGGCACCATGGGTTTTTGCCTGCCTGCAGCTTTGGGCGCGCAAATGGCTGCACCGGACAGGCCAGTACTGGCATTGGTGGGCGATGGTGGTTTGCAGATGACGGTTCAAGAGTTGGCGGTGCTTAAGCAGCAGCAAATCCCAGTCAAAGTGGTGGTTCTGAATAATGAATATTTGGGCATGGTCAGACAGTGGCAGGAATTGTATTTTGGCAAAAGGTATGCTGAAACTGCGATTGAAAACCCAGACTTTTGTGCCTTGGCAACCGCTTATGGCATTACCAATAATCACATCAAGTCCCATACTTTGCTGGACGCTGCGATCACAGCAATGGCCAATCATCAAGGCCCCTATTTGCTCGAAGTTCGGGTTAAAAAAGAGGGCAATGTTTTTCCCATCATCACCCCTGGGGCATCGGTTTCAGAGATGCAATTAGCTGCGGCCTTGGATTCAACAACAGAACACAATTAACCATGAGGAGAACAACAATGAAATTCACTATATTGGCCAATCATCAGGCTCATGTATTAACCAAAACTGCGGCCTTATTTTCAAGGTTTGGACTGACGGTGGATGATTGGCACATGGCTGCAGTCAATCATGGTGAAACCATGGAACAACACATTCAAGTGACTTGCAGCGACATGATGGCAACCCGCATCCAAAAGCAACTCCAAAGGATGGTGGATGTCCATGAAGTGCAGCTCAAAATGGTTTATCAACCCATAATGAGCCAAGCCAAGCAACAACAGTGCTTGTCAGCGACAAGCCATTCATAACTTTATCACAACATAAATAGCAAAAAGCAGGAGAACATAAGATGGCAAAAATCAATTTTGGCGGTACTTGGGAACAAGTGGTTACCCGTGAAGAATATCCTTTAACCCAAGCGCAAGCGCAACTGAAGAATAAAACCATTGCTGTATTGGGTTATGGTGTGCAAGGGCCAGGACAGGCTTTGAATTTAAGAGACAATGGTATGAATGTGATCATTGGGCAGCGGGCTGATTCCTGTTCATGGGATAAGGCTGTGACTGATGGTTGGCAACCGGGAGTTGACTTGTTTGATGTGGCCACCGCCGCCAAAAAAGCAGATGTGGTGATGAACCTGTTGTCGGATGCAGGCCAAATTGCCGCTTGGCCACAAATAAAGGCCGGCTTGAATGCGGGAGATACTTTGTACTTTTCACATGGTTTTGGCATCACTTTTCATGAGCAAACAGACATCATCCCGCCTGAAGACGTGGATGTGGTTTTGGTAGCTCCCAAAGGTTCAGGCACCTCATTGCGTCGTTTGTTCTTAGACAAAAAGGGCTTGAATTCGAGCTATGCGGTGTACCAAGATTTTACCGGCGAGGCACAACAAACGGCAGTTGCTTTGGGAATGGCGATTGGTTCAGGTTACCTGTTTCAAACGGACTTCGAAAAAGAAGTGTATTCAGACTTGACCGGAGAACGTGGTATTTTAATGGGCGCTTTGGCTGGCTTGTTTGAAGCTCAATACCAAGTTCTCAGACACCACGGCCACTCACCGTCTGAAGCGTTCAACGAAACCGTGGAAGAATTGACCCAAAGTTTAATGCCTTTGGTGGCAGAAAAGGGGATGGATTGGATGTATGCCAACACCTCTGCCACGGCTCAACGTGGGGCGCTGGATTGGCGACATAAATTCAGGGAAGCCAATGTGCCTTTGTTTGAACAGCTGTATCAAAGTGTGTCATCAGGTGAGGAGGCCGAACGGGTAATCGCGGTCAATCAGCACGATGATTATCGCTTGCAGTTGAATGAAGAGCTGCAACAAATTCGTGAATCTGAATTGTGGCAAACTGGTTTACAGGTACGTAAATTAAGACCCGAACAAGGCAGCGAGGCATGAGTGTAGCCCATCGCCAAAATCTTGATAAAGGTGTTTCCTCAGCTGTCTCAACAGCCGCTCAGCGCTTGTTGGGTGTGGTAAAGAAAACACCTTTATCACAGAACCTGACCTACTCCGAACAGTATGGAGCGCAGGTGCTGTTAAAGCGTGAAGATTTACAAACCGTGCGTTCCTATAAAATCCGTGGTTCTTATAATAAAATCAGTGCTTTAATGGAGCGCGATGCCCAGCTCAATCATGTGGTGTGTGCCAGTGCGGGTAACCATGCGCAAGGTGTGGCGGCCACGGTCAGAAAACGACAAATCAAAGCCACTGTTTTTATGCCAGTAACCACCCCCAAACAAAAAATTGAACAGGTCAAAATATTTGGTGCCCAATGGGTGGATGTTCAGCTATTAGGTGATACTTTTGATCAAACCAATCAAGCGGCATTGGCCTTTGCGCATCAGCAAAGACTCCCTTTTATTCACCCTTTTGATGATCCTGAGGTCATTGCAGGACAGGCCACCATTGCATTGGAAGTATTGCAGCAGCATTGTTCGTCAATTGATTACCTGTTTGTGCCTGTCGGAGGTGGTGGTTTGGCCGCTGGCATGGTTTCTGTATTCAGCTGCTTGTCACCTGAAACAAAAATCATTGGCGTTGAACCCGCGGGTGCTGCATCAATGGGTTTGGCCATCAAGCGCGGTCAACCGACGCTGTTAAGCCAACTGGATCGCTTTGTTGATGGTGCCGCCGTGGGGAAAGTGGGTCAGCACAGCTTTGAATGGTGCCAGTCAGGTCTGGATGATGTGGTGGCGGTGGATGATGGATTGGTTTGTCAAACCATACTCAACCTTTATAACAAGGATGCCATTGTGGTTGAGCCTGCCGGTGCTCTGTCTTTGGCAGGCTTGCAGCAATACCGGGAACAAATCAAAGGTAAGCATGTCGTGTGCATCCTCAGTGGCAGTAACAACGACATCACCAGGATTGAAGAAATCAGAGAAAAGGCGCTGTTATACCATGGCTTAAAACATTATTTTTTGGTGAGGTTTCCCCAGCGAGCGGGAGCATTGAAAGCCTTTGTGGCAGATATTCTGGGGCCAGATGATGACATCACTTATTTTCAATACCAAAAAAAGCACAACCGTGAGAGTGGTCTGGCTGTGGTTGGTATTGAGCTTAAAAATGAATCAGACTTTAACCCTTTGATGGACAAAATGAAGTCGCATGGCTTTTTCAGTGACTACCTGAATGGCCAGCCTGAGCTGTTTTCTTTGTTGATGTGATTTTCTTTTGAAATTTATTCAGCAGCTGCGATGCATTTGTGGGCGAAAGAAACCGGTGTTTGATGGGTGCTGATTTTTTTCCATCGTGCTTGACTACTTTCTATAACGCAGCTGAATGTGTGGCTTAGTGTGCCAATGGTGCAATTGCTTAAGCTGATCACAACTTGACTGGATGGTGTCATTTGACCACACAGTTGTGGGTTCGAGTTGTGTTGAGGCCCTTTGATTTTGGTGACTTGTGTTTTGATGGCATTCAGCATATCACTGAGTTGAAATTTGCCGTTTACTTTTTTTAACTGGTCAGAATCTATGGGCACTGTGATGTTTCTTGTGTCTGCATTTTCACCACCTCTGGGTAACGTGATGCTGGACTGAGAAGACATTGTGGTACTGATGGTGACCAATAAATGATCGTCGGTCTTGAGCTGATAACCTTTTAAAGCCGAAACCACCAGTTGTGAAACGCTGAAGTTTGCATCCCATGTTTCGGCTTTAGTGCTTGTGAAAGGTATGCTTGCAGTGATGATGATTAAAATAATGAAACGCATAGTGTGTCAAATAATGTGTGATTTAATGTATTGTAACCCGTGGTGCATTTAGGAAAAGTGTTAAAAAAATAAGTTACTCATGAGCCATTAGGCTGTATATTTAAGGTTCCGAAATCTAAAATATATAACAACATGAGTAACTTAGAACGCAGTTATACCA
>JAUIHY010000048.1 GCA_030432115.1 Gammaproteobacteria bacterium | reverse complement strand
GGCTCAAGCGGCTCAAGCGGGTCAGGCAGCAGGAGAAACACCTGCTGGTGAAAATACTGCCGGTGGTAACGATGCCAATGACGACGTTGTTGACGCTGAATTCGAAGAAGTGAACGACGACAAAAAATAAACCAACAGGTAAGTAACAGACTTACCTAAACCATTGGTTAGTCAAACACCGCCTGAGGTTCAGCACTTCAGGCGGTTTTTTAGGATATTGAACAAGCAAATAACATGGCACAAAAAGATTTATACAAGATTCTGGGCATTGAAAAATCAGCCACTGCGGCAGAAATCAAAAAAGCGTTCAAACGCACAGCGATGAAATTTCATCCTGACAGGAACGCCGATGACCCCAGTGCGCAAGACAAATTCAAAGAAGCCCAAATGGCTTATGAAATCTTGAAAGATGAACAAAAACGCCAAGCCTATGACCAGTATGGTTTTGATGCCGTTTCAGGTCAAGGTGGTGGACGCGGCCCCGGTGGTTTTGGTGGTGGCTTCCAAGGCGATGTGGGTGATATTTTTGGTGATATTTTCAGCGACATCTTTGGCGGTGGTGGCCGTGGCCGAGGCCGACAAGGACCGCAACGCGGTCGCGATGTGCAGATTGAAATGACCGTTGAACTGGAAGAAGCCATCAACGGAGTCTCCAAAGAAATCAATATCCCCACCATGGTCTCTTGTGACCCTTGTCATGGCACCGGATCTAAAGACGGTAAAACATCCACATGTTCAACCTGTGGTGGTGTGGGTCAAGTGCGAATGCAACAAGGTATGTTCTCTGTGCAACAAGCCTGTCCTGATTGTAAAGGCCAAGGGCAAACGATTTCCAACCCATGTGGTGTATGTCATGGGCAAGGTCGCAAACAAGAAAAAACCAAGCTGAACGTTAAAATTCCTGCCGGTGTTGATCAAGGTGATCGCATCCGATTGTCCGGCAAAGGCGAAGCTGGCCCACAAGGCGGCCCAGCCGGGGACTTGTATGTTGATATCCATGTATTACCACACAAAATTTTTGTCAGAGACGGGGACCACCTGTATTGTGAGATGCCGATAGATTTTGCCACAGCCTGTTTGGGAGGCGAAATCATTGTGCCTACCTTGACTGGCGAAGTGAAACTGAAAGTACCAGCTGAAACTCAGTCTGGTAAACAATTCCGTTTGCGTGGTAAAGGTGTGAAATCGATTCGTTCACACAGCACTGGCGACTTGCATTGCAAGGTCAATGTGGAAACACCGGTTAATTTGTCTGCTGAGCAAAAAGATTTGATTAAAAAACTAGACGAAACAGTCAAAGCCGCAGGTGATAAAAACAACCCGCGAAAAAAAGGCTGGTTTGATAATGTGAAATCATTCCTCGATAAAATGACGGGTTAATCAGATGGTTGAAAAATTAAAAATCATTGTGGCAGGGGCTTCTGGTCGTTTAGGAAAGCAACTGATACGCTTGATAGCTGAAGACAAGGATTGTGAGCTGTTGGCAGGACTGGTTTCAGAAAACAGTGCCTCATTGGGGCAAGATTTAGGTGAATTGGCTGGCATGGCACCTTTGAATGTACTGGCCAGTTACACCACTGATGGTACTGAAGCTGATGTCATGATAGATTTCAGTCAAGCCCCTGGTTTTGATGAATTGGTGGATTTCTGTGTGGTCAGTGAAACGGCATTGGTCAGCGGAACCACAGGATTGAGTCAAACCCAGTATGATCGAATTGCCCATGCATCAAAGTTTATTCCAGTGATGTGGACCAGTAATTTTTCCATCAATGTGCAGATGTTGAAAAACATGCTGCAAGTGATCAAGCAGTTCAATCCATCAGCGCATTTTTCGATCAAAGAAACGCACCATATTCATAAAAAAGATGCGCCCTCTGGGACCGCCATCAGTTTGGCTCAAGCCGTTGATTCAGCAGGGAAAATTCAAAAATTTTCAGACACACAGTTTCAGTTGGGTGATGTCAAAATTGAAGCTGTACGCAAAGGTGAAATCCCAGGGATTCATGAAGTGACTTGTGAATTGGACAGTGAAACCATCACCTTAGAACATTCGGCCCATGACCCGGGTGTGTTTGCCCAAGGCGCCTTGCAAGCGGCCAAGTGGCTGAATGGTAAGGGGAGTGGTTTTTACGATTTGAATCAAGTTTTGATGGGATGATTGCTCACCAGTTTTGCAAAAATGTCAAACCCCAGAAGCTCAAATCATCAGTGTAAAATTGACCATAAGGGGAATGACCGTCTTGGTATTCGAATAACAATTGAAAAGGTAGGTCAGTCAATTGGCTGACCTCAATACCGGCTCGAAACGTGGCATTGATGGTCCATTCGCTTGCTTCCCAAGATTTTAAATCCAAACCAGCCACAGGCCTGATTTGTGGCCAATCAAGCCAAGTCTTTTGACCTTTATATTGACCGCCTGCTTGCCACATGATTTTGCCCAAAGAACCGGGTTCTGATCGGGTGATGAATCCAAGGCCAGCATAAAGATCAAAATTTTTGATACTTTTAGCCGCCGTCCAACGCAAGGCTTCATAAGATAGATTCAAACGGCTCTCTTGGTATTCGGGGTTATCGATTAAAAATTCATCGCCCAGGTGTGTGCTTTTGTGGGTATATGACAAACGCCAAGACCATGAGTCTAAATTTTGTACCAATTCACCGCCAATAGAAAAATCGGTGTTGATTAAGGCGCCACCTCGGTTGTTCCGGGTGCTCAATTGATCGACATCAAATTGTGAGCTGATCTGCCCAAACACATTGAAAGTGAGCGCCTTGTCGTTATTCAATGAAAACGTTTTGACCGACTGTCTTTTGCCCACACCCATCAAAAACGCCTTGTTTTGTGCTCCCAATAAGTCAAGCTGTCCATAGCTGATTTGTAAATTGGCTTCAGTCAAATCCGCCATCAGTTCTGGGAACACTTGAACAGTTGGGCGTCCATCTTGGGCATCGTTTTGCTTGAGTGCGTCATAACAAGCAAGTCTCAGCTCGTTGTCAGCTATGGATTGACAGGCTGTCAGTGCCGAGACCAGTAGGCTGTGCGGGTCACTTGTTTGCTTGTTGGCCAAGCTCAAGGTGCAGCTGGCCAATAAAAGCACATGCACCCATGTTTTGTCTAAATACAATTGCATGGTTAATGGTCTGATTATTTTGGCCTCATTGTACCAAAAAAAACAGACGGTTATTCACCCTTCAGAATGCGGCTTAAACCATAGCATCCACTTTTTTTGCACAAATGAAATCGTTGCGGGTTAAGCCTCCCGCTTCATGGGTGGTGTAGGATATGGTTAGGGTGTTGTAACCAAAAGACACATCAGGGTGGTGGCCTTCAAGGTCTGCCATATGTGCTACTGCATTCACCAAGAACATGACTTTTGCGAAGTTTCTCATTCGAAATGACCGGCTGATGGTTTTGCAATCGGCATCCAACTGCCACCCTTCGTGAATCAATGCCATCCATTCATTCAACTGTTGTTTTTCTATCAAGTCGACAAGGCCATTACAGGCTTCGCAATGGGCATTGTTGATGTCTTTATTTTTGTTCATTACACAGCCTTTTTGAGTTTGGGGTGAGGTGCTTTTAAGCCTTGGCTTTGGGCTAATTTAATATAAAACATGATGTCACTCTTCATGATGTCATTTAACTGTTCAATGTTTTCCAAAACGAAGTAAATGGGTTGTTTGATGTCGATTCGATACGGTGTTCTCAGCACTTCAAGTATATCAAACGGATGGCGTTCCACCCATGGGTCATTAGCGGCATATTGCAATTCAGAGGGTGAGGATGCCAGGCCAGAACCCAAGGGTTTGATTTCATCACCTTCTTGGATTAATCCAAACTCTATGGTGAACCAGTATAGGCGTGCCAGCCAAACGTGGTCACTTTTGTCACAGCGGGAGCCTAATTGGCCGATGTGCTCAGAGAATGCCGCCGCTATGGGGTGGGTTAACAAAGGTGTGTGACCAAAAATTTCATGGAATATATCCGGTTCCTTGACGTATTTGAAATCTTCCTTGCTTCTGATGAATGAGGCGGCTGGAAATTTTTTCTCAGACAACAGTTTAAAAAAACGATCATAGCCTATCAGTGCTGGCACCGGCACGACTTCCCAAGCTGTGCTTTTATTCAATTGTTCGGACACTTCATGACACTGAGGAATCCGATGCTTAGGTAAATCAATGGTGGCCAATCCCTCTAAATATTCATTGGCCATATGCCGGTTAACCAGACCGATCTGCTCGTTGTATAAGGCTTCCCAGGTCTGATGTTCTTCAGTGGTGTACTGAATGAAGCCTTTACTGTCTGCTTGTTTTGCTTGGTATTGTTCGCTGGTGTATCTGTCCATGAATCTGTATCAGTATCTTTAAAGGTTAAAGTTCATATTGTATGGAGCGTCGGGAAAATTTAATTCTTTATTTGACTGATTAACATTGATAAGTAGAATTTAATACTTATTTATAATCAAATAATGAAATATATGTCTGATTTGGATGCAATTGATGTAAAAATATTATCTGCTCTGCAAAATAATGCAGATGTCAATGTTCAGGACTTGGCCGACCTGGTGGGTATTTCAAAAACACCTTGTTGGCGCCGTTTAAAGAAATTGGAACAAGAAGGGTATATCAAGAAACAAGTGGCCTTATTGGACAGAAAGAAGCTGGGTTTTTCGATGATGGCTTATGTTCAAGTCACCATGTTAGATCATGAAATCAGCACGCTTGAAAAGTTTTTGGCTTTTGTAGAAGACAGTCCGTATATTTTAGAATGCAACGCCATAGCAGGCAATTTCGATTATGTTTTGAAAGTGGTGGTCAAAGACACCGAGCAATTGGAAACATTTTTGATGCGCCAATTGCTCAGTCTCGGGGTAATTCAATCCACCAACACCAATTTTATTTTGCGTGAAAAGAAAAGCACCACAGCATTGCCATTGTGATTGTTTGACATCAAATTGCGGACCACTTGTGAACCCATGAGCGTAAATTCAATATGGGAAGCATAGAAAGCAATAAAATGGTGGCACTGAATACCCAGTACCATGCTTGATTGGGAAAGTATATGCCATGAAAGAATACCGTGACCAGCGTTAAAGCTACGGTAAACCACCGCAAAGCTTGTAAGTATTTTTGATGTGGGTGTTCTTTTTGGAAGCAGAATGCCACTGCGCTGGAAAGCAATAAACTCAGCCAGAAAAACAACACTGGTTGGAGGTCAAATACCAGGCTTGACATGGCAGCACAGGCCATGGCTAGAGGAACCGACCAAACATAACCATTCCATAAATAATACCAACGATTACGAATTTTTCTTTTGTTGAACCACATGTTGACACCAGTGACGGTGATGGCAGTCATGGCAAAACCAAGCACAACATACATGAGCTTGGTGAACACACCACCAAAATGGCCAAAGTGAATGCGGTAAGATGAGTAGGCCACTTGTCTGCCAGCTTCACCATCTGATAAATGTTGATAGTCAATGAATCGACCGTCGCTGTGGTAGCGATAGATTTCAGAATAAATCAACCGATTGGGCAAGGTGGCCGCCATTTCAACATACTGACCTTCGGTACCTGGCTTTTGCACCACCAAATATAAAAACTGCACCTCTGGTTCTCGTTTTTTCAAGTCGTCTTCTATGGCTTGGATATCGACGGTTATTGGTGCTTCATTGATTTGAGGGTCATCGCCAAACACCGTGCTGATGACTTCTTCTGAAGTGATGCTGTCATCAAAATAATCAGCTACAGTCATGTTGATACCAAACAGGCCAATGTAGGCACCGGTTAAGCTGATGACCAAGAAAAAAGGCAGGCTCCAAACACTTAACCTGTTGTGAAGGTCGGTTTGTTCCAGGTGTTTGTTGCCACCCCAGCGCATTTTGAAGGCGTCTTTGAATAAATTGGGGTGTGATAAAACACCAGAAATGACCAATCCACACATCATGGCACCCAGCATACCAACAATGATGATGCCGATGGTGTGCGGTAAGTGCAGATAAATGTGCAGGTCAGTCATCATTGAGGTCCAAGGGGCATCAACCTGCTCGACCAAATGGCCATTGTTATCTAGCCACCACTCTTGCTCATTGGCAGAAACATGCGCACGTGGTATGTCCTCATTGGGGTAGATGTAATACAAGGATTCAATGGGCTCATCAATTTTTTCTTGGAATGCACTCAAGGCTGCTGAAATGGATGACGCTGACATGTCAGTGTACTCAGTTTCAAGCGGTTGTTCCCAGCGTTCCATTTCAGGGAAAAAAACAACCAAGGTGCCACTTAAACAGATCAGGTATAAGAGGCCTGCCCAAAATAGGCCCATCCATGCATGACCTTGCAGGCTTTGTTTGACCAACTGCTGTGAGGGGGTTAATTTTTTTATCAAATTCATGTGATGTACCACCAAGATAGTAAGGTGAATAAAATCATCGCCGATATGGGTCTATAGATGATGCGATCGGAAGCCAGCCAAGTGACCCAAGCCCCCCAAAGTAAAGGTGCTATGATTAAAGTTGTGGCCCATTGGTTGATTAATTCTGTGACCAATGATTGCGCAATGGCTTTGGACACCAGTATGCTGGAAAATAAGGCCAATGTTCCTGCCAGTAAAAAGACACTGAATTTATAAGTAAATGACCGGCCTTTGGGGCCATGGGAAACATAGGAGGCTGGTTGTTTTTCTGATTTGACTTTGGCATGACGGCCAATAATAAGCCATGATAACCAGCTGACATGAAACAACACAAAAAACACAGAAAATTCGGTGCCGTGATGCTTTTGAAACAAGTAAAAACCAACAGTAAGTGCCAAAATTGACACTCCCAGCCACAACCAGCGTAATGCTTGCCTTTTATGCTTTTGTGCTTGGAACCAAGCATATGGAACCAAGCACAAAATGCCCAAAGGCAAAACAAATGCCATCAATGAATGCCAAACCATCAGAACTTATATTTGATGCTGGCTGTGATGGTGCGTGCTTGACCGTAGAAGCAATCTCCACGGGCCAAACAACTTGTCGCCACCACTTTATCGGTGGCATTGTCCACATTCAGGCTGAAATCATAGGCGCCTTTTTCAAAACCTATCATGGCGTCCACCAAGGTGTAATCGTCAGTCAATAAAGGGTCGTTGACAACGGTGCCATCAGGTAGTGAGACATGGGCCGATCCATCTGAAGTTTCACCCACATAACGCAGGCCCAAGCCCATTTTAAAGCCAGGCCAAAATGTTTCTGGTCTGTAAGTAGCCCAAGTAGAAAACATGTGATCCGGTGTGGCTGCCAAACGCGCACCTTGTTCACCCAGTTGATTGCTTTTGGTGACCTCCGAATCCACATAGGCGTAACTTGAATAAATGTCTAAGTTTTTCCATTCAAATTGGCCTTCAATTTCTATGCCCTCAATTTCCACCTCGCCCACTTGAATTTGGCCATTGGGGTCTATCAAGTTGGGGTCATTTAAATCATCAGCTGATAAAGCGGTGGTTCGGTTGCTTTCTTTGATGTTAAAAACACTGGCTGTGATCAGGTGTTCGGTTCCTTCTGGTTGGAATTTTATGCCGATCTCTACTTGCTCACCACTGCGTGGTTTGAACTGTTTACCATAGGCGTTCAAGCCCATAACCGGTTCAAATGACTCTGAATAACTGGCATAAGGAGAGATGTTGTTGTCGAATTGATACATCACACCCAAACGGCCTGTGGTGGCTGAATCTGACTGCGACTTTGTCACTTCAGTTTTGTTTTTAACCGTGTCTTTACGCAGCGCCAGCGAAGTAATCCAGTGGTCTCCCCAATAAATTTGGTCTTGGAAATAAAAGCCAGTTTGATATATTTGATTGGCTGGGCTGTTGGGAATGTCGCTGGGTGTTGGGAAGTCTGTAATTTGACCATAAACCGGGTCATATAAATCCATTAAACCGCCCATACCGTATAAAAACAAGCTGTCATTGTCTGTGGTGACATTTTGGTAATCCACGCCGAACACTAAGTGATGCACACTGTTTCCCCAGACTTTGTTGCCATGTAAACGTACATCGCTGGTCAAGGATTCCGCACTGGCATCACTGATGTAAATGGAGCGCAAAATGCTGCGGTCATCGTCTTGGAATACAGGGGGCCAGCCGTACATGGTGCGGTAATCTGCACGGGAGTCGCTGTAACGGATACCACCTCTGACTTGCCAGTCATTCATGAAGTCGTGGTTGAACAGGGCTGTGACAGACTGTTGTTCCGTGTCGTAACGATCAAAAGCCGGTTCACTGACGAATCGATTGACAGGAATCTGTCCATAAGGCGCGGGAAGTATGGTGCCTTCATGAGGAAAAAACTGGGTGCTAGAACCTGTTTCATTTTTTGTCCAATTCCCAATCAATGTGAGATCAGTTTGTGGACTGAGTACAAATTTAATACTGGGGTTGATGAACAAAGCATCGTCTGCGACATAATCAGTCTGATGGTCAGAATCTCTGAACAAGCCAACTACACGGTATTGAACTGATGCCGATTCATTCAATGCGCCTGTAAAATCAGCGGCAATTTGTTTTCGGTCAAATGAGCCGATTTGTCCCCAAACTTCTCCATTTGATTCTGCCTGTGGTTTTTTGCTGACCATGTTGATGACGCCACCCAGGCTGCCTTGTCCATAGAGTACAGAACTGGGTCCTTTAAGGATTTCTACTTGTTGCATGCTGAAAGGGTTGGGGCGGGTGTTGTTGTAGTGATTGAAGTTGGTGCGTAATCCGTCTAAGTATTGAACGGGTGATACTGAGCGAATTTGTGACCAGTCACCACGACTGTCCACACCATATGGGCCGTTGTAAACACCAGCAACATAGCCCAAGGCGTCTTGAATGGTTTCTGCACCCAAATCGGCAAATCGGCGGGCGGTCAGAACCGAAACCGATTGTGGGGTATCGACAATGGGTGTGTCATTTTTGGCACCAGTGGCTGAAACATAAGAAATCAAACCAGAGGTTGAGGCTGTGACTTTAATTTCATCCAGTTGTTCATGGTCTTCTGAGGTTCCTTCTGTGGCCATAAGCCAGGTAGGGCATAACAAGGTCAATAAGGCAAAATTGAGTTTATTCTTTTTCATTGCTTCGAATTATGGGATAAAATGCGCATAATAATGCAAATGATAAAGATTCGCAATTGAAGATTGTGATTATTTTCTTTTGAATGAGCCGGAGATTAATTCAAAACCAAAAGGGCTTTGGAGGTGGCTGAGGTGCGGTTGTTGACACCCAGTTTACGGTAGATTTGTTCTAAATGCTTGTTGACAGTGCGGTCCGAGATGCTGAGGATCTGTGAAATCTCCCAGTCGGTTTTGCCTTGAGCGACCCAGAACAACACTTCGGCCTCCCGCCGTGTGATTTTCAATTTGTTTTTTAAAGTTTGTTTTTCTAATTTCAAATCTTGCGATTTGATCTTGACCAAATAGCTACTGTCTTCCTGTTGCTCGAGCAGGGTTAAAGTGAGGGTGTTGTCATGCTGCAACATCAATTGGCTTGCTCGCTGTGGGTCTTTTATCCACTCGTTAACCAAGCCCCTTTCCTTAGCGGTCAACGCCGTGATGATGGCCTGTGCTTTGTCAGTGCGCCATAGAATATGACCTTCACTATTCAATGACATCAAATATTGTCCAGAGTAATCCAAAGCATGCTTGGTTTTCTGAGTGACACTGGCATTGTTGATGTGGACCTTGACGCGGGCCAGAAGCTCGGTGTGGTTGATGGGTTTGACCAAGTAGTCAACCCCGCCGGCATCGAATCCTGCCACCATGTGCTCGGTTTCGCCCAAACCGGTCATAAAAATCACGGGCAGGTCAGGGTGTTTGGCTTTGATTTGTTTGCAGGTTTCAAAACCGTCCATGCCTGGCATCATGGCATCAAGAAGAATCAGATTGACGACCTTGAGACTTAATGTTTCTATCGCTTGTTCGCCGCTGATGGCGACCACAGTATCATAACTGGCATCAGTCAATACAGCCTGTAACAACTCTAAGGTGGCAACATCGTCATCAACTAACAATAAGGTGGCATCATTCATTGGCATTATTTATCATGCTGAGGAGTTGTTGGGTGTTTTTCTTTTCTATGAATGGCATCAAAGCATTGTAACTGTTTTGCTTTATTGTCTGCTTTGCCAGCCATTGTTGCAATTGTTTTTCCATGCCTTTGAAATGTTTGATTTCGAGTAAGCGGTTTAAAGTGGCTTGTTGGCTTAAGTTGAGCTGTATATGAGGTGTGGTTGTGAATTGTGCAATGCATTCACGCAAAGCGCTTTGTTTTAGTGGTTTACTTAAATACCCTTGGTGGTTCTGATGCTCGCTTTTGATTTGGTCTTTGGGGTTGCCTGAGAGCATGATGATGGGTATTTGCTTGCCTGCTGTTCGTAGGGCAGTGGCCAAGTCCCAGCCACTCATCTCTGGCATATTGATGTCCAAAAGGCACAGGTCAACTTGATGAGAGGACATGTGCTCCAGTGCTTTGGTTGCTGAAGTGAATGCAAACACTTGGTGTTTGTCTTGGGCGAGGAATGCCGATGTGATTTCTAAATGTGATGGGTTGTCATCGACCACCAACAAAGAAAGGCTGGGTTGTTGATTGTTGACCTGCAAGCGATTTGGTGGCGCAGGTTGCGGTGCCAACATCAACTTCAAAGTAAAGGTGCTGCCCTTTTGCCACTGGCTTTTGACGCTCAATTCGCCACCCATAAGGGTGCTGAGGGATTGGGCGATGGGTAAGCCTAATCCCGTGCCTGGGGCGGTGTTGTTGAGGCGCTCAAAAGGCGTGAAAATGTCACCTTGGTTTTGTTCTTTGATGCCTGAGCCACTGTCCGTGACTTCAAAACTGGCCACTTGTGAACGGTAGTTGATACGAAAAGTCACATGGCCTGTTGTGGTGAACTTAATGGCATTACTTAACAAGTTGATGAGTATTTGTTTCAGTCTTTGAGGATCAGCTTTGACCCACTGAGGTAACTGTTCTGAATACTCATGTGTCCAAACCAATCCTTTCTTTTCAGCCATGGGTTGAAACATGTGTCCTATTTGCTTCAAAACTTCATGGAGGTCAAATAGCTCTTGGTGCAGCTTGATTTTTCCGGCTTCCATGGCCGCATGTGAGAGCAGGCTTTCGATCAAGTGATTGAGGTGTTCGCCATTGTGTTTGATCAGTTGATAAGCAGGGTTGTTGGGTTCTTTTTGTTCTAATAACTGGGCATGGCCCATGATGACATTCAATGGGGTGCGCAATTCATGAGACAAACCCGAAAGGTATCGGGATTTGGCATCACTGGCATGTTCGGATTTTTCTAGGGCTTGTTGGGATTGTGATAACAGTTGTTTGGCTCGTTCAAAAGATGCATGTTTCTTGTGAAGCAGCACGAACAGGGCTGTACAACAACCCAATAAAACCATAACCAATGTTCCAAGCACCCAATCCATATGTGGATTTTAACAATTATTTTTAAAAAGTTGTCAGTAAAAGGTGGCTGAGTTTGTATAAAAGGTTTTAATTCTAGAGGTGAGTATGAAAAAGGTTTTGTTTTTTGTGTTGTGTCTTCATGGGACATTGTGGGCGCAAAATTACACTGCATTGAGGAACACAGACACGGTTGATGCCAATGTGGGAGACGGAACATGCGCCGATGCCCAAGGCCACTGTAGTTTGCGTGCAGCCATCATGGAAGCCAATGCCGACTCGAACCACAACACCATCAGTCTGGTGCGCGGAACCACCTATAAAATCACACGACCCAATGTTTCGAATTTGGATTCGGATGGTGATTTTGATGTCACAGAAAATGTCACCATACAAATCATCAATCCACACATTCCGATTCAGTCCATTGCAGAATTACCAACCATTGATGCCGATGGTTTAGACCGGGTTTTTCACATCGATGGTGCTGATTTTGTCACCTTCGATGGTTTGCGCATCATCAATGGCGATGCCACCACAAATGGGTATCTTGGTGGTGGGGCCGTGATGGTTGAAAGTGGTGTGCAAAGTTTTACTTTGAACAACAGCGTTATTGAAATGAATGAAGGGTCGATAGGTGCTGCTTTACACCTGATGGGGGATTTGACCACCATCAACAACAGTGATTTGTCTTTGAATACCAACACCACCCAAGGTGGACAAGTCAATGGCGGTGCCATATACCAAGGTGCGGGAAATTTATTGATTCACCGAAGCAGTTTACATCACAATGGCAGAACTGATGGGGAAGGCGGTTGTATATATGCAGTAAAAAGTGATTTCAATGCCAGTTCATTGATTGTGATGAACAGCACCATTGCTCACAATGGTGGCAGCACCAGCAGTGACTGTATCGGCGGTATCAGTGCTTTGAACTCGGTGGCCATATTCAATAGTTTGACCGTCATAGGTAACGCGGGTAGGGGCATACATTATTATGATGATCCGAATGATGCCGATGACCACTTTTTCACCATGCGAAACAGTTTATTGGACAATGATTCGCAGAACTGTAATTTTCCGGCAGGTGACGTTGATACAGGTGATGCAAGCAGTGGCCACAACATCAGCAGTGACAACAGTTGTCAGTTTATGGTCAGTAATGACAACGGCAACTTGAATGCCACGGCACTTGAGTTGCATCCAGGACGCGGTTTGTATGCAGGTGGCTATCATTGGTTCCAAGAACCCTTACCTGGCAGCCCCGCCATAGAAAATGGCAGCACTTTGGATTTGGTTGAAAAAGCGGATGTGGCTTGTTCGCCAACAGACCAGGTGAGCCGCCAAAGGAATTATGATGGTGATGGTGACCAAACCGCAATTTGTGATTCAGGTGCGGTTGAATACAATGGCGATTTGTTGTTTTATTCAGGGCTGGAGTGACATGAGCCCGGTCAGTGCCTTCACTGACCGGGTTGTAGTTACATGTTCGAGTAATTGGGTCCGCCACCACCTTCTGGAGTGACCCAGTTGATGTTTTGTGAGGGGTCTTTGATGTCACATGTTTTGCAGTGGACACAGTTTTGGGCATTGATGCGGAAGGTTTGTTCACCGTTTTCTTCCACCACTTCGTAAACTGCGGCGGGACAATAGCGTTGTGCTGGTTCTGCCCATTTTGGCAAATTGATGGTCAATGGCACGGCCTCATCTTTTAATTGCAAGTGACATGGTTGGTCTTCTTCGTGGTTGGTGCTGGACAAAAATACTGAAGACAAACGGTCGAATGAAA
>JAUIHY010000282.1 GCA_030432115.1 Gammaproteobacteria bacterium | reverse complement strand
ACATAAACTTTGCTAAATGTTTGGCTGACGACCTCAGTCAAGTCAAAGGTTGTTCCACTTTGCGAAGGCAAGTCTCACACATCATCAGCAACAAAGAACTGAACGAAACCCTCCACACCATGGCGAATAACGATCCGTGTATCAACTTAACTGATGATAATGTGGCCGGAGATGCCGCCAACCAATGCCTCGCCAGCCGCAAAGGCGACTTGAAAATCAACTTGATTTCCATACCGAACTTCCTCAGTTCACAGTGGGAACAGGCTATAGAGTGATGTAGCGCAATTAACAACCCTCTTAAGTTGTCATTCCGATTGAGCCTCAGGCGAACAGAGGAATCTTAACCAATGTATAAACAGTCTGCCATGGTAAGATTAAAAGATGAAATAGTTCTGTGTTTACATTCTAAGCAATAAGAACAAAACAGTGCTATATACTGGTATGACTAGTAATTTGCCAGAACGAATTTATTTACATAAAACCAAAGCTGTTGAAGGATTTGCTAAGAAATATAATGTGGATGTGTTGGTGTATTACGAGCCACATCAAAATGCGGAATCTGCGATTTTGCGTGAGAAACAAATTAAGAAATGGCGAAGAGATAAAAAGGAATTTTTGATTAATGCCATCAATGCAAAATGGAGAGACTTGTATCAGGACATTTTATAGTTCTGACGTGTCTTTTGGAATGTAAGTTTAATTGAATGCTCATATATAAATGTCGTCATGCCGAAAGAGCCAAGGGCGAATCAAGGTGTCTCAAAGGAGTGGTGGTTATTATTAAATTTGAATGAGATCCATTCGGCTCGCCTCTGGCTCTCTCAGGATGACGTGCCTTTTTTGAAAGGGAAATTGGTTGTCGACAAACCGCCCGTCAATTGCCAAATGCTCATCTGATCGGCGCCCTATCGATCCTCGGCGAGCCTAATAGGGCGACTCATAAAAGCCTGCGTAGAGGTTACGGTTTTTTGCATTAGCCATCAGTATCAACAAGGTATAACGTTAATAAAGCAAAAAGAAGTGGCCACTCGGAGTGGTGGCCTACAACCCACACATCTGCTGGATAATATCTAAATGACCGGTGTCATGTTTTGCACTGGCGAGCTTGCCAAAAGTAGGCGCTTTAAGCGCGAGTCAAAAAGCAAAACTCATAAAAGCCTGCGTAGAGGTTACGGTTTTTTGCTTTAGCCATTAGTGTCAGAAAGGTATTACGTTAACAAAGCAAAAAGAAGTGGCCATTCGGAGTGATGAATCACAAACAGCCCATATTTGACCAACTGCTCAAATGATCGGTGCCATGTCGACCCTTGTCGAGCTTGCGAGCCTAATAGGGCGACTCATTAAAAGTCTGCGAAGGTGGGTTGGTTTTTTGTCTGATTTAACCTTTCAGCAACGTACTTTCTTACTAAGGCAAAAAGAAAACCCACCGCAGCAATCCCTCAATCGAAAGGCGACTTGTACTTGTCTTCTATCTTTTTAATGATGCTGGTTTCATCAAAATCTTTGGGGTTTTTTGCCAAGATGCGTTGCGATTTGGCGATGTCTTTCAGGTGCTCATTGGTGGTTTGGCTTTGGCGCATCATTTTATAGAAAAATGTGGCCATCAGGACAAACAAAGCCATAATCACAAACAACAAGCCGAGAATTTTTTCTTCAATCATGGTGGTTCTTTCTGTGTCAGTCAATGATGATTATAATTGATTTATGGCTGAAGTTTCGACAGAATAAGCCGCCATGATTAATTTGACCAACCTCAGCCTGCGACGCGGGCATAAAATCCTCTTTGAAGATGCCAGTTTGATGGTTCATCCGGGCCAAAAAGCTGGTCTTACGGGTGCCAATGGTACCGGAAAATCCAGCTTGTTTGCGCTGATGATGGGTGATTTACATGCCGACTTGGGTGACTGTTCTGTGCCCAAGCATTGGCAAATTGCCCATGTGAAACAAGAAACACCTGCTTTGGACTGTTCTGCTTTGGATTATGTGCTGGATGGTGATGTGACATTTCGAGAGATTGAAGCGGCCATCACACTGGCCACAGAAGAAGAACAGCATGATAAATTGGCTGAATTATATGCTCAAATGGAGCACATTGATGGTTATGCGGCCCATGCCAAAGCGGGCAGGTTATTACATGGTTTGGGTTTTGCAGCCGGTGAAGAATTAAAAACAGTTAAATCGTTTTCAGGTGGTTGGCGCATGCGTTTGAATTTGGCTCAAGCTTTGATGTGCCGTTCGGATTTGTTGCTGCTTGATGAGCCGACCAACCATTTAGACTTAGAGGCTGTGGTCTGGCTGGCCGATTGGTTGAAGCGATATGAGGGCACTTTGTTGCTGATTTCTCATGACCGTGACTTTCTTGATAATGTGGTGGGTCACATCCTCCACATAGAACATGAACAGTTGACCTTATATACGGGCAACTATTCAAACTTTGAGAAAACTCGCATGGAACGCT
>JAUIHY010000281.1 GCA_030432115.1 Gammaproteobacteria bacterium | reverse complement strand
ATGTATAAAAACGCCAACCATGGTTTTCACAATGATTCCACCAGCCGATATGACCAAGCCAACGCTGATTTGGCTTGGCAGCGGACGATTGAATTTTTTGCCCAAAAATTAAGAGGTCAGTCATGATTAATCAAATTAAATTGCATCATTATCCAGCCTCACGCAGTGCACGAGTGCGCTGGGCTTTGTTTGAAACTGTGGGTGATGACTTTGAAACTGCAATCGTGGAACTGTACAAAGGCGAGCAGTTCAGTGATGCTTACCTAAATAAAAACCCAAACCACCATGTGCCAATGCTTGAAATCACCATGAATGATGGTGAAGTGTTGCGCATGATAGAAAGAGCGGCCATGGTTGAGTGGTTGGCGGATGCCTTTCCAGAAAAAAAATTGGCACCGCGACCTGGCTTGTCATTGGAGCGAGCTGATTATTTACAAATGTTGCATTTCGCTTCCACCTGGATGGACATGATGTTGTGGCAAGTGAGGATTCATGAGCATGTTTTACCAACGGCTGAATCTGACGACAGAACCATTGCGCGTTATCGCAAAAAAATGCGCACAGAAGCAGAACCTCAACTTGAGGCCAGGTTAGAAAAGACTCCTTTCATCTGTGGAGAAAACTTCACAGCGGCAGACATCATTGTTGGTCATAATGTGACTTGGGCTCGAGGTTATCAAATGTGCCAAAGCAATGTGTTTAAAAACTACCTGTCTCGAATTTCAAAACGTCCAGCCTTTCAGAAAGCCTTTGCTGATGCCCATAAGTTCAAACCAGAATTGCCGAACAGAGACCACCCCAAAGCCCAATTTTCAGGATAGATGAGCGCTAATTTTACGTCTTATGCGTTTTTAGTCTGAAGCAAAACAGTTACAATGGCAGGACTTTATATTACCCCTTAGGATCGTACATTGAACATACCTGCCAATGTTCTTGAGTCAATCAAGGAAATACTGAAAAACTTGCCGACAGAGTGGTTGAAATTAACCACCCACAGATTGGATATTTACAACGAATCAGAAGCCAAGTTTGAGTTTTTACAAGCGTTGAAAGACTTGGTTTCAAATGGTCAAGCAGATATGGCCAGCTTGAACCAATTACCAACGGCCTATGATTACATCCGATTAGGTCATCAGCTGTCGAGTTTGTTAGAGTGGGTTTTAGCCGAGGTCAATGGTGTGCCGGAGAGCCAGGTCATCGCTTTTGCCTCAAAAACCATGCCGATTTTGGCTTTTTTGCGTACTCAAGCCATTATTGGACAAAACACAGTTGTTTATTACGACGGTGAAACTTCACCATTGTTAGACCAAGACAGATTGCGAGACATTTATGGTTATGAATACCAAACGGTTCAAGTGGGTTCATTGGATGATGTGCCTGAATCAAATGGTATGACGCTGTTTGTGACAGAAAAGCCATGGAATGAATCATTGACGAGTAATCAAGCTGTCGATGCTGTGATAAATGTGCATGCTGATTATGGTGCTTATGTGGTGTTGCTTGATGAGACGCATGTGGCAGCTGTGCAGCACGTCAGAAGACGAGAGTCCATTGCCATGTCGCCACAGCATTGTTTACAAGCTTTGCAAAGCATCAGTGGCGAAACGAACAAGGGCATTGAATTACAAAAACATGCTGAAGCCACAGTGGCTGAACACATACAGTTGAATACAGGCAGCCAGTCCAAACCCTTGGTCGCATCCAGTGGCTTGTCGATCCAATACGCCATTTTGATGGGCTTGGTCGAGGCGGCGAAGACCGAACACCCAGACAAAGACATCAAAATCATCTTGCCGCCGAACTGTTATGGTGGCACCAATGACCAATCCCGCCGTGTGGCTGAATTGATACCGCAGGTGGGCATTCTCGATTTATTGGTAGATGGTGGTGCCGATTTGGTGGGTAGCTTGGAAACCGTATTAACCGAAGTGGCCAAAACCGATGCCGTGCCCATTGTTTTGGCTGAAATCCCCACCAATCCACGGGTTGAAGTGCCTGATATGCGCTTGCTGGGTGAAACCTTGGCCAAACAACGCCAAACAAACAGCGGTGAAGTCGCCGTATTGCCCACCTTTATGGTCGATCAAACCTTTTGCCCGCATGTGAAATTACTCCATGACGAAAGTGAATTGGCTCAGGTCAAAACCATATCGTTCTCCAGCGGCTCCAAATTCCCCAGTGGTGGTCGTTGTATTGCCGGTTATTGTGCGGCGAATGAAGTGGCCAGTGATTTGATGAAGCTCATCGAAGCGCATTTGCTGTTGTCAGATAATGCCGCCGATGCCAATCAATTGAACATCCTGGCCGAAACCATGCCTTCGATGCCTGAACGCATTGAACAAGCTTATGTGAAAACCCGTGATTTTGTCGATCGCATCCAAGCCTTGCTGCCCGAATCTAAAATGTTTTTCGTCAATGACGAAATCGCTGAGCAAGGTTTCACACCTTCGGTGTTTTCATTGGATTTGCCGGTGCAAGCAGAAACCGC
>JAUIHY010000047.1 GCA_030432115.1 Gammaproteobacteria bacterium | reverse complement strand
GACCTGCCGCTTAGGAGGCGGCTGCTCTATCCAGCTGAGCTACAAGCGCGTGGGTGATAGCAAATTATATCACTTTACTGTTTCTCTTCCAGCCCTTTCTTAACACCCCCACATTGTAACCAGAATCAGTTAGCTGATGTCTGTAAGAGGTTGGCTGCTTATTTGAATGTCTTTTTCAAGCTTGTAAAATATGTTTCACCAATGGGTATTTCTATCTCACCTATTTCAATGTCGTGTTTGGTGTAAGCGCTCATGTGAATTTGGTTGATGATATAGGATCTGTGGACGCGAATAAAGTCGTCACTCAAGTTTTCAATGATTGAGGACAGACTTTTTTTGACCGTGTAACTGGTTGTTTTCATGTGGATTTGTATGTAGTCTTTGAGGCCTTGGATATACAATATTTCTGACAGGTTTATTTTTATTTCTTTTCTGTTTGAGCGAACAAAAATATATTCCTTTGCTGTTTTATTAGGCGCAATATGATCCTGTTCCCTGAAAGACAAAAAACGTTCAATGGCTTTGAAAAAACGTGCAAAGGTAATG
Organism: Gammaproteobacteria bacterium; assembly: GCA_030432115.1. GTDB lineage: Bacteria > Pseudomonadota > Gammaproteobacteria > Xanthomonadales > Marinicellaceae > Marinicella. Next base: position 12,939 of record JAUIHY010000047.1, on the reverse strand, counting down.
GGTTTTAACAGGTAGTCCACGGCTTCAAGCTCAAAACCATCCAGGGCGTAGTTTCGGTGTGCAGTGGTAAAAATAACCTGAGGTTTTTGGCTTAAGCTTTGGTAAAAATCTGTGCCTTTGAGTACTGGCATTTCTATGTCTAAAAACATCAAGTCCACATGATGTTCACTCAGAAACTGGCTGGCTTCGATCGCGTTTGAGCATTTGGCAACCACTTCGAACTGTTTTAACTCTTTGAGGTGCGTCGCTATCAGGTCACGACCTAAAGGTTCGTCATCTACAATCAGGCATTGAATTTTATTTTTTAGCATCTTTGACCTTTTTTAACTTTAATACGGCTTGGTAACGGGTGTTTGTTGAAGACAGTTTGAGTTCATGCGCCTGCGGATAAAGCAGAATCAATTGTTTCTTGAGGTTTTTTATTCCAATGGCAGGCTTCGCTGATGTTGTGTCCTGGTTTTCCGGTTTGCTGTTAATGACTTCGAAAACGACATGCTCTTTTTCCTCTGTAAATTTAATCTCTACATTGGCCTCTGACAGCGCTTCGCTGACGCTGTGTTTAAACGCATTCTCTATCAAAGTCAGGTACAACAAAGGCGCCACTTGTACCACATTTTCGACTTGGTTAACCATTGTGACATTGACACGATCGCCAAAGCGTAATGTTTCTAATGCAATGTAGTTTTCGATCATTTCCACTTCTTTGTTTAATGAAACATAACTTTCATTACAGTGGTATAACACATAATCTAATATACCTGAAAGTTTTGCCACTGCAGCGGCCGTATTCTCCGAGCGAATCAACGCCAATGAATATATGTTATTCAAGGTGTTAAAGATAAAATGCGGGTTTAATTGGTTTTTTAATGCATTCAATTCAGCCGCCTGTTTTTGTTCTCTCAGTTCTAATAATTGTTTTTGTTTTTGGTAAAAGTCAGCCGCAATAAGAATCGCGGAAGGGAAAAACAGGATGGGTAATTTTGAAAGCACAATGTATTTAATCAAACCAGAATAACCCAAGCGCTCAATCAATGAATACTCATTGAGGTTTTTGAGATAGAAAGCACCGTAAGTCTCTGGATATGCGGGCTCCAAGTAAAGGCAACTGAACAGAATATAACCATCTGCCGCAATGAATAACACCAGCAAAAACAAAACAACAAAGGCCAACACCTTCTCTGTATTTAAAAACCTGGGAACCAAAAGTTTCAACACCACCAATGAAACCAACCATTGAGCTACAGTTTTTGAGCCCGCCACTTCGAATGCTTCTCTGATTGATGAATACTGCTGCCACTCGGGACCTAAATTCACCAAAAATACGATGAGCCAAAATATAAGCAACAACCCACCTGTCATTTGAATCCTATTTATCAATGCCTTACCCGTATAAAAATAGTAACCGTGAAGTATAGACGCATTTATCGCACTGTCTGGATTTATTCTGTTATTTAACCAACTTCATCTGCCAACAGGGTGTTGTCATCGACCAAACCTTCTTTTTGTTAAGAAATCCAATTCATGGGCAATTTACGGTGGTTCGTCTATTGTTTTTCGGTTCCATTATTCAGATTGATATCCTGCTGTTACTACTTAAATCAGGAGATCAACATGAAAACACCTTTATATCTTTTATTATTCTTTATTGGCCTTTGTTGCTGTGTGGATGCAGCCACACCAAAAACCTCACAAAAAGCCGTTTTGGTCACAGGTGCCAGTTCTGGCATCGGTAATCAAATAGCCATGTCTCTGATGGAACATGGTTATTATGTCTATGCCGGAGCCAGAAAAGCCAAAGACATCAAAACCTTAAGTCAGCATCCAAACATGCAAGGCATACGCCTTGATGTCACCATTCAGAAAGACATTAACGCCGCAGTGGCTCACATTAAATCTGAAGGACGTGGGCTTTATGGTGTGGTTAATAATGCAGGGGTTTTTCTTTTTGATCCTTTGATTGAAGTCAACGAGTCTGATATGGAATTCATCTTTGATGTTAATGTCATGGGTCCATACCGAATCACAAAAGCTTTTGCCCCCTTGGTGATTGAAAGCAAAGGTCGCATCTCTACCATTGGTTCTGTTGCTGGACTGTTCTCGGGTCAACTGTTTGGCCCATATGGTATGACCAAACATGCTATGGAAGCTTTTTCTGAAGCTTTGAATCAAGAAATGAAAAAGTTTGATGTCAAAGTCAGCATCATTGAACCGGGAAATTTTCAGTCTGACATCATGAAAAACATGTCCAATCGGATCACCAAACTTGGCCAATCCAATGCTGAAACACAGTATGGAAAAGAAATTAAAAACATGGCATCTTTTGTCAAAACGGATCGCTCGCACCATGCGGCACCAACACCTGTCGCCGATGCTGTTGTGCACTTCATGTCAGAGTCCAATCCCAAATTTCGATATTTAGTCACCCCCAGTAAATCCGAGTCAGATGGTGCCATCAAACGTTCATTACAAAAAACTGTGGAATTAAACCACAGCCATCCATACAGCCAGGATGATGATGAAATCATCGGTTTGCTTAAAACTTTACTCACTGATGTGAACGAATGAAAGCTTTAACCAAACGCATAGCTGCAATCACTTTAATGAAACCCTGCGAACAAAAAGCCGCATTGGCTGCCTTTTTAATGGTGTTTATTCTGATGGCCGTTTATTTTACTTTGAGACCCATTAGGGATGCCATGGCCAGTGACTGGAGTGATACAGAAGTCAGTTTTCTTTGGAACATTCAGTTTTTTTTGAGCGTGGGCGTGGTATCTATTTATAGTTATGCCGTTTCAAAAATACGGTTTAAATATGTGGTTTCTGTTGTTTACGCGATTTTTGCTGCATCATTTTTGCTTTTTTACTTCATTACGCCGCTGTTTAATGACCAAACAATTCTTGAAAAGGGGTTTTACCTTTGGGTGACATCTTTCAGCTTATTAAACCTCTCTGTTTTTTGGAGTTTTATGAGCCATACATTCACTCATGAACAAGGCAAGCGTTTATTTGCATTTATCGGGGCTGGAGCGAGTGCCGGAGCGCTTATTGGACCTGCCATTCCTGTACTTTTTACAGGCATTTTAGGTTTTGGAAATTTGATGCTCATTGCTGCTCTGGGACTTTTGTCAGTCATTCCAATTATTCTGTTTCTGAACAAGCAAAATTCAAGACATCAAGAGGCTTCATCACAACAAGCTTCATCTGCTCCGGTAAAAATAAATGGTGCATGGTGGACTGGGTTTCGTGACACAGTCCGTAACCCGTACTTGTTAGCAATTGCCGCTTTTATACTCTTATATGTTTTTGTCGGTTCATTCGTTTATTTTCAACAAAAAAACCTGCTGGCTGAATTCAGCAGATCAGACCGTGCACAAATACTCGGTGGCATCGATTGGGTTGTGAATATGCTGACTTTTGCTTTTGCTTTTGCCATTACCGGGCGCATGGTTAAGTATTTTGGTATGGGTTTGACTTTAGCCAGTGTTCCGTTGGCCTTGATTGCTGGTTTTTTTATTTTGGCTTTTGCACCCGCTATTTCCATATTACTGGCTTTACAGGTGGTTCGACGCGCTGGAAACTACTCTGTCACCAGACCGGCCAGAGAAATGCTGTTTACTCAAGTCAGCCATGCCGAGCGTTTTAAGGCCAAGCCAGTGATAGATGTGGTGGTTTACCGAGGAGGAGATGCTGTCAGTGCATCACTATTTGCCTTGTTAACCGATGGGTTGGGGCTGGGTTTGACGGTCATTGCCCTGGTTGGCTCGGGAATTGCTACACTTTGGGCTGCTGTGGGGTTTTATTTAGGACGCAAGTATGAACCGAAGCACCCTGCTCTACCGCATAAAAGCACTCCCCCGCTTCAATCAACACCTCAGCCTTAAATAGCAGGCTGAACCATTACTTTTTTTAAACACAAACAGGAGAAATTCGATGAAATCTTTTAAAATAATGACTTTAACCATGACCTTGTTTTTATCACACAATGTCACTGCTGCTGAAATTGAAAAACAGCCAGAGTTCACTCATGCTGAACTCAAAGCACAAGCAGCCCAGTTCTTTCAAATATACCTCAACACATACAACAAACGGTTTAACCACCCAGAAAAAGCGAATGACTTTATCAATGAACTGTCACAGTTAATTAACGAACCATTCATCATGTCACCACCGAAGGGCAAACCATTTTACCCGCAAACCCCAGAATTGATGACCCGAGCATTCGATGGTTTTGTTCAAAATTTAGAACAAAAAGGTGTGACTGAACTCATTTGGAAAGAAGTCAATTTTCATGTACTGACACAAAACAAAATATTAGCCAATAATGTAGGGCATGGGATTGATAAGGACGGAAAAGTCGTTTATGAAACTGTTTCTGTTTATTTAATCAACCGCGACAATAATCAATGGAAAATCAGCGTATTCAGCCCATATACCATAAACAATAAATTGTCATTTTAAAATCATTAGCAGTGTTAGTTAGCCAAATCAAACAAAGTGGCCTCAGTCAGAGGCTCCTTTGTTTACAATTCATCTAACACAATCGCAATTTGGTTGCCTTTTGGATTGGTAGTGATTCGGGTGATGTCACCGAGGCTCGGGTTGGTGAATTGTTTGACCAGGGTCCAGTGCTTTTTGTTGGCACTGACATAGAGGTTTCGGCCTTGGCCGGTCCAGAAACGGCCTTTATGATCTCGCGTGAAGTCTTCGGTGCCTTTGAGTAATTCCATCACTTTTTGGCTGCCTGTGTTGGGATCAGAGATGACGTGAATCTGCCATGGCTGGTGTTTTTTATCGATAAAATAGAGTTTTTGCTGTGTTTCATCAACCACAAAAGAGCGGCCGATGTTTGTGGTGATTTTTTGGGCTTTTTTGTCGCTGCCTTGGTGATATAAATCACCACCATTTTGGTCATTGAGAATGAATGTCCAAAGGTGCATCTCTTTGTTAATTGTCCAGTTGTGGTAGCCGACTTGCTTCAGGTCACTGTGGCGTTGTGGCGGTAATTTACTGCGGTTGTCTATTTTGACCAAGTACTGATCGCCCTGTTCATCCACTTGTATCACGCTGAGGCCACGTTCTCCTGGTATGGTGGTCGGGGAGTATTCACTGCGTTTGGGTATCTTCAGATAAGGTCGATTGATTGCGCTTTCTATAACGTATTCGTATATGTCTGCTTGGCCTGCCCGGATTCTGGTGTAATAAATCAACTCACCGTTTTCACTGAAATGTGGCTGGGAATCATATCCCGGGCTTTGGGTGATGTTTTTGCCGTTCAATAATTCAGGCACATCAGCTTTGTTATTGATATCAAACAGCATGATTTCGCTGCCGGGAATGGCAGGAACTTCAGCTGTTTCTTTGGCTTCTTCAGCATGACTGACTGTCGCCAGTACCATCAATAATAATTTTTTCATATTTTTCATCTCAGTTTTATAGGCCCAATTTTATAGACCCAATTTTATAGACAAGTAAAAAGCGCCGAAACACAACAAGCAAGTCAACAAAGTATAAGCCAAAGCAGGCAGCCATTGGTTATTTTGTAGCATCAGTACGGTTTCCATAGAAAAGGTGGACCAAGTGGTCAATGCCCCCAGAAATCCGACCATCAACAGTGGCTTGACCGTGGCGTTCAATTCAGGTCGGCTTTGTAGCCAAGTGTACGCCAATCCCATGGCAAAACAACCCGCCACATTAACGAATAATGTCGCCCAAACCAGTGGTTTATCAAACAAGGCAATGACCATTTGATTGACCCCAAATCGGGCAGTGGCACCCAAAGCACCGCCCAAAGCCACCAACAACCATGCATTAACCATGCTTTTTGCCTTTGTCCTGTTGTGCTTGGGCACGCTGAGAACGAATGAATTTCAGTTTTTCAGCAATTTGTTTTTCCAAACCCTGCGCCACTGGCTGGTAATAAACAGGCTCGCCCATGCCATCTGGAAAGCCCGTTTGGTCATAGGCAATGCCATCGGCTTGGTCATGATCGTATTGGTAGCCTTGGCCATAGCCTTGGTCTTTCATGAAATTCGTGGGTGCGTTGCGCAGGTGCATGGGCACGGGCTGTGAATCACGCGCAGCATCAGCTTGTGCCATTTTGAAGGCCATGTAGGCGGCATTACTTTTAGGACAACAGGCCAAATAGCTGACCGCTTGGGCCAAGGCCAGTTCACCTTCGGGCGAACCCAATCGCTCAAAAGTCTGCCACGCATCCAAGCAAATACCCAAAGCCCGTGGATCAGCGTTTCCGATGTCCTCAGATGCCATGCGCAACACCCGCCGCGCAATGTATCTTGGGTCACAACCGCCATCCAACATCCGAGCCAGCCAATACAAGGCCGCATCGGGATGCGATGAGCGCACGCATTTGTGCAAGGCTGAAATCTGCTCATAAAATTCATCACCACCTTTGTCAAAACGCCGTGTTTGACCTGATGTGACCAAGGCCACATCTTGGTCTTTGACTTCACCTTCGCTGGCATAGTCGGCCAAAATTTCTAACAAACCCAGCAGTTTTCGTGCATCACCATCAGCAGCCTGAACCAGTGCTTTTTGTTGCGATTCAGAAAGCACCATGCCATTCAGCTTTTGGTGCTTTAAACTGCGTTGTAACAACCCCAGTAAATCCTTTTGTTCAATACTTTTCAATACATAGACTTTGCTGCGCGAAAGTAAGGCATTGTTCAATGCGAAGCTGGGGTTTTCGGTGGTGGCGCCGATTAAGGTAATCAATCCACTTTCTAAATGCGGCAAAAAAGCATCTTGTTGCGATTTGTTGAAACGGTGTATTTCATCGACAAACAACACGGTGCGTTGCGGCAGTACCGCTTCGGCCCTGACTATGGCATCACGGATGTCTTTCACACCTGCCAAAACAGCCGATAAGTTAATTAATTGGGCATCAATGGTCTGGCTGAGTATTCTGGCCAAGGTGGTTTTACCAGTACCTGGCGGCCCCCAGAAAAGCATGGAATGTAACTGCTTCTGTGCCACCAGTCGGGACAAGGGTTTGCCCTCACCCACCAAATGACTTTGCCCAATGACTTCATCAATGGTTTGCGGTCTGAGCAATTCTGCCAATGGCGCTTGGGGTTCAAACATGGCATCAAAAAGGCTGTCAGCCACTAAAATTCACCACCTGCATCTTGAGTATGAGCCTGAATCACATCAACCCCTGCAGGTGGCTTGAATTGAAACAAACCTGGTGACAATTCTGGATTTTTTTCAGCCTCTAGGAATTCAAAAATCATGGTTTGATCCAAATGATTGACCACTTTAATCTGAGTTAACTGTTTGTCCTTGATGGCCAACCACACGGTTTTGACCTCTTCTGAAGGTGTTTTTGGTGTCAGGCTGACCCATGATGTACCTTCATGTTCGGTTTCAAACTTGATGTTGTAATGCTGCTCGCTCAATTCTTTGTTGATGATGACGTAAATCGGATTCAGGTCATTGTTTTGTACTTTGACCGTGACCTGTTCCAGATCTTCGTCATATACCCAAACCTGTTTACCATCAGCAACAATCAGTTGTTCGATGGGTTGTTGGTAATGCCAACGAAACTGATCCGGTGCCTTCAGCCAAACCAAACCCTGATTGACTTCTCCTCGCTGGTTGTCCTCATTCACTTCGTATTGTGTGAATTGTGCTCGCATAGAAACCAAGCCATCTCTGACTTCAGATAATAATTTTTGTGGATTGGTGGGTGATTCTTGAGCCATGGCAGGTAGCGTGACCAGCAACAGCAATATACGGTAATAAATTTTCATAGCAAAACCATCTGTTGATTCAAAATTTGAGTTTATCATTTTATGACCCAAGTGAGATAAATCAGTTCATTAATTCACCTTATATGCAATGAAGCTATTGACTTTGAACCAATATTTTCATACTGTTATTTAACAATGTTTGACAATTCAATTAATTAATTAATTTAACACAATAAAGGATGGGGAAACAATGAATGCATTTAAACTTGCATTGTTCGCATGTCTGAGTATTTTTACTCTCAATGCGGCTGAAGCTCAAAGCCGTCAGTATCATATATATGCCGACACCGACAACAACAGCAACTCAGGTTGTGACATCACTTGGCCTGGTTTGGCCAGCAGTGTCTCAGGCGTGGAACAACGTTTTACCGTCACCACAGACAGTCAATTACCACCCAACATTTTGAATACGCAAGTTCATGTTTGTCAGGGCAATGCTTTTGGTGCTGGTACTGCCGTTGGTCAAGCGGCCATTGGATTAAATACTGGATCTGGCGGCCAAGATGTGTTTGAAGTCTCTTTCAATCGATCTCAATTGGGCATCAATCAATCAGGCAATGTGTTGTTTTATTTTGCCACCGAATCTGATGCTGCCGATGATGTGGTTTTGAGTGCCAATGGTGGTGGCCCCATCTTCTTTGGTTTCGCCTTTCCTGTACCAACATTGGGCTGGTTGGGTTTGGCTTTGTTGATCAGCTTGTTGCTTTTTATCAGCAGAAAAAACCTCAATAAACACATCAAAACTTCAGCAGTACTGATTCTTTTGACCACCACCGCATGGGCCATGAGCATCATCATTGATGGTCAAACCAATGACTGGAGCGGTATGACCGCAGTGGCCGATGACCCTGTAGGTGACACCGACGGCACAGGGAGTTATGCCGACATCACTGCCATTTATCAGGCCCGACAAGAAGACCAGCTGTTTTTCCGCATGGATGTGGTTGATGTAGAAAACCAAGCACCTGTGGCCAACAACACTTCTGACAGCACATCAGAAGAACAAGCTGTGACCATCACCTTAACCGGTTCTGATGCCGAAGGCGCAGCCATCACATTCTCACAAGGCACAGCACCTACAAACGGTTCATTAAGTAATTTCACAGTCATCAACAACACCACCTCTACAGTAGATTACACACCTGATGTGGATTTCGCTGGCAACGAAACTTTCACCGTGGTTGCCAATGATGGCCAAGTGGATTCAGCACCTGCCACCATTTCTGTGACAGTCAATCCAATCAACGATGCCCCCAGCTTCACTTCTGGCGGCAATGTGAACGCTTTAAAAACGGCGGGGCCTTACAGCCAAACGTGGGCCACAGCGATATCTGCTGGTCCGGCTGATGAAGCCAGTCAAAACCTGACTTTCAACATCACAGCCAACGACAACGCTCCCTTGTTCACACAACAACCTGCCATTGATGCCAATGGGTTATTGACATTCACGGGTGTCAACAACGCCACAGGCACAGCCAACATCACCGTTGAGTTGATGGATGACGGCGGCACTGCCAACGGTGGCGTGGACACTTCGGCAGCGGTGAACTTCAGCATCACCTTACAAGGCGTAAACGACGAACCCTCATTCACAGCAGGCCCCGACCAATCGCATTTGGAAGATGCAGGTGCGCAAGTGATTGCCGCCTGGGCTACCAATGTGTTAGCGGGACCACCTGATGAAAGTGGCCAAACATTGACATTCAATGTGGTGGGTAACACCAATGCTGCTCTATTCAGTGCAGGTCCAGCTGTGGCTGATGATGGTACATTAAGCTACACACCAGCAGCTGATGCCAATGGATCAGCCACCATCACCATTGAACTGATGGATGATGGCGGTACCGCCAACGGTGGTGATGACACTTCACCTCCACAAAGTTTTGATATCACAGTTAACTCAGTTAATGACGTACCCAGTTTCACCAGTGGCGGCAATGTCACCGTTGATGAAGACAGTGGTGCCTTTGATATGGCTTGGGCCACGAACATTTCAACCGGCCCTGCCAATGAAAACAGTCAGACCCCGAGTTTCAATATTGTTAATGTCAGCAATGCCGGTTTGTTTTCTGTGGCACCAACGGTTGATGCCACAACTGGAAACTTAAGTTTCACACCGACTAATGGTGTATTTGGTACGGCAACAATCACCATCAATTTGATGGATGATGGTGGCACTGCCAATGGCGGTGTTGATACCACTGGAAACACGACTTTTGACATCTCAGTCAGTGAAGTCAATGAGCCACCCGTACTGGCCAACATCGCAGACCCCAATACCGATGAAAACACCTTGCTGGCCTTTACTGCAACAGCTACAGATCCAAACGTTCCTGCCCAAAATTTAACGTTCAGCTTGGGTGGAACAGCGCCAGCAGGTGCCGCGATAACCGCTGGTGGTGATTTCACTTGGACACCAACAGAAACCCAAGGAACCACCGGTTCATTCACGTTTGATGTCATCGTCACTGACGACGGCACCAACCCGAGTAACCTCACTGACTCTCAATCCATCACGGTGACCGTTAATAAAACCAACGAAGCACCCGTGCTGGCTGTCATTGGCGCCCAGTCAGTTGACGAGTTGACACCATTGAATTTTGCAGCCACTGCAACTGACAGTGATGACCCAACACAAAACCTGACTTATACATTGGGTGGAACAGTTCCATCTGGTGCATCTATTACAGCGGCAGGTGCATTTTCTTGGACGCCTACAGAAGCACAAGGCCCTGGTGTTTACACTTTTGATGTGATTGTGACTGACAATGGCACCAACCCAAGCAACTTGTCAGATTCAGAAACCATCAGTGTGACGGTCAATGACGTGAACTCGGCGCCCGTATTGGCAGCCATTGGTAACCAGACCATTGATGAAGAAACACAATTGATTTTCAACGCCACAGCCACAGATTCGGATTCACCCGCCCAATCATTAACTTACAGCTTAAGTGGTCAACCTGCTGGTGCTTCAATCAACCCGGGCAGCGGTGTGTTCTCTTGGACACCCACAGAAGCACAAGGCCCAGGTGTGTATACCTTTGATGTGATTGTCACTGATGACGGTAGCAATCCATCTAATCTCGCTGACGCTGAAACCATTTCTGTGACTGTGAACGAGGTCAATGCAGCACCCACAGCCGATGCTCAAGCAACAACCACAGACGATGCCACGCCCATTACCATCACGTTAACGGGCAGTGATCCAGAAGGTGCCGCTTTGACATTTGCCATTGCTTCACCACCTGCCATCGGTAGCTTAGGCGCCATTACGCAAATCACGCCCACTTCTGCCGATGTAACATATACGCCATCTGGAGCCACAGGCTCTGCAGACTTTACTTTCACAGTGAATGATGGTGCATTAACCAGCCCTGCCGCAACGGTTACCTTACCAGTTACCTCTTCCAACACGGCACCAACAGGTGTCAATGACACCTACAGTGTCACCGGAAACGTTGGCATTAATGTTCCAGCAGGAAGCGGTGTCACTTCAAATGATACAGATCCAGAATTAGATGCTTTAACGGTCACCGCTTTTGACGCAGTCAGTGTTCAAGGTGGCACGGTATCAGTGAATGCCAACGGCAGCTTTACCTATGATCCACCCGCAGGTTACACCGGCGCTGACAGCTTTGATTACACCCTATCTGATGGTGCATTGAGTGATACCGCCACAGTTACTTTGACGGTGGCCAATATGATTTGGTTTATTGATAATTCTGCAGCAGCTGGCGATGGTCGTTTAACTTCACCATTTAATACCATCAACGACTTTAATAACACCGCAACAGATTCAGCAGGTGATGTGATTTTCATTGATTTTGGAGACGGCACCAGCACAGGTTATGACACCGGCCTTACACTGTTAAACAACCAAAGATTGTTAGGTCAAGGTGTGGCTCCCAATGCCGCAAACACCGGAATCACTTACCCATCTCACAGCAGAACGCTGCCAGCAGCTGCCGGGAATCCAACATTGGTGACCACCAATGACCACAGCATAACCCTAGGAAATAATAATATAGTCAGGGGTTTGACCGTTGGTAATACAGGTACAGGGATCGCAATTTTGGGTCAACCGTCATTTGGCAACCTGACCATATCCGATGTGTCTGTCAATGGATCAGGCAAAGCTTTAGATTTAGTCAATGGCACATTGGATGCCACATTTGATGAAGTCAGCTCTATTTCCAGTACCACTGAGGTGATTGACTTGTTGGCATTAGATGGTCAGATCACTGTTAATGGGGGCAACATGTCTGGCGCTGCCACCAACACGGTTAGCATCAGTACCAACTCAAGTTCATTCAGAGCTGATTTTAATGGAGTTACAGTGGGTGCTAACAACGCAGCAACTGGCATCAATGGCATCAGCTTCATTTCCTCAGGTTCAGCCGCAGCTGAACTCAATGTCAATAACAGCACTTTTACCGGCTCAAAGAACCGCATGATTTCGGCGACCTTCACAGGTTCTGGTGGTGGTTTGGTTAATATCGGCACTGTGGCTGGCAATCAGTTCACAAGAAACCAAGATCAAGCGCCATTAACTGGAGCTACTATTGGCATATTTGCTGATGTTTCAGGCTTAGTGACCACTAACATTGTTAACAATACCATATTGGCTGGCGCATTTGCTTTTCAAGGTGACGGTATTTTTATCAGAAATGCCGATACCTATTCAGGTACGCACAGGGCCACTGTTGCCAACAACACCATAGGTGTATTGGGCGTCAATGGCTCGGCTTTTAATCCTTTAGATAACTCAGGCGATGCCGGCATCGTTGTGGTGGGTGGAGATACCGGTACCATGATTGCATTGATAAATAATAACAATGTCTATGATTACAATGCCTCGGGGATTGAAGCTGATTTCAGGTCCACCGGCGGAAATTATGACCTCACCATAACCAACAACACCATCAGTGACGCACTGGGCTCAAGTGGTTTTGATGCCGCGATTGCCGTTTTTGGTGGTGTCAATGCCACATCTGCCGTAGATGCTTGTGTGCAGGTCGATGGCAATAATTTAAACGACCCAACCAACGAAGAAATTGATGTGGACATCTTCAATGACTTAGGTACTTATAATGACCCAGGACTTGCTACCTTGACGGATGCAGGACTGGAGGCTCATTTACTGGGCACCAACACAGCCGCAACTGTAGCA
>JAUIHY010000046.1 GCA_030432115.1 Gammaproteobacteria bacterium | reverse complement strand
TTGTAAGGAGATTTGGCGTCCCAAATAAACCGAGGACATGCCTCCTGAACCAATTTTTTCTATGATGGTGTGGTCTGGTATGTGAATACTGGCGTTTGGAACTGATTTCAACATAATGCTTTTTGTGCTATTCAATCATTTTACATTATTTATTGTGTTTTTTAAATTCTTGTCTTTTGTGATTTGAGTCATGTTTTTGAAATTTGAAAAAACACAGCTTGTTCTTTATTCAGTCGCAGCTTTTGATACAATGCCCTTATTTTTCAAGCCCATGCCCTTACTCAGCTTTGATCAGGTGTCGATTGACTTCGGTGCCAAACCCATATTAGACAACGTCAGCTTTTCCATAGAAAAAGGTCAGAAACTGGCTTTGATTGGTCGCAATGGAGAAGGGAAATCCACATTGTTACAAATTTTGTCAGGTGAAATGCCCATCGATGATGGCCAAGTCATTCGCCAAGATGGCATCAAAGTGGCCATGATGGTGCAAGATGCGGCCAAAAGAGATGACCTCACCGTCCATCAATTTTTATTGCGATCTTTGGGGAAAGTTGGTGAAGCTTTGGCGGCATATGAAACTGAAACAGACATGGATAAAATGGGTCAGTGGCAACAAATCATTGATGAAAACGATGGTTGGGATGCATTACAGCGGATAGAGTCAGTTGTCACACGATTAAACCTGTCAGAAAGTCTGAACATCAAAAGCTTGTCAGGTGGTGTCCGGAGGCGTGTTAACTTGGCTGCTGCCTTGGTTCAAAATCCAGACATTTTATTGCTCGATGAGCCGACCAATCATTTGGACATAGAAAGCATTGTCTGGCTACAAGAATTCATCAATAAGTTACATTGTGCAGTGGTTTTTGTGACCCATGACAGGACATTTTTGAAACAAATTGCCAACGGTATATTAGAGCTCGATCGGGGCGACATCGTCTCATATGATTGTGGCTATGACACCTATTTGAAACGCCGAGAAGAGCGACTGCAAGCCCAGATCAAGGAATGGGAGCGGGCTGACAAAAAACTCAGTCAAGAAGAAGTTTGGGTCAGGCAGGGCGTAAAAGCACGCAGAACGCGAAGCCAAAGCCGGGTCAAGGATTTGATCGCATTACGTGAGGCCAAAGCAGGCCGCAGAACGCAATCAGGCAGCTCCAAAGCCGAAATTAATGTGGCTGATGCCAGTGGCAAGAAAGTCATTGTCGCGCACAAAGTGGGATTTAATTACCCCGATAAAAAAATCCTCAATGATTTTTCGACAAAAATCATGCGCGGGGATAAAGTCGGCATCATCGGCCCCAATGGAGTAGGAAAGACCACTTTGGTGAATTTGCTGCTCGGGGAATTGGAGCCACAATCAGGCAGTGTGAAATTGGGCACCAACCTTGAAGTGGCCTATTTTGACCAATTAAAGCAAGCCATCAACGACGATGACACGGTTGAAAATAACCTCCAGCTGGGTACAGACTTTGTTACCATTAATGGCAAACCGCGCCACGTGATTTCCTACTTGCAAGATTTCCTCTTCACGGCTGAAAAAATTCGTGGGCCGGCTTCGGTTTTGTCAGGTGGTGAACGGTCGCGTCTGTTGTTGGCTCGCTTGTTTGCCAGACCTGCCAATTTATTGGTGATGGACGAACCGACCAATGATTTGGACATGGAAACCTTGGACCTTTTACAAGATTTGTTATTCGATTTTCAAGGCACTGTCTTGCTGATCAGTCATGACAGGGATTTCATTGACAGTGTGTGTACGCAAACCATCGTTTTTGAATACCCAGAAGATGGTCAATTCCAAGTCAATGAATATGTAGGCGGCTATGAGGACTATTTGCGTCAAACCAAAAGGCCAGCAATCAAAGCCAAGCCAGTTGAGAGCAAACCGAAAACCGAAACCAAGCGTCCCAAACCGAAAAGCGATAAAGTTAAGCTCAGCTTCAAAGAAAAACATGAGTTAGAACAATTGCCAGCTGAAATTGATGCTTTAGAAACGAAAATGGAAGCCTTATCAACACAAGTGGCTGACCCTGCTTTTTACCAACAAGACGGCGACACCATCAAAAAAGTCACTACGGAACTTGCCGAGGTGGAAGCCGAACTGAACAAAAAGTTTAGCCGTTGGGATGAATTGGAAGCCAAGGCGTAACAAAGGAATAACCGACTTGAGGTAGGCGAGGGCAGTACCTCGCCTTTTTTGATGGTGTTTGCTACCTAGCCCTCAAATCCTTGTTTAAAAATCAAGTCGGGTAAATAGAACTCATCTGCACCAATGTCATGACTTCCCGATAAGTTATTCACTGAAGGTAAGTCATTACCTCGGTTTTCAGTATCGATATCAAGCGGGCTCAATGCATTAATCGCAGGTTCACAAGCGTCGATGGCGGGTGACGCTGCTGTCAAATGGTAGTTTTCATTGGTTGAGTCAAAGAACAGCGGATCTCCAACCAACACGCCTGTGGCATGGTTAGGAACCAGGCTGCCGTCTTCAACCAAAATACAGTCGATGGAGGCAGTGGTGCTGGGGTCATCAAAGATATCAAAAGCCCAAGTGTCCTCGTCGACGTTGTGGATGATGTTATTGTTGAAGTTCAACGTGACGTTTTGATTGATATCAACAAGGCCTCCATTCCCCACATTATCAGTAATGGTGTTGTGTTGCATATTGATACTGATTTGACAACAGTCATTTGTGGAAGCATCTGTTTTGATCAGCCCTGAATTGGCCGATGTGTTGTGATGGAATACATTGTTCTCTAGTGTTACAAAAGGACCATCTCCATTATCAATACAACAGCTATTTCTGACCCAAATGATGCCTGTATACGGTGCATCATTGTGACGAACTTCAGTGTCTGTCATGGCAAAGCTCGTATCCGGTCTTTGGATATAAAGCACCACATGATTGCTGTTCTCAATCAAGTTACATGGTTTGCTGCGCCAGCAATCGATAGTTGGATCTTGAGTTAACACGACTTCAGCGCCACGTGAGGCATGAAGTGCTGCGCCACGGTTGAATTGACCGGTGCCACTGGGCGATCCCAGGTTGCCATCCATCCAAATACTTTGTAGGAAAGCAACACCACGGTGCATGTAGATGGCGCCGCCAGTACCATTACCGTTGTCATCGACATCAGAAATGTTGCCTTTGAACACAATGGGATGTTGAGTTTCAAAAGCATACTGCCCATCAAAAGTCATGTTTGAGTTTTCAGCAGCGATGGCACCGCCATCATCACTGGATTGGTTGTTGATGAAGCCAGCACTTTGGCCATCTTGATGTCCCGCCCTGATGTTCATTTGGCAGTTTTCTGCAAAAATTGCGCCACCAATGCCAGTGCCGAACGCAGTGCCACTTGCCGTGTTGTCATTGATGAGGTTGTTTTGGCTGATAGTTAAAGAGGCGCTGTCACAGAATATGGCGCCGCCTTTTGTCAGCACGTTGTTGTGGTGGATGTGGCTGTTATCGATTTGAACCATAGACCCTTGAGTGATGTGAAGTGCAGCCCCTGAGTCGGCGTCGTTGTTGTTTAATTCTATGCCATCAAGGTGTAGCAATCCGCTCACTCCGGTAGCAATGATTGCTGGGGCATTCACCGTTTGTTGAAGTTGTAATTGTTTCAAGGTTACATTTTGTGCTTGGTTGATGTTGAGTATTGTGAAGTCACTGTTGTTGGCTTGGATGGTTGTTTTTGATGTGCCGTCATTGTTGTTCGCGTTTGCTGCAGCACAGTCCAGAAAGCCGCCCTGTATACCCGTGCTGCCCGATATGGTAAACGCACCTGAAATCGTGGATTGTGCAGACAGACGGATGTCATCATGACCGTCATTGATGGCTGATTGCAAATCATGGTAATGACAATCCAGGTCGTTGCTGCCGCCTACACTGACGGCTGCTTGACTGGTTTGGCAAAGTAAAAAGACCAACATACATACGATTTTTTTCATTGTTACTTCTCTCTAGGTTGTTTGTATATATTGATATACATATTGCGAGAGAAAAAGCGGCCACAGCTTTTTGAATAATGTTAATTGCAGTTCATTAATTCACGCACAATTTTTTTTGCTAACAGCCAATCACGCCGCACGGTGCGTTCACTGACGTGCAAGATTTGAGAGACTTCTGGATTGGTCATGCCCAAGTAATAACGAAGCATGAAGACCTCTGCCATTCTGGGATGTTCTGTTTCCAAAGCTTGGCTGATGCGGTCTAGCTCAAGTTGCCAGTCCAAAGTTTCGTTGATTTCAAAGGCTGGTTTGTTTGAGGAGCTGTCTTTGGGCGGGAGTTGTCGTTTTTGTGCTTCAAATTTTCGTGCATTATTGAGTAGCAGTTGGCGCATCACTTTAGCCATCAGGCAATAATAGTGTTTTTCATTTTCTGCTTTCAAACCATGCTGGTTGATTTTTAACCACGATTCATTGACCAAAGCAACGGTGTCTAATGTGGCTGACACTTGGAAGCTTTGTCTTCTGATGCCTTGAGCTATTTTGATTAAGGTGGGATAGCTCAACTCTATCAGCTGATTGATTGAGCCTTTGTCAATGGCAGAAGGGTGCTTTAACAATTTTTCGAAAAGTTCTTGTTCATTCATAATGCATCACAGGTGGACAATAGGTTGTCTTTGTACTTAGATGATTTTATTTTTTTGAGCAGTGTGGCTTTTTCGTTATTTTCATCTGCGTTACTTTTCAATTCAGTGCAATGATCTGTCCACTGTTGATTAAAAAATACGATCAACCACTGGCGTTGTTGCGTGTTCCATTCTGGGAGAGACAGCCAATCTAAATGTGTTGCAAGTAGGTGTGAAATTTTAGCTTCAGGGACGTGCCCATAATGCTGACTTAATTCAGCCCTTTCTTGCAGGCTTTGCGCCATCAGGTCAAATGCTTGTGACCACTCGTTCCGTTGCTTGTGGCTTTCGGCTAGGAACCCCTTGAGGATGGCAATGTTCAGTCGCGACACGTTGGTATCACGCAGCTTGAGGACCATCTGATTGGCGCTTATGCCGGCCTGTAATTGTTCAATAGTTTGATTGCTTTTGGGGTTCTGTTCATGATGGTAGAGTCCCATTTGGCTTTTTAACAATGCTTTTTCAGTCCAAGCATCATTGTGTTGAGGGTGTGTGTTGAGCAGGTTTTCCAATATTTGTTCTGCTTCAAAAAAATAGGGTGTTGGGTCATGGTCCAGGTCTTTTAATAGCACGGCCAGTTTTGTTAATGTTTTGACCTGGGCTAAAAGGAAAAAGTCTTTGCTTGGGTGGGCTTTGTGTCCATCTTTGAGTAGATTCAACGCTGATGTATATGCCTCAATGATGTTTTGTGTGTCTTGAGTTTTGGGGTTGGACCATTGGGCCAAAAATAGTTGATTGAGGTTGATCCAGGGGCTGTAAGCGCCAGGGTCCAGTTGCAGTGCTATTTGACAATTTGATTGTCCTTGTTTGATTGCTTGATTCAGTCTTTTTGAGCTTGGCTTCAGCTTCAAAAGTTGGACTTCTCCACCAGACAAGGCACATTGACTGTGGAAATTGTAAGGATCTGAGCGCCCTATATTGACGGCTTTGTCGAGTAAGGCTCGGCTTTCTTCCAAGGTTTTAAGTGCTGCGTCAAGCCCAAGTTTTTGGTATGTCTTTGCTACCTGTTTCAGTCGAATTTCTGATTGCATACGCCAGCCTTCATAAAACCAAGGGTCTTCATGGGTGGCTGCCCCCAGTCGCTCAAGCGCAGTGCTTGTGTCTTTTTCCAAATAAGCCAACAGGCCTTCCACATACGGATTCAGTAGGTCTTGGTTTTTGCCCAGTTGTAGGTGAGACAACAAGGGTTTGAGGTGTTTGTTTTCTAAGGCCGCCAATTGCTGTCTTTTTACATCAGGGGATGTGTTGTTATTGAGCTGTTCTTTGGCTTTTTGCCAAATGAAATACAGCGCAATGCCTTTGCCTCTGAACCAATGAGCACTTTGATCTCCTAACTTTTTCGCTTGATCAAATATAATGTTGGCTTTTGGATAGTCACGCAAGTGCAAGTAGGCGCTGGCCAATGCGGTGTGCGCCGCTGCCGAATGCGATAATTCTTGCTGCTTCAACTGACTGGTCAGCCTCTGTAAACCTTGTTGAATTTGGTGATAGCTGTTTTGGATGTCGTGTATGGGGCGCATATGAGCTTGAATGACTTGCGATTCAATGTCTTTAGAACCCGCTATCAGTTCAGCACTTAAGCGCATTTGTTTCTGTGTTTGCAGCTGGTTCTGTCGGTTCGCGAAAGCAAGAACCAAGAGGGCGGAAATTAATATACCAGTCAGTGCTGAACTTTTTGGGTGGCGATTCAAAAAAATGCTGACTCGTTCTGTCCACGACCTGGGTTTGGCGCTGATTGGCTTATTCGACCTTGCCGCGACTAAATCTTGTTTTAATGCCATTACACTTTGGTACCTTTGGCTGGGTTCTTTTGATAGACACTTTTCGGTGATCAATCGCCAGGCTTTAGGCACCGCTTTCCAATTAATTTGTGGCGGTTCATTGATGATTTTGTGGCATGTTTCAGTCATACTATCTGCTTTGAAAGGTAGCTGCTTGGTCAGAACTTGACACAACAAAACGCCAAGTGAAAAGACATCACTGCGGGTATCTATCACTTGTTGCCCTTTGGCTTGTTCGGGTGACATGTAGTGAGGCGTTCCGATGACAGCACCTTGTTGGGTTAACTGTTGTTCTGTATTTGACAAGTGAGCCACACCAAAATCTAACAGTTTGATGTGTCCAGACTCTGTCACCATGATGTTATGAGGTTTGATGTCTCGGTGAATGATTTGTCGCATGTGGGCGTAATCAAGTGCATCACATATTGAAGAAATTAAGCCGATAACGTCATTGGTATCCAGTTGATGCTGGTTGATGTGTGTAATTAAATCTTCACCATCCACCCACTCCATAACAATCCACATCAGTCCGTTTTCTGTAATGCCCAAATCGTGAACCTGGGTGATGTTGGGGTGTTTGAAAGTTGCTAAAATTTTTCGTTCTTGAATAAACCTGAGGTTGGCTGTTGCATCGGTGTTGTTCTGAGGCATCACCTTCATTGCTGCTTTTAACTCAACTTCATCAATGACTCTACTGACTTGATATACCAGAGACATACCGCCTTGGCCTAATATACGGTCAACTGTCCAAGGGCCAATGTGTTGCCCAAGGAGGTGCTCGCTGACAGCGAATAAATGCTGTTGGTCGCTGATTGAGAAATGTGTGTCCGGATTGGTTAAAGCTTGTGTGGGTTGATTGCTCCACTCCTCAAGCAAATTTTTGATGACGTCATTGATGCTATTGTCGGTCATTGGGGGTTGGTGTTAAGTGATTAATTTATCAATTTTATGAATTAAATGTTGAAGCTGTTGTTGTTCTTGGGCGCTCAATTGTTGTAACAGCTTTTCTTCGTATCTTAAAGCGTCAGGTATGACAGCACGCATTAATTTATTTCCTTTCATCTCGAGTTCGTAAATTCGTGCTCTTGCATCTATAGGGTCTGTTGTTTGCGAAATATAGCCTTTTTCAAGTAAGGATTTAACCGTTCTGCTTATGCGTACTTTATCCATTTCACTCAATGAACCAATTTCTGTTGCATTGATTTTTGGGTTTTTGTATAGGATCACTAGAATACGCCACTCGGAAATATTAATGCCAAACTGTTCTTGATAGTGTTTGGCAATACCTTTTGACAGCTTAAGGCTGAGTATTGACAATCGATAAGGTAAAAAGTCATTCAATTCCATGTTGTGTATTGTAACCACATTTCATGACTTTTTGGCATAAATGGTTTCAAATGAAACTAATTGCCTTTAAAATGTGACGCATTCTAAAAATAAATAAGAGGACGCACATGTCAGTCACCATCAATGGATTCGGTTTCATCGAATTTGCTGCCAACAACAATGCCGACGGTTTGCACCAATTGTTTCGTCAAATGGGTTTTGTTGCGGTAAAAAAACACAAAGAAAAACCCATCACTTTATACCGCCAAAATGGCATCGATTTGTTTGTTAATGAATCTTCTGCTGGGTTTGCATATGATTTCAGTGACGCACACGGACCTTGCGCCTGTGGTTTTTCTATCTTTTTTGATGATGCGGAAAAAGCGTTAGAACATACTTTAAAAGGTGGGTCAGAGGCCATCACTGTCAACAACGGTTTGAATTTTCCAGCCATCAAAGGCATTGGTGATGCCGCTTTGTATTTGTTGACGCCAGAATCCTATGCTGATGTTTTGGTTAAAGAGTTTGATGACATTACTGGTGCCAATCAAAATCCAACAGGTTTTGGCTTGACCTTTATTGATCACTTGACCCACAACGTTTATTTCGGAAATATGGAAAAGTGGAGCACCTATTACGAAGATCTTTTTGATTTTTCTGAAATCCGCTATTTTGATATCAAAGGTGCCAAAACAGGTTTGGTATCTAAAGCCATGACCAGCCCCAATGGCTCTGTAAAAATTCCTTTGAATGAGTCGGAAGACCCCAAGTCTCAAATCAACGAATATTTAGATGAGTACAAGGGGGAGGGGATTCAGCACATTGCTTTGTACACAGAGAACATTTATGAGTCTGTTGAATCCATGCGTGCTTGTGGCATGACGTTTTTAGAAACACCTGAAACCTATTACACCATCATTGATCGGCGCGTGCCTGAGCACGATGAAGATGTGGCGCGCATGCAAAAGAACCACATTTTGATCGATGCCGACCAAGAAACAGGCAAACAACAGTTATTACAGATTTTCACCCAAACCAATATTGGGCCAATATTCTTTGAAATCATCCAGCGAAAAGGCAATGAAGGATTTGGGGAAGGTAACTTTCAGGCTTTGTTTGAGTCGATTGAATTGGAGCAGCAAAAGCGAGGTTACTTATGATTGGCTGTGGTAGCACGGTGACTGAATGATGAACGGAGCATTTTATGAACGGCAAGTGGTTTAAATTTTATAAAAAACAGGGCAAGGTGGCGAAACAAGCACACATCGGCTTTCCTGAAGGCAGCTATGAGCGCGAAATGGGCAAAGAAGGATTTTTCGGCCCGGTGTCTCATTTTTACCATTCACACAAACACACCGGTTGGTCTCATTTTGAAGGAGACATCAGGCCACGTGCTTTTGATGCCAATCTGTTTGGCTCTCAACAAAGCACGCCATGGGATGCGCATGTGTTAATGAAAAACAACAGTGTCAAAATTCGCTTTATGCAAATGGATCAAAGCATGAACCATTTGGTGCGCAATGCCGATGGGGATGATTTGTTGTTTTTTCACCAGGGCACAGCAGAATTGTTCTGTGATTATGGTCATTTAACCATCAAAGAAGGTGACTATCTGATGTTGCCCAAAGGCACCATGTGGCGTTTAGAAATGGACAATCCTTGTCAAATCTTGATGATTGAGGCCACCAATGGTCACTATACATCTCCTGACAAAGGCCTGCTGGGTCCCAATGCGATTGTTGATAATGCGGTTTATCGCACACCAGAAATTAACGGTGAATTCAAAGCGCAATACAGTGAAAAAGACACAACGGTTTTTGTTAAGCGCCTACAAAAATTGTCGACCATAAAATACCCGTTTAACCCTTTGGATGCCATTGGTTGGCAAGGCGATTTGATGCCATTGGCTTTGAATTGGCGTGACATTTCACCTGTGATGAGCCACCGCTTCCACGTGCCGCCATCAGCACATACCACCTTTTTGGGTAATCGATTTGTCGTATGCACCTTTGTTCCGCGTTTATTTGAGACTGATCCTGAAGCATTGAAGGTGCCGTTTTATCACAACAATGATGATTATGATGAGGTGCTGTTTTACCATTCAGGAAATTTTTTCTCGCGTGATAACATACACCCAGGCATGATCACTTTGCACCCAACAGGTTTCACCCATGGGCCGCACCCAAAAGCCATGAACAATGCTTTTACACAGAAAAACACCATGACCGAAGAGGTGGCGGTGATGATCGATACCCGTGATCCATTGGAAGTCTGCGATGCCGCTGAACAAGTGGAATGGGCGGATTATGTGAACTCTTGGAATGAGTGATTTGAATAGAATATATAGAGATTCCTGCCTTCGCAGGAATGACAACCAAAAGCAGTCATTCTCGTGCTAGATACGAGAATCTAAAGGAAGAAAAATGAAATTAGCAACAATAAACAACCAAACCCGAGACGGTCAATTGATCGTCGTCAACCGAGCCGGCACCCAAGCGGTGAAAGTGCCACAAATTGCCATGACATTGCAAGCCGCTTTGGATGATTGGGACAATACAGCGCCGCAATTGAACACAGTGTATCAACACCTCAATGATGGTGGTCTGAATGACGCCTTTGATTTGGACTTGAATGATTTGCTGGCGCCATTACCGCGTGCTTATCAGTTTTTGGATGGCAGCGCCTATTTGGCTCACGTGGAGCGTGTTCGCAAAGCCCGTGGTGCCGATATGCCGCCGAGTTTTTTAGAAGACCCTTTGATGTACCAAGCGGTCAGCGACGGCTTTTTGGCGCACAACCATGACATTGAAGTGGTCAGCGAAGAATATGGCATCGATTTTGAAGCCGAAGCGGCTGTGATCACATCTGACGTACCGATGCATGTGTCGGCTGAAGATGCCGGGCAGTACATCCAATTGGTGTGTATTTTGAATGACGTTTCATTGCGTAACTTGATACCAGCTGAATTGGCCAAAGGATTTGGCTTCATGCAGTCTAAACCCAGAACGGCTTTGTCACCTTTCTTTGTTACACCAGATGAACTGGGTGATGCTTGGAAAGACAACAAAATTCACTTGCCAATGCGCACATGGTTGAATGGCGAATGGTTTGGTGAGCCCAATTGCGGTGTGGACATGCAGTTTGATTTTGCTGAGTTGATCGCCCACGCAGCAAAAACTCGCCCGTTAGCGGCAGGTGCCATCATTGGATCTGGTACGATTGCCAATCATGACATGGCCAAAGGCTCGACCTGTTTGGCTGAAAAACGAGTTTTGGAAGTGATTGCCGATGGCAAGCCATCCACTCCTTTTATGGCGTTCGGTGACGATGTCAAAATTGAAATCACTGATGATGAGGGGCATAATATTTTTGGTACCATTCATCAAAAAGTGCTTAAGTATTGATCTTGATGGGTTAAAGATGCAAAGCCTGATCAGTTGATCGGGCTTTTTTTGTAACTAAAAACACACTTGGGCACCGCTTTCTTTTGTTTTTTTATCTATCAGATTAGATTTTCTGTGGTCATTTCTTTGGGTATTGGTTAATATCTTGGGCTGATTTTAGGACCTGTGAAATTTTCAGGCCTGCATTAATAAAAAAAAGAGGAAGAGTATGACTAGAAAACCCATGGCTGCGGCATTGTTGCTGGCCTTATCAGGTGTCAGCATGGCTGCACAAAATCCAAACACCATGGCAGTGCAGCTGTCTCAAGCCAAAAACCATTTGGCATCACGCGCACCAGCACTCGGAATTTCTGAACAGGACTTGGCACAATCAAAGGTGTTGAGCAGCTACCAGAGTAAACACAATGGTGTTTCGCACATTGTTTTCCGCCAATTCATCAACGGTTTGGAAGTTGAAGGCGGTGACATTGAAATCAATTTGGATAAACACGGTGAAGTGATCAATATTCATAACCGATTTATCCCGATGGCGTCGACCAAAGCAAATGACACACTAGTGTCAGTGCCTGCTGACCAAGCCATCTTGTCTGTGGCTAAAATGTTGGGAATCAACACCCAGATGCCGACTTACCGCTTGGCGATGGAATCTGGCATCAATCGTGCCAGTACTTACCATGGCGCGGGTATTTCTCGCGAAGACATTCCTGTTAAATTGGTTTATCAGGCCAATGGTCAAAACATGCCTCGATTGGCTTGGGACATGCAAATCCAAGAAGGTGATAACTGGTGGAGCATCCGTGTGGATGCCAAAACTGGTCAACTGTTAAGCCAGCACAATTGGTCAGCCCATGCTTCTTATGATGTGATTCCATTGCCTCATGAATCACCGGCGACCAATGGTTTTGCGCTTGAAACAGTGACCGATCCTGCTGATATGGATGCCTCACCCTATGGTTGGCATGACACCAATGGAGCAGCTGGTGCTGAGTTCACAGACACACGCGGAAACAATGTATTTGCCCAAGACGACTTAGATGCCAACAATTCAGGTGGTAACCGACCTGATGGCGGTGCAGGTTTGGTCTTTGATGTGCCTTGGAATCCTGCAGTTAATCCGGACGAAGAACAAAATTTAGATGCTGCCATCGTCAATTTATTTTATTGGAACAACATTGTCCATGATGTGATGTACCACTATGGATTCGATGAGGCTTCAGGAAACTTTCAGGAAAACAACTACGGCAATGGTGGTTCAGGTGGTGATGCAGTGAACGCGGATGCGCAAGATGGAAATGGCACCAACAATGCCAATTTCTCAACACCACCTGATGGTTCAAACCCACGCATGCAAATGTATTACTTCAATGCACCTCCCGGGTTGTTTGTTAATGCGCCCGCCAACATTGCCGGTGAATATGAAGCAGGTTCCGGTTTTGGTGGTGATCATACCTTGGTAGGAGTCACAGGTGACTTAGAGCTGGTTGATGACGGTGTGGACACCTCTTCAGACGGTTGTACCGCCATCAATGGCTTCACTGCGGGCAATGTGGCATTGATTGATCGTGGTGCATGTGAGTTTGGCGACAAAGCCTTGAATGCACAAAATGCCGGTGCCAGTGCAGTGATCATTGTCAACAATCAGGGAGATTCTCCCATGGGCATGGCAGCAGGCACCAATGGTGGCTCTGTAACCATACCGACTTTGTCTTTGGGGCAAAGCGATGGACAAACTTTAAAAGATGAATTGGCCAATGGTGTCAACATCACCGCCAGACGTGTGGGTGTGGACAGAGACAGTGATTTTGATAATGGCATCATCATCCATGAATATGGTCATGGTATTTCAAATCGACTGACTGGCGGGCCAGCTGCAGCCTTCTGCTTGCAAAATAGTGAACAAATGGGTGAAGGTTGGAGTGACTTTTATGCGCTGGCTATCACAGCGCAACCAGGTGATACCGCGGATCAACTCAGACCCATGGGCACCTATGCGGGTCAGAACAGTCGAGGCATCAGAACCTACCCTTATACACGTGATATGGTGGCCAATCCGCATACTTATGCAGACATTGTCAATGCCGTTTCAGCTGCAGATGGGTCTGTAAGTCCTCATTACGTGGGATCGGTTTGGGCTGAAATGTTGTGGGAAATGTATTGGAATTTGGTGGATAAACATGGCTATGATGCCGACATCTATCAAGGCACAGGCGGCAACAACATGGCCATTCAATTGGTCACTGATGGCTTGAAATTGCAAGGTTGTAGCCCCGGGTTTATCGCAGGTCGTGATGGCATACTGTTGGCAGATCAGCAGAACAATGCCGGTGCCAACCAATGTGAAATCTGGACGGCATTCGCCAAACGTGGTTTGGGAGTCAGTGCCAATGGTGGCAGTACCTCTACAGTGGGCGATGAAACAGAAGCATTTGACATTCCTGTTGAGTGTGAAGGGCCTACTGATATCATCTTCAAGCACGGTTTTGAACTCAATGCCGATTGAATAAGGGTGCACTTCAAAAAAA
>JAUIHY010000280.1 GCA_030432115.1 Gammaproteobacteria bacterium | reverse complement strand
CAGAATGGTTAATGCTGGATGCCTTAGCCCAAGCCGAACACGACCCCAATGCCGTCAGTGTGGTGGTCAGCGAATCAAAACAACTGTTGGAAAACCTGTACACCGCGTTAAAGAATCACGACGATGGCCAGCAGTTGTTGGCCAATGATAATGTGGTTCTGGTATTGTCGCAAAACCAAGCGGAGTCTGTGGACTTTATCAATGACTATGCGCCTGAGCATTTGACGGTGTGTGATGAAAATTTTGATAGCTCGCTACTCACCAGTTATGGCTCGCTTTTTATCGGCGAAAATTCAGCTGTGGCTTTTGGCGATTATTGCGCTGGCCCCAACCACACACTGCCCACCGAGGGTGCAGCCAAATTCTCAGGCGGCTTGAGTGTACATCAATTCCTTAAAGTCCAATCCACCCAGTGTATCAGTGATGCCGGCCGCCGGGTCTTAGCCAGTCATGCGGCCATGCTGGCAGAAGCAGAAGGTTTGATTTATCACCAGAAGAGTGCAGATGTAAGAAAATAATCGAATCGCTAGCAAAATAGCCAATATGAGCTTGTGAGCGCCTGTATAGTCAAACCCAAGTTTACAAAAAAATAACAACAGGATAGAGATATTTATTTGTCTGCGTGGTAGAATTGCGCCGTTTGACCTGTGCGACAAATAGCCGCATTGATTTAGGTCAATATAATCAAAAATTCATTAGGGTATCGATTTTATGAAAAAAGCACAGACTAAGTTGATGTGGTTGGTGACGGGCTTGTTGTTTTCGTCAGCTACATGGGCTGAATATGGATTGAACTTAAGGAAGGGCGTGACTGATTACAGTCAGACAGCCTATGACATGCACATGTTGGCGTTTTGGGTATGTGTGGTAATTGGTATCATCGTTTTCGGTGCCATGCTTTATTCGATCATTGCGCACAGAAAATCAAAAGGAGTCGAGCCTGCGCAGTTTTCACACAGCACTTCGGCAGAAATCTTGTGGACCATCATTCCTATTGTGATTTTGGCTGCCATGGCTTGGCCTGCGACCAAGGCATTGATTCAAATGGAAAACCCCACTGATGAAGAAGGGAAGCCCATGAAAATGGACATGACCGTCAAAATCACGGGTTACCAATGGAAATGGCGTTATGACTACATGGATGAGGGCTTTGGCTTTTTAAGTACCCTGGCCAAAGATTCGAACATAGCTCGCCAAAAAGATTCTGGTGTTCAACCTGAAACGGTTGATAACTACTTATTAGAAGTGGATAACCGTATGGTGTTACCTATTGATACCAACATTCGCTTTTTGATGACGGCAGATGATGTGATTCACGCGTGGTGGGTTCCAGATTTGGGTTGGAAACGCGATGCCATACCTGGCTTTGTTAATGAAGCATGGACCAACATCAAAGAGCCAGGTGTTTACCGTGGCCAATGCGCTGAGTTGTGTGGTAAAGACCATGGATTCATGCCTGTGGTTGTAGAAGCGGTGAGCAAAGAAGAATATGCTGCGTGGGTTGCTGAACAAAAAGGCGGTCAAGCAGAAGAAGCTGCCATGGCGGAAAAAACTTGGACCAAAGCTGAGTTGATGGAAAAAGGCCAAGCGGTTTATGAGCAACAATGTGCCACTTGTCACCAAGCAGATGGTGCTGGTGTGCCACCCACATTTCCAGCATTGGCGGGCAGTGAGTTTGTCAATGGTCCTGCTGCTGATCAAATTGGTTTGGTTTTGAATGGAAAACCAGGCACCGCCATGGCGGCTTTCGGTAACATTTTGTCAGAAACTGACATTGCTGCTGCCATCACATACACCAGAAATTCTTTTGGCAACACGGCCGGTGACGTTGTTCAACCAGCTGATGTCAAGAACTTGAAATAATTAGGAGTTGATTATGGGCGATCATAAGCCAAAAGGGTTCGTCAACAGATGGTTGTTGACCACTAACCACAAAGACATTGGTACTTTGTATTTGATCTTTGCCTTTGCCATGTTCATCATTGGTGGTGCGATGGCAATGATCATTCGATTGGAGTTATTCCAACCAGGTTTGCAATTTGTTGAGCCAGATTTCTTTAACCAAATGACCACCATGCATGCTTTGATTATGGTATTCGGTGCGGTGATGCCGGCCTTTGTGGGCTTAGCCAACTGGATGATACCGATGATGATTGGTGCGCCTGATATGGCTTTACCACGCATGAATAACTGGTCGTTCTGGATTTTACCTTTTGCCTTTGCGTTGTTGTTATCAACATTGTTTATGCAAGGCGGTGCGCCAGCAGGTGGTTGGACCATGTACCCACCATTGGTATTGCAAGGCGGTAAGAATGTCGCTTATTTGGTGTTTGCTGTTCACTTGATGGGTATTTCATCCATCATGGGTGCCATCAATGTGATTGCAACCATCATGAACATGCGTGCGCCTAATGTAGGCTACTTGAACATGCCATTGTTTGTTTGGACCTGGTTGATTACGGCCTTCTTGTTGATTGCTGTGATGCCTGTATTGGCCGGTGCGGTGACCATGTTGTTAACTGACCGTTATTTCGGTACCAGCTTCT
>JAUIHY010000279.1 GCA_030432115.1 Gammaproteobacteria bacterium | reverse complement strand
AGATCAAGCCATTGCTCAAGATGTGGCTCAAACGACAGCGCAGGAAACTAATCAAAAGGAATCTGATCTGAGCACTCAATCTCAGAATCAAACCCAGAATCAAGAAGCACCAAACCCTCAACAACAGCAATCACCGGCCTTACCCATCCACGAACAAGTCACTCAAGAAGTGGAGGCCTATCCGCAAGCGGATGAAACGGCCAAAGAAACAAATGAAGCCGAGTCCAGCCTGGTGGCTCACCAAGCGTTGGACGAAAAGCTAGAAAAATCGAACAAGAATTTTGGTAAAAAAATGAAGCAGCTGTTTTCATTCAAGAAAAAAATTGATGAAGACCTGTATGAAGACATTGAAACCACCTTGCTGATGGCTGATGTCGGTGCCACAGCCACCATGGATGTGATGGAAAAAGTGCGTAAATCAGTAAAACGCAAAAACCTGTCTGACAGTGAAGCGGTTTATGATGCGTTGAAACTGCAATTAAGCGAATTGGCAGCCAAAGTGGAACAACCTTTGCAAATTGACTCTGAAAAACAACCGTTCGTTATCTTGGTTGTGGGTGTGAATGGTGTCGGAAAAACCACCACCATCGCCAAGTTAGCCAAGAAATACAAAAGCGAAGGTAAAAAAGTGATGTTGGCAGCAGGAGACACCTTCCGTGCAGCCGCTGTAGAGCAATTAAAAACTTGGGGCCAGCGCGAAGACATTCCTGTGATGGCACAAAACACTGGAGCCGATTCTGCTTCTGTTATTTTTGATGCCATGACTTCAGCAAAATCCAAAGGCATGGATGTATTGATTGCTGATACCGCAGGCCGATTGCACACACAGGCCAATTTAATGCAAGAATTGGAAAAAATTGGTCGTGTGATGAAGAAAAATGATGAAACCGCGCCGCATGAAACCTTGATTGTGGTGGATGGTGGCACCGGGCAAAATGCGATTTCTCAAGTCAGGGAATTCAACAAAGCCGGACAATTGTCGGGCATAGTGATCACCAAATTAGACGGCACGGCCAAAGGTGGTGTCTTGTTTAATTTGGCAGCTGAGTTTGGTATTCCAGTTCGCTACATTGGTGTCGGTGAACAATCCAGCGACCTCAAGCCTTACCAAGCCAAATCATTTGTTGATGCCATTGTAGGGTAATTCTATTGACTGAATTCAACAGCCAGCTGGTGGTCGATTGGCACCATACCCATGGCCGGAAACACCTGCCATGGCAAAAAGGTGAACAAACCCATGCCAACCCTTACCATGTGTGGCTGTCTGAAATCATGTTACAACAGACCCAAGTGGTCAAAGTGATTGAATACTTTGACCGTTTTATTTCCAAATTACCCACTTTAAACGCATTGGCCACCGCCGATGAACAGACCGTAATGGCTTTGTGGTCGGGATTGGGTTACTACAACCGCGCCAGAAACCTGCACAAAGCGGCAAAGCAATGTGTTGAACTACATCAGGGTGAGTTACCGCAATCAAGGGCCGCTTTGGAAGCCCTGTCTGGCATCGGCCGTTCAACCGCTGCTGCCATCATGTCTTTGGCCTTTGATCAGCCAGAGCCCATCATGGACGGCAATGTGAAACGCGTCTTTGCGCGACAGTTTTTGGTCAAAGGTGAGCCAAATAAAGCCAGTACCTTAAAGCAATTTTGGTCATTGGCCGAACGGCATGCCAACCACACAGATCCTGCGGGCTACACTCAAGGATTGATGGATTTGGGTGCCACTGTTTGTAAAAAGAGCAAGCCCTTGTGTAATCGCTGCCCCATAGAAAATAGTTGTATGGCCAGGGCCCAAGATGTGATTGCAGATTACCCAGAAAAAAAGAAAAAAGTGGTACAAAAAGAAGTCAAGCTGCATGTGCAAATGGTGATTGATACAAACAAAGAAACCTTGTATTTGCAACAGCGTGAGGGCAGAGGTATTTGGCCCAATTTATGGTTTTTTCCAATCTCTGAATGGGCACCAGATGAAGAACCGTTGTTTATGTTGACGCATAAATTGACCCATCGCATACTGCAGTTGCATGTCTATCCGCAAACTGCTGCAGTGAAAAGCGAATTGACCCAGCCCATTAAACGATCAGAACTGATAAAATACCCGCATCCTAAAGCCTTGATACACATATTGAATCACTATGACAACCATCACCTGCCTTAAATACGGCCAAGACCAAGCCCCGATTCCATACCCTGCCTACCCTGGTGAATTAGGGCAACGCATCATGAGTCAAATCAGTTTCAAATTTTGGCAAGAATGGTTGGCACAACAAACCATGATCATCAATGAAAATCACTTTTCACCAATAGACCCAGAGCACAAAAAAATCATCGAAGAAAAAATGGTGCAATTTTTATTTGAAGGCCAAGACGTGACCCCACAAGGCTTTGCGCCTGAAGAAGAATAATTAATTAAAAAATGTGCGACTAAAAGTTTGACAGACAAAAAAAGCCAAACTATAATTCGCCTTCCTTTGAGAGAGGTCATCTCTCAAGATGGTGTGCCCGGTTAGCTCAGTCGGTAGAGCAGGGGATTGAAAATCCCCGTGTCCGTGGTTCGATTCCGCGACCGGGCACCATTT
>JAUIHY010000045.1 GCA_030432115.1 Gammaproteobacteria bacterium | reverse complement strand
GGTGGCCCAGGCGTTCGTGTCGACTCACATGTTTATGATGGTTATCGTGTGCCACCCAATTACGATTCCATGGTGGGTAAAATCATCACATTTGGTGAAGACCGCATCACCGCCATTCGACGCATGAGATTGGCTTTGGCAGAAACTGTGGTTTCAGGCATCAAGACCAACATCCCGTTACAGCAACGAATCATGCAAGATCAAGGCTTTGTGGCTGGTGGTCAGAACATTCATTACTTAGAAAAACGTTTGAACCAAACCAAATAGACAGAAATGGACTTTTATGAACTGACCATGTCATTGCCTCAACCAGAAGTTGAGGCAATGGATGCCATGCTGACTCAATTAGGTGCAGTGGGCATCACTTACTCAGATGCAAAGGATGTGCCCATATATGAACCTTTACCTGGTGAAATGCCATTGTGGGATGAGATCAAAGTCATTGCCCTGTATGATGATTTGAATTTGTATCAACAATCAAAAAAATGGTTGGGTTCACAATTCCCTAAACTAGAAGTGTTGGGCACACAGCTCAAAGACCAAGTTTGGGAGCGGGTATGGATGGACCATTTCAAGCCGATGCAATTTGGTGAGCGCTCTTGGGTGGTGCCAGATGGTTTTGATGTGGTGGATGCCGAGGCAGTCAATCTGATTTTAGATCCAGGTTTGGCCTTTGGTACAGGTACCCATCCGACCACGGCTTTGTGTTTGGCATGGTTGGATGCCCATGATGTGAAAGGTAAAAACTTGGTGGATTTCGGCTGCGGCTCTGGGGTGTTGGCCATCATGGCACTGTTGCATGGTGCCAAACAAGTGATTTGTGTTGACATTGATGATCAGGCCATAGAGGCCACATTGCAAAATGCCCAAAAGAATGGGGTGGCTGATGGCATAAAAGTGGTGGCGGCAGACCAAGCTGATCAAATCACGGATCAAGATGGCATTCTGGCCAATATTTTGGCAGCTCCTTTGATGAAATTTGCCCCCATGTTTGCAAATATGCTGAAAGATCAGGGGTTTATTGTACTCAGCGGGATTTTGGCAGAACAACAGAATCAAATCACCTCAAAATATGAATCTAGATTTGTTGACATTGAAGCAAAAATTGACCAAGATTGGTGTCGAGTGAGTGCGCGCAAGC
This sequence comes from Gammaproteobacteria bacterium, assembly GCA_030432115.1. GTDB lineage: Bacteria > Pseudomonadota > Gammaproteobacteria > Xanthomonadales > Marinicellaceae > Marinicella. The sequence continues at coordinate 12,898 of JAUIHY010000045.1, read as the reverse complement.
GTTGAGGATTGTTTGGCAGTTGCAATTGAACCTGCCAGCCAAAGACAACATCAGGGCGAAGACCCTGCAAGTAGGTCATAAATTTTGTTTACCCAGTGCCGCGGATGCGGAGAAAAATTCATCTTAGAAGTGGAACAGTTGGTTCACGCCCGTGGCCAAGTGCGGTGTAATATGTGTGGCACTGTTTTTGATGCGCTGGAAACATTGAGTGCAGAAAAGCCTTTGGAAGATGAAGACTTTTTGCTTCACGACTTTGACAATGCACCACCCTTACTAACCCAAGTCTTTGATATGGATGTGGAGCCAGACGAAGAGGTGCTGCAAGTTCTGAATGAACTGCTGCCTGAAAACCTGCCTCCCAACACTTTAGAAGAAGAGTTGGAACACTCTTGGGAAGACGCCAAGTTGCATGCCGAAACCATGCTTTTGAATGAGCCAGATGCTGAAATTTTGGCAAATGAACAAGATGCACCTTTATTTACCAGCCCCAAAGACAACAGCCCAAAGACCAGTGCAGGCGCAGGATTTTGGTCATTATTGAGTGCCGCCATGGTGGTCTTGGTAAGTTGGCAGTTGGTTTTGGTCTTGCAAAGCGGCCAGTTGAAACTGCCTGAAAAACCTTGGGCCAATGCCTTGTGCAGCTGGGTGGCTTGCGCCAAAATCACTGAGCAAGTTGATCTGGGCGCGATCTCATTGGTTTCACGCAACATCCGACCTCACCCGGGCAGAGACCAAGCATTGATGATTTCCGCCAGCATGATCAATGCCAATGAACAAAACCTTGAATTTCCTGTGTTAGAAATAAAACTGTCCGATTTGAATGGTCAAGTTGTTGGAATGCGCCGATTCCTGCCAGAAGAGTACGTGGCGGAAGAAATCATCAACAGTGGCTTTGTTCAAAATACCTTGGTGCCTTTCAGTTTGGAAATTGAAAGCCCAGGTGCAGACGCGGTGGCATTTGAAATAGGATTTGTGCAACCATGAGTCCAGAAGCAGAGCAGCATCAGACCGAAAAGGCGGGCAAAGCAGCCCTCAGTCATGTGGGCCAAAGCAACCAAGCACAGTCACAAAAAGGGTCAACACAGCGCGCGGTGCATCATTATTTAGAAAACCTGAATGGTCATGAAGCCACCACCACAGATTTATATGATTTGGTGATAGCAGAAACTGAGAAAGGAATGATCATTGAAGTGTTGGATTGGTGTGGGGGCAATCAAAGTCGGGCAGCGGCCTTATTGGGCATCACCAGAACCACGTTGCGCAATAAAATCCGAAAATTAGGAATTTGAGTCGCTTTTTTTAAGCCAATCTGATGCGGCTTGTTAATTTGGCGTTATAATAGCCAACCTCTCGAAAATTCATTAGAACCATGACACAAAACCGTGTGCCCATCCGCAGGGCTTTAATCAGTGTATCAGACAAAACCAACCTTTTAGAATTGGCCCAGGGCCTAAATAAACTGGGTGTGGAATTACTTTCAACAGGTGGAACAGCCAAACTATTAGCAGAAGCCGGTTTGATGGTGACTGAAATTTCAGAATACACCGAGTTTCCTGAAATGATGGATGGTCGTTTAAAAACACTACACCCCAAGGTGCATGGTGCTTTATTGGGCCGCACAGGCGTCGATGATGACGTAATGGAACAGCATGGCATTGAAGGCATAGATTTGTTGGTGGTTAACCTGTATCCTTTTGAGCAAACCGTGGCTAAAGCAGATGTCAAGCTTCAGGAAGCCATTGAAAACATCGACATAGGTGGGCCTGCCATGATTCGCGCGGCGTCAAAAAATCATGATCGTGTGACAGTTTTGGTCAATCCTGCAGATTACCAAGAAATGTTGGAAGAATTAGAGACCTATGGCGGCATGTCACATGCCAATCGCCATGTATTGGCCGCCAAAGCTTTTGCCCACACCGCACGTTATGACGGTTTGATTGCCAATTACTTGAGTGCCATCTCAGACACTGAAGAGAAGAAAGAGTTTCCGCGTTACTTGACCACTCAATTCACCCACCGCAGTGAATTGCGCTATGGTGAAAACCCGCACCAATCTGCCGCCTTTTATATCGAACCCAATGCCAAGCCAGGAACTGTTGGTTATGCGCGACAAATTCAAGGCAAAGCTTTGTCATATAACAACATTGCCGATGCTGATGCGGCCCTTTCTTGTGTCAAAGAATTCAATGTACCTGCCTGCGTTATTGTCAAACACGCCAACCCCTGTGGCGTGGCTGTTGAAAGCAATTTGACCTTGGCCTATTTGAAAGCATTCACCACGGACCCAACTTCGGCCTTTGGTGGTGTCTTGGCTTTCAATGGCAAGGTTGACGGTAAAACTGCAGAAACCATTTTGGACAAGCAATTTGCTGAAGTCATCATTGCCCCAGCTTATGATGAAGATGCCTTGGCTGTGTTTGCCACCAAGAAGAACCTCAGGGTCATCAATTGTGGACAATGGGAAGACCAAGCCGAACCTTGGTTGATGTATAAGCGTGTCAGCGGTGGTCTGTTGGTTCAAGATGCCGACATTGACATGTTGGATGTGGAACATTCAAAAATTGTCAGTAAAAGAAAACCGACACGCGAAGAATTGGAAGACATGCAGTTTGCATGGAAAGTGGGTAAGTGGGTTAAATCCAATGCCATTGTCTATGCCAAAGGGGGACAAACCATTGGTGTGGGTGCCGGTCAAATGAGTCGCGTGGTTTCGGCTCGCATCGCATCCATCAAAGCTGATGATGCGGGTTTAAAAGTGCCGGGTTCTGTGATGGCATCCGATGCTTTTTTCCCATTCCGTGATGGCATTGATGCAGCAGCTCAAGCAGGTATTTCTGCAGTGATTCAGCCCGGTGGGTCAATACGTGATGAAGAAGTGATTCAAGCGGCCGATGAGCACAACATTGCCATGATTTTCACAGGCATGCGCCATTTCAACCATTAATTTAGGGCGGGATTTATGAATACAGTATTGGTGATAGGCTCAGGTGGGCGTGAACATGCTTTGGCATGGCGATTGGCACAATCAAGCACGGTGAGTCAAGTATATGTCGCACCAGGTAATGCCGGCACTGCCGCAGAGCCAGGCATAGATAATGTGGTTTTGGATGTGTCCAATCACCAGGCAGTGATAGACTTTTGTCGGCTTCAAAATGTCAATTTAGTGGTGGTCGGTCCTGAACAACCTTTGGTTGATGGCATGGTTGATGATTTGTCTGCGGCCCACATCCCATGTTTTGGACCCACAGCGGCTGCGGCACAATTAGAAGGATCCAAAGCCTTTGCCAAGCAGTTCTTGGAAAAACACAACATCCCAACGGCAGCTTACGGAGAATTCATCACTGTTTCAGATGCCAAAGCTTATATACAAGACAAGGCTTTCCCCATCGTTATCAAAGCCGACGGCTTAGCCGCTGGAAAAGGTGTGATTATTGCTGAAAACTTGGCTCATGCTGAAGCCACAGTTGAAGACATGTTGGAGGCCAATGCCTTTGGTGATGCTGGCAGTCGCATCATCATTGAAGAATTTTTGGTCGGTGAAGAGGCATCTTACATCGTGATGGCCGATGGTGAAAACTTTTTGGCCATGGCCACTTCACAAGACCACAAAGCCCGAGATAACGGTGATGTCGGCCCAAACACAGGTGGCATGGGAGCCTATTCGCCAGCGCCTGTGGTGACGGCTGAAATTGATGAAAAAGTGGTGGAAACCGTGATCAAGCCAACTTTGGCTGGTATGGCCAAAGACGGCATGCCTTTCACTGGTTTTTTATACGCTGGTTTGATGATTGATGGTCAAGGTAATGCTAAGGTTTTGGAATTCAATGTCCGTTTTGGCGACCCGGAAACCCAGCCCATCATGACCCGCTTGCAAAGCAATTTGGATCAATTGTGCCTCGCCGCCATTGCGGGTGAATTGGACCAACACAGCATCGAATGGGACGAACGCTTCGCCCTTGGTGTGGTGATGGCAGAAAAAGGCTATCCACTCGGAAACGACAAAGACAATGTGATCCAAGGCATGGATCAAGTGCCAGCTGGTGTCAAAGTGTTCCATGCTGGAACCGCAGCATCGAATGGCGATGTGGTCACCGCTGGAGGTCGCGTGTTGTGCATTTGTGCTTTAGATGAAGATTTGAAACAAGCTCAAGCCAAAGCCTATGAAGGCGTTAAAGCCATCACATGGGGCAGCGAATACTACCGAACAGATATTGGATTCAAAGCGATTATCTGATTCAAACGGTCGTTTAACTGTTAGAATGGGGCGTTTATTGAAACGCCCTTTTTTATGGCTCAAGCAGCATGTCACAAGTTAAATTTTATCCACCCTTAGAAGAAAAGCTCAACATAACCAGTCATGCACTGGGGTTGGTATTGGGCTTAATTGGTTTGCCATTATTATTGTGGTCGGAGTCGGCGCAACAAAGTTGGGCCAGCTGGTCAGGTAAACTCATATTTGGTTTGAGCTTGGTGATTTTGTATTCTGCTTCTACCTTATACCACCTATCAAAAAAAGAGGCCCAGCGCCAACGATTACGCGTCTTTGATCATGCAGCCATTTATGTATTGATTGCCGGCACTTACACACCATTGATGTTGGTGACTTTGGCAGGCACTTTGGGCTATGGGATATTAGTTGCCGCTTGGTCAATGGCTGTCGTGGGAATCGTTCTAAAATTATTTTTTACCGGCCGTTTTTCCGTGTTATCTACCGTATTGTATGTGCTGATGGGTTGGGCGATAGTTTTTGCCATCAAACCTTTGGCGGCCAATTTAGCCCCAGCTGGTTTGCAGTGGCTGATTTGGGGTGGTGTTTCATATACTGTGGGTGCGATTCTTTATGCGATCAAAGCCATTCCATTCAACCACGCCATCTTTCACTGTTTTGTGTTGTTGGGCAGTACTTGTCATTTTATTTGCATTTATCGTTACGTTTAAATGTGCTTGGGTAAGCGATGCCCTTGCCAATAAACAATATCAGCCACGTCTTTTGTTTCCCAAAGTAGTAGTTCGGCATCATATCCTTCGGCGATTTGGCCTTTGGACTCGTCCATGCCAAGGGCTTTGGCGGCGTTTTTGGTGACGCCGAGCAGGGCTTCTTCAACAGTTAAGCCAAACTGGGTGCAGGCCATGTGTAGACATTGCAGTAAATTGGTGGTGGGTGCGGTGCCGGGGTTGCAATCTGTAGCGATGGCCATGTCCACGTAGTGTTTTCTGAAGAGGTCAACGGGCGGTTTTTGAGTCTCTTGTAAGGCGTAAAACGCGTAGGGTAACAAGGTGGCCACGGTGTCTGATTCGGCCATTTTTTTGATACTGGCCTCGTCAGTGTATTCGATGTGGTCGGCAGATAAGCCGCCGTATTCAGCGACCAGGCCAGCACCTGATAAATTGCTCAATTGATCGGCATGTAGTTTAACCGGTAACCCCCAGCGGGCGGCGGCATCGAATACGCGACGTGTTTCATCGGGAGTGAATCCTATGCCTTCACAAAAAGCATCAACGGCATCGGCCAACTGCTCTTTGGCGGCTTGCGGGATGATTTCATTGCAAATTAAATCAATATAACCTATGCGGTTGTCTTTGTATTCTGGTGGCAAGGCATGTGCAGCCAACAAGGTGGTTAGGATGGTCAGGCCGGTTTGTTGTTGCAGCTTTTTGGCCGCTTTGAGCATTTTCAGCTCATTGTCAAAATCAAGGCCATAGCCAGACTTGATTTCTATGGTACGCACACCTTGTGACATCAGGTGTTCTGCACGTGGCAGGGCCAAATCGACCAGTTCGTCGATGCTGGCTTCTCTTGTGGCTTTGACGGTGGATAATATGCCACCGCCTGCTTTGGCGATGGCTTCATAGCTTTCGCCAGCCAACCGCATGGCAAATTCATTGGCGCGATTGCCGCCAAAAATCAGGTGGGTGTGACAATCAATGAAAGCGGGTGTCACCACTTGACCTGTTGCATCAATGACCTTGAGTGGATCAAAGCTTTTAGTTTCTGCACTCAGTCCTGTCCAAATGATTTTATTACCAGAAACGGCCACGGCACCGTTATCAATGAGGCCGCACATTTGTCCATTGTCAGTGCATGTGATGAGTGTTGCATGTTTTATCAATAGGTCACATTTTGTCATTGCGTTCAGTGCTGGTATTGCTTAGAGTAAGGCTTGCTATTGTAAAATCAAAAAGCCATGAAAAGTTATTTTTTTGAGCATGCTTTGTTGCCTGAGGGTTGGACTCAAGGCGTTCGTGTCGTTGTTGAAAGTGGTCGTTATGTCTCTGTAGAGAACGGGCAAGTTAAGCAAGCAAAAGATGAATGCCATGATGTGGTGATTCCAGCCATGCCCAATGCCCACTCACATGTTTTTCAACGCGCCATGGCGGGTTTGAGTGAGTACAAAACACAGGACAATGACAGTTTTTGGTCGTGGCGCGATTTGATGTACCGCTTGGCGAATCAAATTTCTAGTGACCAACTGTATGTGCTGGCTAAAAGTGTGTACCAAGACATGTTGGATGCCGGTTACAGTGCGGTGTGTGAGTTTCATTATGTCCATCGGGATTTGGATGATCGAGCCAATGCCTTGAACATGTCAAAAGCGGTGATGCAGGCGGCACATGATGTGGGTTTACCACTCACCATGTTGCCCGTTATGTATGCTTATGCAGGTATGGGTGATGCGCCTTTGAGTGCGGAACAGCAGCGTTTCGAGTTGTCGGTCGATGAATATATTCAATTGTATCAACAATTAGACGGCGTCAAGTTTCCTGAACAGCGAGTGGGAATTTGTTTCCACTCCATTCGGGCGGTGAACCAAAGTATGATGTCGAAGGTATTAAATGTATTACCTAACGATGTGCCCGTTCATATCCACATCGCAGAGCAACAAGGCGAGATTGATCAGTCTTTGGCTTTTTATGGCAAAAGGCCTGTCGAGTGGTTGTTTGATCATTTTGATGTGGATGCGCGTTGGTCTTTGGTCCATGCCACCCACTTGACTGAGCAAGAAAGTGCGATGATAGCGGACTCTCAAGCGATTGCTGTTTTGTGCCCTTTGACCGAAGCCAATTTGGGCGACGGGGTGTTTGATATGCCGCGGTTTATGTTGAAACAAGGCATTTGGGCCATTGGATCGGACAGTCACATTGAGCTCAATCCAGCCGAAGAGTTAAAAATGCTGGAGTATTCGCAAAGGCTGGTACAGCAACAGCGCAATGTTTGTTGTGACGAAGATCAATCACATGTCGGTACTTGGCTGTGGCTTAATGCGATTTTTGGTGGGGCACAATCGGCTGCATTGCCCGTTGCTGGTATTGCCCAAGGGCAAAGTGGGCAAGTGATTGTTTTGAATAAGCCCACTGATCAAATTCAATGTGACCGACCCGAAACACTGTTAGATGCCTGGGTGTTTTCAGACTATGTTAAACACAAAAGCCTGCGGTTATGATTCTTATTGATTTTTTGAAAACAGGTTTTGCGCTTTTGGCCATGGGATTGGGCTTTTATTTTGGCTCTAATATGGGGTTTGGTATGTGGTCAATGCTTTCTATCAGCGGAGGTTTGTTGGTGCTTGTTTCGGTTTTTATTGAGCGATTGCACCATGCTGCCTGCTTTGTGGCGGTATGTACGGCCATTATGGCTACTTTGATGGTTACGGCGATTGTTGTTTTGGGTGGCGTGGGTGGAAGTTATCACCTCAAAGAACAAACACAAGGTGAATTGTATTTTTTGATGTTGTTGATTGTCTTTGGTTTCAGTGCATTTAAGTGGAAACTGAAAAAACAATGAGCAAATGTGAGTGGCAATGTTAGAATCCTGCCCATGAGTACATTTGACCACAGCAACCTCAATATCATTCTGGTGGGCCCTATGGGTGCAGGTAAAACCACCGTGGGCAAACACGTGGCCAGGTTGTTGGGTAAATCTTTTTATGATGTGGACCAGGAACTGGAAAAACGCACGGGTGTTTCTGTGAACCTGATCTTTGATATAGAAAAGGAACAGGGCTTTCGTTTGCGCGAGACACAGATGTTGCAAGACCTGTTGAAAGAGCGCAATGCTGTGATAGCCACAGGCGGCGGCATTGTGGTGACCGAAGAAAATCGAAAAATTTTGCAAGCCACACCGCATTTGGTGGTCTATTTAAAAACTGAAGTGAAGCATCAATTACAAAGACTGAAGCGAGACAAGCAGCGCCCTTTGTTACAAGGCACTGGACGACGCGAACGCTTATTGAACATGGCAAGGATGCGCAACCCCATGTATGAATCGGTGGCGAAACTGTCGTTCACCAGTGGTCGCACCAATCCTCATAAAATGGCAACCAAGATAGTCAGTCATGTGTTGGCTCAAGAGCATGAAGAATCAAACAAGTAAGCAATTAGAAATCAACTTGGGGCAACGCAGTTATCCCATCCTCATCAATCCAGATGGCTTTGATTTGGCCGCAATCGAACCCCTTTGGTCGGGTAAAAAAGTGCTGTTGGTGAGCAATGATGTGGTGGCGCCCCTGTATGCCGAAGCAGTGATTGACGCCTTAGAAGGCTGTGATGTCAAATGCTGTGTGTTACCTGATGGCGAAGTCCATAAAAACAGCACGTCATGGTTGGCCATTTTAGATGCCATGGCAGCCCATGGCATGACCCGCACTGATTTGTTGGTTTCACTCGGTGGCGGTGTGATTTGTGACATGACGGGTTTTGCTGCTGCCAGTTGGATGCGCGGCATTGACTTTATTCAGATTCCTACCACACTGTTGTCTCAAATCGATGCTTCTGTGGGTGGAAAAACGGGCATCAATCATGCCCAAGGGAAAAATTTAATTGGTGCATTTCACCAGCCTCGTGCAGTGATCATCAACACCGCCACGTTGAACACCTTGCCAGCGAGGGAGTTTGCAGCCGGTATTGGTGAAGCGGTGAAATACGGTGGCATCAATCAGGCCCAGTTTATCGATTGGCTGAGCACCAAGCAACAGGCCATTCTCGAGCATTCAGCCGTAGTGCTGAGTGAGTTGATCGCCCAATGTTGTGCTTTTAAAGTACAGGTGGTGGAGCAAGACGAAAAGGAGCAGGGTGTCAGGGCTTTACTGAATTTAGGACATACTTTTGGTCATGCCTTAGAGACAGCGACAAACTACCAGGGCTATTTGCATGGCGAGGCTGTGGCCTTGGGCATGGTGATGGCTGCAGAGCTTTCTTACCAGTTGGGTTATTGTGACAAACAACTACGAAAAACACTGGAAAACTTGTTGCAAGGTTTTGGCTTGCCGATTAAGCTTGATAAAGAAATCACGGCTGACCAATTGGTGCGCTTGATGCGTTTGGATAAAAAGGTGCAATCAGGTAAACACCGTTTGATATTGATGAAAGGATTGGGTCAGGCGTTTATTGAAACCGGTGTTGAAGAAAGTGACTTGCTCAACGCCATCAAAGCGTGTACATAATATGAAAAAAGGCTTGTTGTTTTTGTTGATTTTGGTTGCGGCTGCTTCTGTTGCTGCCAAAAAAAACCTGCCTATTGAAAAAGAGTCACCACCGTCAGAAACCGAAATTGTTTGTTTTGCCGCCATGGAAAAGTGGGTGTGTGCACCCGCCTCAGATCAGCAGCAAGCCAAAGACAAAGCGATGCGTTTGATTGATGAAAAAATGCAGCAAGATGCAGTTGTGATTCAAACCATCCCAACAGAAAACCAATGGCAAGCAGTTGTGGTTGATGAAAGTGCAACAAGTGAATCACCCGCTGAAACTTCAGTCACGCTTGCTGAACCACAAATTGAGGTCAACTCAGCATCCGCAACAGTTCAAGACAATCCTGTCATCACCCGTTCTGAACAAGTTGAGCCAACGGCCGATCAACCGGTGGCAGAAGTTGCTTTGGGCTCGCAAAAACAAAGTGCTCATTTTTCTGATTGGCAAGCCAACCATTCGCAACAATGGACTTTACAGGCTGTGGGTACCACCAACTTGCCTAATTTAGCGGGCTACATCAATCAAAATGCATTGGATTCAGAAAACATGGCCGTTGCTACCACTGAAGTCAAGGGTGCGCCTTGGCACATTGTTTTGGTGGGTGTTTTTGCTGACAGGGAACAGGCATTGGCCTACAAAATGGAAGCCCAAAGCCAAGGGGCATCTTGGGCCAATCAGGCATGGCCAAGACCCATCGCCGGTATTGTGACCATTGATTGAACAGGTGCGCTGCCATCATTTCGCCATAAATCATCATAATTGACCAGATAAGCTCCGCTTTATTGCCCCATAGTTGCGCTTAAATACTGACTCAACATCAGTCGAGGAGTCATTTATGAAGCAACACAAAAACATCCGCCAGCAATTAGAGCGTCAGGCCCAAGATCAACAAGCCATTCGCAAGCACACATCAGTAAACCATGTGGTACTAGCCAAACAGAAAAAACACCACAGGCTCCATTTAAACTGGAAAGATGCCGTCATTTTTTCATTCACCTTGTTGATTGGCTTGATGTACAACATCAATGTTCATGCACAAACCGATGCCACAGGTGTTGCGGTAGATTTTGATGACATTGAAAGTGGCATGATGCTTTCCTTCAATAAACAAACAGGGGAATACCGCAGCTTGACTTTGGATAACACCACTTTTGATGTGGATGTTTTTGGTTTGTTGGCCACGGTAACGGTCAAGCAAACGTTCACCAATCATAACAGTGACTGGATTAGCGAAGGTGTCTATGCCTACCCACTGGCGGACATGTCGGCATTGTATCAATTGAAAATGACCATCGGTCAACGGGTGATTGAAGGTGAAATTCATGAGAAACAGCAGGCTGAACAGATTTATCAAGAAGCCAAGAAAGCCGGTTTGACTGCCACCATGGTGAAACAATACCGACCCAATATTTTCACATCCGACATCGCCAACATCGCCCCATTTGAAACAATCAGCATAGAACTGAAATACCAACAAAGTTTGCGTTATGACAATGGCTACTTTGAGTTGCAGTTGCCCATGTCCATCAAATCCAGGTACATCCCTGATTCATACGATGCACGATTGCCAATGCACAGCAATGTGGACAACAGCAGACAAAGGCACATCACCGTGCAACTTGATGCGGGGTTTGAGCTGGATGAAGTTCGCTCATTATATCATGAGGTGGAGATTCAGTCTGAATTTGAAACCCAGCAAGTCAGTCTTTCTGACAATCAGATTTACGACAGTCATGATTTTGTTTTGCGCTGGTATCCTGCATTGGGTCAGCGGCCACAAACGGCATTGTTCTCAGAAATTAAGGATGGATTTGAGTACAGCTTATTGATGGTGATGCCACCTGAGCAAACAGAAAAAATCAGCCAAAAACGCAACATGACATTTATTATGGACACATCAGGCTCCATGCATGGGGTCGCTTTGGAGCAAGCCAAGGACGCCTTGCTTTATGCTTTGTCTGAATTGCCTGAAGATGGTTATTTTAATGTCATAGATTTTGATTCAACGGCCAAAGCCTTGTTCCCTCAGTCCATGCCTGCATCTCCTGAGTATGTGATGAAAGCCTTGTCTTTTGTTGATGGCTTTTCATCAGATGGCGGTACCAATATGGCACCGGCTTTGCAAATTGCCATGAGTGAGGCCAACATCAAGCCGGACTTGTTAAACCAAATCATTTTTTTAACTGACGGTTCAGTGGGTAATGAAGCTGCCATCTTTGATCAAATAGCCAAAGATATTGGCGAGGCCAGGTTGTTTACCATCGCCATAGGACCCGCGCCAAATAACTACTTTATGAACAAGGCAGCCATGTTTGGCCGAGGCAGTTACACACAGATTGCCGATTTGAACTTGGTGGATGAATCCATGCGGGATGTGTTTGATAAGCTTTCATCACCTGCCATGACGGATTTAGAAGTGACTTGGCATGCCAATGATGCGGTACAAAGCCCACAATTGATTCCCGACCTTTACGTGGGACAACCATTGGTCATCACCAGCAAAACACCAATGAAAAACAAATTGGGTGGCAGTACATTCGATGTCAGTGGTATGCAGCACGGCGGAAAACAAGCATGGTCTGAAAGTTTGAGGCTAGCACATGACGGCCGCACCACGGGCATTGCCAGGCTGTGGGCACGCAACCAAGTTGAAGATTGGATGGATGATTTGATGCTGGGAGGAAATCGAGATTTGTTGAAAGAAAACATCATTGATTTGGCATTGAAACACCATTTAGTGACTGAGTTCACAGCCTTGGTGGCAGTGGACAAAACACCAGATTTGACACGTCAAGCACAGGCAAAAGCTGCCCAATCTGCGCGCCATCAGTCTTTACCTTTCCCGCAAACGGCGCTGGGCTGGAAAGGGCAAATGTTGTTGGGGTTCTTGTTTCTTTTATTGGCGGTTGTCTTGTCTCAACGCACTGCCCTGCAAAAAGCAGTGTAAGGAGGTCAAGGTGTCAGCGAACCATTATGCAAACCACCCAAGTTCATTTGGGTTGAACCGACAAAAAAAACGCGCTTCCAGCAAACTCTGGTTGCGCTTCCTGATCGCCGGCACTTTGGCTTTGGGCGGCTGGCAAGTACTGTCCTCCGGGTACTTGCTGGCCAAGGCCCATTTTTCTCAATGGTTGATAGCCGATGCCTGGGCTTTGACATTAAAAGACGGTGAACCTCACAAGCCATGGTCCTGGGCAGACACGTACCCTGTGGCCAAAATGACAGTGCCCAGTTTGTCACAAAGCAGTTTTATTTTATCAGGTGCCAATGCCAGAAATATGGCGTTTGGTGCAGCACATTTGTATCAGTCTGGTATGCCTGGTGAGGCAAAGACCACGGTCTTCAGTGGTCATAATGACAGTCATTTCAGTTATTTGGCTAACATCAAACAAGGTGATGAAATACAAGTGGAGACCAAACAAGGTTTGTTTCG
>JAUIHY010000278.1 GCA_030432115.1 Gammaproteobacteria bacterium | reverse complement strand
TCAATGATAGACTGAAAAAGCTCAACATTGTTTGAACACTATAAAAATGAATAAATCTGATCCCAACAACATTGTTAACATCAAAAACAGCGCTGGTAAGAGCATCAATTTAGGCCAGATACTTCCAGAGGTTCACAAAATATATTTGCGCGGACTGAAGCCCATCATTCAGCAATATTATGACAATTTAGACGATGCTTTGTTTGATTTGGCAGAAAAAGCTGAAAACAATGAAAAACAAACCCATTATTTCGACGCCATGCGTGAAGTCAGAAAGAAAAAGGAACTGATGGTGCGCAAGTTTTCAGAAAACATACAAACAGTGTTCAAACAATTTAAAAAAGGACAGTTTGATTACTTCAAAAATGACAACAAAGAAAAAGCAAGCCTGGGTGACAGCTTGTCATTGGTGGGCGAGGAAGAATTGGATGAAAAGCTGGCTGTCAGTAACATCGTCGGGAAAGCCAACACCAACTTACATCAGCATTTATTTGCCTTAGAAAAAAGATTTACCTTATTGGCAGGTGGTAGCGAAATTAAAATTGATGACATCCCCGTTTCACCCAATGTCACTGTCCACTCTTTTTCGCAATCATTGGTACATCTGATGATAGACGTAACAGTCAAACTCATCATGCTTAAGATGTTTGAACGGGCCCTGATATCCAATTTAAGCACCACGTACCAAGACATCAACCAATTCTTGATTAAGCAAGGCATATACCCTGACATCAAATTCAAAGTTGGCAATGGTGGCAATAAAAGAACTCCGCAACAACTCCAGCCAGGGCAAGCCAATGTACCACATGATGAAATCTCTGCAGATAACAGCGTAACACAGGTACAAAGAACAACAGCTGCAGCAGGATATCAACAGGTCTTTGTCCCTGACGCTCAATATGAACACATCATGTCTGCATTGAATAACAGGCACCCAATACAAAACAACAACCTCCCCATTTTCGATCCAAATATCATGCACAATGCATTGAATTTGTTACAACTGGAAGAATTGAAAAGCCTGAGTTTACACCAAACTGGTTTGAGCCCAACTGAAATCAAAGACCAGTTACTGAACAAGCTCAAATCAATGGACACAGACGGTGACAAAAAAGTCGTTAACCAGCAAGACGAAGACACCATTGACTTGATTGGTATGTTGTTCCAGTTTTTGGTTGATGACAGAAACTTACCCGATAAAATACAAGCCCTATTGGCTAAATTACAAATTCCTTATTTGCATTTGGCATTGAAAGACCGAAACTTGTTTTCCAACAAAGAAAACAACGCCAGAAAATTACTCGACACCTTAGCCACCGCTTCGATTGGCTGGGCTGAAGAGCACGATAAACGCGGACATTTTATTAATAAAATAGAGTCCATCATCCAACACGTCCTTGAAAACCACCAAGGTGAAATCGATTTTGAAACTTTGATAGATGACTTTGAATCCTTTTACCAAAAGTCTGAAAAACGCAGCCAAGTACTTGAAAAACGAACATCTGAAAAGGCATTGGGGCAAGAGCGAATTTATCGCGCCAAAGAGAATACCGCAGAAATTCTGAAAGCCAAAATGAAAAATTACCCATTACCCAAAATGGTGGCTGACATCTTGTTAAACTCTTGGGCCAATGTACTGGTTTTGACACATTTACGACATCAAGATGAACCAGAAATGCTAGAAAAGCAAATAAAATTCATCGACATGCTCATCTATGTCAGCCTTAAAAATAAAAACAAAGCAGCCACCAACGCACAGATCTCACATGTCTGCGAACGCTTAGGTTATGGCCTTAAAATGGTGGCCTTCGACGAAGCCAGTATCAAAAAAATGCGCATTGAATTGTTTGAGCTTTTGTTACAAATCAATGGCATCAACCCAGAAAAAGAAGACATCGAAGTCATTTCTGCCAAACAAGCCATTTTAGCAGAACCAGAAAGTGACGAAGGCCAAGCTGAAATTGTTCATTTCATCAAAAACAAAACCATCAATCCTCAAGAAAAAGACATCAACCATGTGGCTGATGAACATTATGAAGCCGCCAAGAACATCAAAACCGGTGAATGGATTGAGTTCATTGCTGAGGAAGACGAGGACCAAAACCTCCGCGCTAAACTCTCTTGGGTCAGCCCCATCAGCAACAAACTGTTATTTGT
This sequence comes from Gammaproteobacteria bacterium, assembly GCA_030432115.1. Taxonomy (GTDB): domain Bacteria; phylum Pseudomonadota; class Gammaproteobacteria; order Xanthomonadales; family Marinicellaceae; genus Marinicella. The sequence continues at coordinate 438 of JAUIHY010000278.1, read as the reverse complement.
TAACTCCAGAGGCGTCAAAGTCACAGATAAAAGTGTTGATGAACTGGCACACGATTTTCGAATAGAAATTGCACGAATCCTACAACAAGTTCCTATTTTTGAACGGGCCATGAGCGCCATTGCCAAAAAAATAGACTCAGATAAAAAAGGACAAATAAACAACAATGAATCAGAAAAGCAATCCAATGAAGGTGACAATCAAGAGCCATAACAACTGAAGTTGGTTGTTTCTACCACCCTAAAGGCCACTATCACTGTGGCCTTTTGCATTTTAACTTATAAGCTGGCCTCATAAGTATTTTGCATCAATGTCGCCACCGTCATGGGCCCAATGCCCCCAGGAACGGGTGTGATGCTTGATGCCACTTTGGCCGCTGTTTCATAGTCAACATCACCGCAAATCCCACCCTCTGCTTTGCGGTTGATACCAATATCAAC
>JAUIHY010000277.1 GCA_030432115.1 Gammaproteobacteria bacterium | reverse complement strand
GTGGACTATTTATGACCAAAACTTATCAATCTTCTGATATTGAAGTCCTTTCTGGACTGGATCCCGTTAAACGCCGCCCTGGCATGTACACAGAAACAAACCGGCCCAACCATTTGATTCAAGAAGTGGTGGATAATTCGGTTGACGAAGCATTGGAAGGTCATGCCAATAAAATTCAAGTCACTTTACATACAGATGGCAGCATTGAAGTGGCCGACAATGGTCGAGGCATGCCAGTGGACATTCACGAAGAACACGGTGTATCCGGTGTTGAATTGATTTTGTCTAAACTGCACGCTGGCGGTAAATTTTCAGGCAAAAATTACACTTTCTCAGGTGGCTTACATGGAGTGGGCGTGTCGGTGGTCAATGCTTTGAGTGAGCGGTTGGATGTATGGATCAAGCGCGATGGTAATGAGCATCACATTGCTTTTGAGCATGGTGATAAGGTCAAAGAACTCACCGTTGTGGGCCAAGTGGGTCAAAAAAACACCGGCACTCGGGTTCAATTCACACCGGCACCGGTATATTTTGATACCACCAAAGTTGGGGTAAGGAAGCTGAAACACCTTTTAAAAGCCAAAGCAGTTTTGTGTCCAGGGTTAACCATTTCATTCAAAGATCTGATCAATGATGAGGCTGAGGTGTGGCAGTTCGAAGATGGGTTGCGTCAATATTTATTGGACGAAATTCAATCGGATGAAATCATTCCGCAAAATGCCTTTGTTGGGGCACAAATTGATGAAGAGTTTGCTGCAGATTGGGCATTGACGTGGTTGCCACAAGGTGAGTTGGTGACAGAAAGTTATGTTAATTTGATTCCAACGGCCCAAGGTGGGACCCATGTCAATGGTTTGCGCACTGGTTTGACCGAAGCGGTCAGAGATTTTGCTGACAGTCATAACTTATTGCCTCGAGGTGTCAAGTTGACCCCTGACGATGTTTGGGATCGGGTATGTTATGTGTTGTCGGCGAAAATGAAAGACCCCCAATTTTCAGGACAAACCAAAGAGCGATTGTCATCGCGAGCGATTGCATCCTATGTTTCAAACACCCTCAAAGATGCATTGATTTTGTGGTTTAGTCAGCATGTGGATGATGCCGAACGCATTGCCATGATTGCGATCAATAATGCACAAAACCGCATGCGCAAGGCTAAAAAAGTGGTGCGAAAGAAAATCACCACAGGGCCAGCATTACCAGGCAAGTTGGCTGATTGTAGTTCTGATGATCCCATGCAAGGCGAATTGTTTTTGGTGGAAGGAGACTCTGCTGGTGGTTCGGCCAAGCAAGCCCGTGACAGAGAATTTCAGGCCATCATGCCGCTCAGAGGTAAAATCTTGAATTCTTGGGAAGTTGATTCCGCACATGTGATGGCTTCTCAAGAAGTTCATGATTTGGCGGTGGCCATAGGCGTAGACCCTGGTAGCACTGATTTGGCCAGTTTGCGGTATGGAAAAATCATTATTTTGGCTGATGCTGATTCTGATGGTTTACATATTGCCACTTTGTTATGTGCTTTGTTCTTGCGCCATTTTGAGCCAGTCGTTAGGGCTGGGCATGTGTTTGTTGCTATGCCACCTTTGTATCGTGTGGATGTGGGTAAGCAAAAATTCTATGCGGTAGACGATTCAGAAAGAAAACACATTCTGCATAAAATCGAACAAGATAAAATGAAAGGCAAAGTCAGTGTCACACGGTTCAAAGGATTGGGTGAAATGAACCCGTCTCAATTAAGAGAAAGTGCGATCGCTCCTGATACCCGCCGTTTATTACAATTGTCTCTCAATGCTGGTGACAACACCCACGGTATTTTAGACATGTTATTGGCCAAAAAAAGGGCCGCTGATAGGAAGTCTTGGTTGCAAGAGAAAGGTGATTTAGCTACGGTTTGACTATGTCCTTTCATGTCAAAATAATTTGTGTTATCCTGATTGAGCTTAACAGGATGGAATGATGACAGATTTACGAGAAAAATTTCGAGGATTCAGGGATTCAAAAAGTTCGGCAGTGATGGTGGCCACGACTTTTATCGTCGTTTCATTGGTGGTCAGTATCAACATTCATGTATCTCAGAAAGCGTTTTTTCATCATGCTCTGAATGTCAGTGCAGCAAACATGGAAACGGCAATCACTAAAAACACCTTCACTGTGGTTGATGCAATCAAACGCATGGGACAGCGTTGGCAAATCAGGTCAGGTACCAATGAATCGTATTGGCGAGATGATGCGCAACATTACCTTAACGACTTAGAAGGTGTTGATGTCATGATGTGGATTGATGCCCAAGGCATACTCAGGTGGGTGGAAGGCGTAGCCGGCAAGCCCTTACCAGAGGCCGGTTTTGATTTTGCAGAACATGGTGGACTCAAAAAGAAAATGCAGCTGGCCAAAGAAAATAAATTGCCAGAGTTCACAAAAGTGACCAAAGACCTTGAAGGAACCTATGCCATTCATGTGTTGAATCCTATTTGGAAAAATGGCCAATTTGATGGTTTCATTGGCATCAGAATCAATGTTTTTACTTTTTTAACTGGTATGTTGGGAGATGGAGATGGTCGTGGCTTTTTGCTTCATGCGAAGGCCAATGGTCACC
>JAUIHY010000276.1 GCA_030432115.1 Gammaproteobacteria bacterium | reverse complement strand
GATCTATCACCAATTCGGCAGGAGAGAGTGGGTTGATTTTTTGAACGTCTCCACCCAATGCTTTCATGGCATCACGCATGGCAGCCAAATCCACCACAGCTGGAACACCCGTGAAATCTTGTAACACAACCCGCGAAGGTGTGAAGGCGATTTCAGTAGTGGGTGTGGCTTTGGGGTCCCATTGGCACAATGCTTTGATGTCATCTGTGGTTACATCAACACCATTTTCATTCCTCAATAAATTTTCAAGTAAAATTTTTAAACTGAAAGGTAATTTGCTGATGTCATATGTTTCATTGATTTTGGCTAAGCTGAAATAGGTATACGATTGCTTGTTACTGATCAGTTGAGTGGCTGTATTGAGTGAATTGGTCATAATCAAACCCCTTTGATTGACCTGATTTTGGCTCAGGTCAGTGAATAAAATGTTTATTCATACATTATCGCATTTTTTAAAAAACATTTCATTACAGTCAAAGCAGTATGTCAGCTGGCAAAACACCTGTCCAAAAAAAAGGCTGGGTCACATGACATGACCCAGCCTTTGTAAGTTGCTGTATTGTTAGCTGACTTGTTTCAATTCCAAAGTCACTTTATTGGCGTCTTTTAAATAACGATCTAATTGATCGAAATTCATGTAACGATAAGTGTCTTCTTCACCGTCTTCTAACACCGAAGCATAAGACATGTATTCCTCAACAGTAGGTAATTTGCCCATCAATGAGGCAATCGCGGCCAATTCAGCTGAGGCTAAATAAACATTGGCACCTTGTCCCAATCGGTTGGGGAAGTTACGAGTCGATGTTGAAACCACAGTACAACCTGGTGCCACACGGGCTTGGTTACCCATGCACAATGAACAGCCTGGCATTTCGGTGCGGGCACCGCTTTTTCCGAAAATGCTGTAGTAACCTTCTTCGGTCAACAAGGCTTCATCCATCTTGGTTGGTGGTGCAATCCACAAGCGAGTTGGCAAGGTGTCAGTGAATTTATCCAACAATTTACCAGCGGCGCGGAAGTGACCAATGTTGGTCATGCATGAACCAATGAACACTTCGTCGATTTGGTCGCCTTGAACTTCAGACAACAAACGCGCGTCATCTGGGTCGTTAGGTGCACACAAAATCGGCTCGTTGATGTCGGCCAAATCAATGTCGATCACTGCAGCGTATTCAGCATCTTGGTCGGCTTCCATCAATTCTGGGTTTTCTAACCATTGTTCCATCGCCACGATGCGGCGTTCGATGGTGCGGCGGTCGCCATAACCTTCAGCTATCATCCACTTGAGTAAAACGATGTTCGAATTTAAGTACTCAATAATAGGTTCTTTGTCCAATTTAATGGTACAAGCAGCGGCAGAACGTTCAGCCGAAGCGTCTGACAATTCAAAAGCTTGTTCCACTTTCAAATCACCCAATCCTTCGATTTCCAAAATGCGGCCTGAGAAAATGTTTTTCTTGCCTTTTTTCTCTACTGTCAACAAACCTTGCTGAATGGCATAGTAAGGAATGGCATGAACCAAATCACGCAAAGTGATGCCAGGTTTCATTTCACCTTTGAATCGCACCAAAACAGATTCAGGCATGTCCAAAGGCATCACACCTGTGGCGGCACCAAAGGCCACCAGGCCAGAGCCTGCTGGGAATGAAATACCCAAGGGGAAGCGGGTGTGCGAATCGCCACCGGTTCCAACCGTATCCGGTAACAACATGCGGTTCAGCCACGAGTGGATGATGCCATCACCCGGGCGCAATGAAACACCAGCACGGTTTTGAATAAAATCGGGTAATGTGTGGTGTGTTTTCACATCCACAGGTTTCGGATATGCAGCGGTGTGACAGAAAGATTGCATCACCAAGTCAGCAGAGAAACCCAAACAAGCCAAGTCTTTCAATTCATCACGGGTCATCGGACCGGTGGTGTCTTGAGAACCCACTGTGGTCATTTTGGGCTCACAGTATTGGCCGGGGCGGATGCCTTCTACACCGCAAGCTTTACCTACCATTTTTTGTGCCAAAGTAAAACCTTTGTCACTGCTGGCCACGTCTTGTGGTTTGCGGAACACGTCACTTTCTGGCAAATTCAGAGATTGCCTCGCACGCTGGGTCAGACCTCGACCAATGATCAATGGAATGCGGCCACCAGCGCGCACTTCATCCAATAACACGTCTGTTTTTAATTCAAATTCGGCCAACACTTCGTCTGTGTCGTGTTTGGTGATTTTGCCTGCATAGGGGTAAACATCAATCATGTCACCCATGTTCAAGTTGTTCACATCAACTTCAATCGGCAAAGCACCTGAATCTTCAGCGGTGTTGAAGAATATAGGCGCGATTTTACCGCCCAAAACGAAACCGCCAGCACGCTTGTTAGGAATGAATGGAATGTCATCGCCCATGTGCCACAGCACGGAGTTGATGGCTGATTTACGTGAAGAGCCTGTGCCGACCACGTCGCCCACATAGGCCAATGGATAGCCGCGTGCTTCCAACTCGTCGATCAACTTCATTGGTCCAATCACACCGGCTTCATCAGGAACGATGCCATCACGGGCATTCTTCAGCATGGCTTTGGCGTGCAATGGAATGTCTGGGCGA
>JAUIHY010000275.1 GCA_030432115.1 Gammaproteobacteria bacterium | reverse complement strand
AGAAGCCCAGAATCGTCAAAATATTCCGGGCTTCAAAGCCAATTGCGTTTATAACAACTCCATCAAACGGTTCTGAACTGCTTCATCATCACTTTGTGCCAACCAAAATACAGCTTGTTTTTTAACGGCTTTGCTGTAATCACCTTGGATGATTTTGAACAGCTGATCGCTACCGTTCTCGTGTTGTGACAGGCTGAAAACCAAAGCCTCATGTAGATCATTTGATTCTGGGTTGGCGATCATATCTAACAACACCTGGGCTTCAATTTGGTCGCTTTGACCCAACCAGAAGATGGCATCACGCTGTTGTTCATTGTCTTTGTCGTCTTTGGCAATTTGTTGCAGTAACTCCAATGCTTTGTCTGAACCATTGTGCTGCAATGCCATGTTGATGTGGCGGCGGGTTTCACCTTTGGGTAAGGTATTCAACAATCGATTCAAAGGTTTGACCGCATCGGCTTTTCTGTTGCCCAACCAAAACACCGCTTGTGGTGACAAGCCAGGTCGATTCAACTCTGCCAATTCGCTCAATGAAGACGTCACTTCAGGCGCATCATGCAGACTCAAGGCATAGAGACTGCCATTCTCCACCTCACCTTGTTTCTGGCTGATGGCCAGGTGCTTCAACCACGCGATGCTGGCTTGTGGCGCGACAGTTCCCAGGTCATTAAGCACCACACCTTGGGTTTTGACCTCACAGTGATCACCCACTGGCATCACCACTTCGGGTGCGGCGTTTTTCAGTTTCACATAGACATGAATGGTGTCAGTTTTGGGTGCGGAGCTGGTGGAACCAAAGCCTGTTTCTGTGCTGTTCAAGTCACAAGCTTTGATGCCATCACCTTTCCAGCAACACATGCTGGGTGTCTCAGGGGCTGCTGGCACTTGATAGCTGATCCAGCCGTTTTTGTGTGTTTTAGCGGCATGTTCGATGTCGTTGTCAACAATTGGTGCCGAAACTAATGCGAGTATTGCTAATAATAATTTGATGATCATGTCATTTCTCCTCGATTAAATCCAACAAGGCTTCTGGATCAAGCATACCGATGGTGCGCAAGATGCGTTTCTTATCATCCTTGTTGCTGGCTTTTTGATAAACTTGCATCAGCCACTCAACATCACCTTGCATCATCAAAGCATGCAAGATGCGTTCTTTTATTTCATCATTGGCTGCATCATATTGTTCAATCAAATCACGCATGTCCGCATCTTCGCCGGACATCCCAAGGGCCATGTAATACCCTTCAGAATTTTTGATTGATGGGTCTATTTTTGCCAGTCGACGTATTTGGTCAGGTTCTCCTACTGCGCCCAAGTGATGTAAGATTTCTCTTTTGATTTCCGGGTCTTTTTCATTCAAATAAACAGCTTCAAGTTCTTCCGTGGCATGCTGGGTTATCAAAGTGGTGAGTAAATGCCTTTTTAACTCAGCATCGTCGGCATCCTGGTACATTTTTTTAACCACCTCAGCATCCACATCGGTCATCATTAATAGGTTAGCCAAGGTGCGTTTTTCCTCAATGTCTGCACTGTTTCGGTATAAATCTAAAGCATATTCGCCATCAATATCACCCAACATCATCAGCGAGTTCATGGCCGCTTTTCTGAGTTCACCGTCTTTTTCCTTGGCGATGACCTCTTTGATCATGGCTGACTCGCCAGCTACAGCCAATGACTGAAGCAAAGCCGCTTTTTGGGAAGCTTTGGCAGTTTCTTTATAGAGGTTTTTGAGTACCTCGGATTCACCCATCGCACCCAGCATGTGCATCATTTGATTTGACAACTCATTATCAGTTTCTTTCTTTAACAAATTGGCCATCATTTGGCCGTTGTCCAAATGGATAAAGCTGTTGATGATGGCAGATTTCACTGCTTTTTCTCTGGCGTGTTCGTACATGTCTGCCAAACGCCTTTGGTTTTCTACTCCACCACGCAGTCCTAACATTTGAATGGCTTGGGCCTTGAGCCCAGGACTCTCTGTTTTCTTGATGTATTCGTATAACAAGGATTCCGCTTCAGGTGCATCTGTGATGCCCAGAAGATGAATGGCGTTGGATCGAGAACCGGGGGTCGTTTCTGGGGCCTCCAAGTACAGTTCTTTGATCATTTTGACTGCCGTTTTAGGTTGGGTGTCCATCATTTGTTGAATGGCGAACAAACGCAACTCATCTTCAGCAGAGGGTGGTTGAGGTGGCATCACCGCACCCGTTACACTGGGTGCTACAGGCCTGACCGCAGGACGACTGGGGCGAGGTGGACGGGTAGGACGAGCAGATTGTTCTGGGCGGGTTGGTCTGACCCTGACTGGTGTTGCCACTGGTAAGTCGCCGTGCTCTGCCATCAACAATTGGGCATCATCCACCCATTGGCTGTGAGGGTACTCACGTTCCAACTTTCTTAACAAAGACCTGGCTTTGCCGTTTTGATTGTTTTGATATAGCACATAGGCCTGCCAATAGGTGGCTGAATCGGCCAAATCTTTGTCTCCAGCCGCGGCAGCGAATTTTTCACTGGCCAAGGACCAGTTTTGTTTTGCCATCGCCAAATGGCCTGCTTGGTAGTCGTCTTGCTCATCAGCTCCGACTGTTGCAGTCAGCAGGCTGA
>JAUIHY010000044.1 GCA_030432115.1 Gammaproteobacteria bacterium | reverse complement strand
CTTAATGAGCCAAAGCTCATGGCAGAAATATTTAAGGGGGAGGCGTCATAGGGTTGGCGGCATTGATCACCGCCAAATCGCACGCGAGGATGTAAATCGTGGTGGTGAATCGGTGCCAGTGAATGGTTAATCCATTCATAACCGTCTTGGTTGACATCCAGAATGGTGCCAAAAGGGCGGGTGTCACGTTGGCCTTTGGCGCGTTGATAAACCAAGGAACGGAATTCACGAGGAACTGGTGTGCCATTGAGGTCAGATTCGACAAAATACTGTTGAATTTCGGGCCGAATGGATTCAAATAAATAACGCAAATGACCAATCACAGGATAAAGCCTGAGAACAGCACGCTTGGTTTGGAACATGTCAATCAAACCCAACAGGCCCAGTGGTGTCCATACCACAAACAGCCACCATGCACCTGGCCAATATTGTGCCCAAGTCACTGTCAATGCAGGCAAGAGTAGCAACAAAAAAACAAACTTTTGGCGTACCGTCATTTTAAAATTCCTTCACCACCCAATGAACCGGTTTAACACCTGCGTCCATTAATTCTCTGGCTGACCCTTGTCTGCGGTTTTCTAAAGGGTCGATGTAATAGGCTTTGCCTTTGTTGGGAATGACTTTGACCAAAATTAATTCACCGCGTTGTCTGTATTCTTCTATGGTGCGGTTTTTCTCCACAATGACATTCACTTCAGTGGCGTCTTCGGTGTGCATCAAAGGCGGTTTGATGGGTAAAGGTTTGAAATTTTTATTGTCTGCTTGGTTGACAGCTTCGGGCTTGTTTGCAGCAAACGCAACGGAATGGGCGATCAAAAGTGCAATGAATAATTGTTTTTTATGCATCATATTTCCAGGCTCTAATTAGCAACAATGATACAATGAAGCGCACATAATTGGAAAAGAAAACAAATGACTTTGCGGCAAATTTTAATCTTATGTTTTGTGATGACATTATCTGCATGTGGTGGTGAGCCCAAAAGTAAAGCGCTTCAATTACAAGCAGATTTGGATCAGATGGAAGCGTTGGCAGAGGCCAAAAAAACCAGTGATTTGATGGCGTTTTTTCATGATGGTTTCAAGCCAGATGGCGGCTGGTCAAAAAAAGACATCCAACGCATGTTGCATTTCAGATTCTTGAAGCATAAAACTGTACACATCAGTAAAGTGGTCAAAGACATCCAGTGGCGCAGTGACAATGAAGTGTCGGTACAGGTTGTTGCGGCTTTGGCGGGTTCACCCATCACAGACCTCACCACGCTGACAGAAGCGCGGGCGCAATTGATGAAGTTTGATGTCATTTTAGTCAGAGCAGATGACCATTTTCTGATCCGCTCGGTGCAATGGGCACATGCCTACCCTACAGATTTTTTATAAGCACAGGTTAAAGTAAGGTTTTTAACATGTCTCGGTTACTTGGGCTGTTGGCAGTTAGGACCTTCGCAAAGCCCATCTCGTAAGCCATGTCACTGATGCGCTGTGCTCCTGTGACCACTGGGTGTTGAATCAAAGCTTGCCACAGTTTTTGAGGCAATTGTGATTTGATGTGTTCCAAAGGCGCGCCACTGTTGACTGTCAGCGCCAAAGCTTCGCCTTTCTCTAACAGTGCTTGCCAGGCGGGAAGGTCCAATGGCAGTTCGGTTTTGTTATAACAGTTGATTTGGGTGTAATTGATGCCTTGCTGTAAAGCAAAAGACTTGATCAGCTCTCGCCCACCCAATGCAGAAAAAACGGCAATGCTTTTAGGCTTGATTTGTTTGAGCTGGTCAATAACAGCCTCTGAGTTTCCACCTGCTTGGTGGATTGTTTGGCCAAAGCAATGTTGCCAATGTTGTTGAACAGCTGTACCTATGGCCAGTACTTTGTCGTTGTTCTGAATACAAAAGTTGGGGTCTATGTCCAAACAAGCATCAATGGCATGACTGTTCAACACCACCACAACATCGGCCAAAGAGGCTTGGTTTAACCATTCGGCCTTGATGTCATAGTTTGTTGTGGCAGCAAAACAAGGTGCTGAAAAAACCTCAAATCCTGCTTGTTTGAACAAGTGAAGGGCACTGCTTTGTTTGCCCGAAGGGCGGGTGACAATGACTGTTGTCATTGATCGGCCAAGTCCAATATGGCACGCGCACCTGCAGACAACAAATCATTGGCCACATGTTGGCCTGCAATCACAGGATCTGCGTTTTGCGCTGTGGCCACCAAAGTTTGTTGGCCGTCAGGACTGAAGACGGCCGCTTGGATGTGCGTTTCATTATCCTCTAGGTGCGCATAAGCACCAATGGCCACAGAGCAAGAACCGTCCAGGGCCTCATTCAAGGCTCGTTCTGCTTGAACCGCTTGCCAAGTTTTGTCATCATTCAGGACAGCCAAAGCATCAATCACATCTTGGCGATCGCTCAAGCATTCAATCCCTATGGCCCCTTGTGAAACAGCGGGCAACCAATCTGGTGCCATCAATCGGCTGGCAATGCGTTCGTTGAATCCCAAACGCTCCAAACCGGCAGCGGCCAAAATGATGGCGTCATATTGGCCATCGTCCAATTTGGCCAAACGGCTGTTGACATTGCCACGCAAGGGCTGAACATCTAAATCTGGGCGCAAAGCCAAAAGCTGTGATTGGCGTCTCAAACTGGAAGTGCCTACCACTGCACCCAGAGGTAAATCTGACAGCTTTTCATATTGATTGGAAACAAAAGCATCAGCGGCATCGGCGCGGGGGAAGACCGCACAAACAGTGAACCCTTCGGGTAATTTTGCAGGCACGTCTTTCATCGAATGCACCGCAATGTCTGCCTCGCCACTGCACATGGCTTGTTCTAGTTCTTTGAGGAACAGGCCTTTGCCACCCAGTTTGCTAAGACTGACTTCCAATCGCTGATCACCCTCTGTGGTCATAGGTAGTAAACGTGTTTCGTATTCGGTGTGCTGTTCAATCAAAGCTGCCACATATTGAGTTTGCCACATGGCCAAGTTGGATTCGCGGGTTGCTATGGTGAGTATTTTTGTCATGATTTGAGTTCCTTTTTAACCGCCGCCAATTGTCTTCGGCTGATGGCCGGTTGTAAATCTAAATCTTTCAATAATGCATGTGGTTTATGATTTTCATCAAGGTGTATGCCCTTGAGGTAGGCGCGGTGAATCAAGCAATTGCGATGCAATCGCAACAATTGTGGATGTTTCTTCTCTAATTGGATCAAGGTGCAATCAAGTAAATATTCATGCCCCTGAACGTGAGCAACCACATATTTGTCTTCTGCCAAAAAACAAATCATCTCATCCAAAGGTACGGCCAGACTGTTCACACCTTGTTTAACCATGATTTTTTCTTGATGGTCAACACAGCCCACTTTTTGTAAGGCCTGACTTAAACGCGCCATGTTGACGGGCTTCAACACATAATCTTCGGCAGATAAGTCGAAGGCTGTGAGTGCATATTCATCGTGTGCTGTGCAAAAAACGATGGCCAGTCCCGGGTGTTTGGCTTTGATTTCCTTGGCAGCTTCCAAGCCGGTTTTGTTGGGCATCTGGATGTCAAGGAATAGCAAATCAGGTAAGTGCTGATTGGTAGCCAGGACAGCCTCTACACCATCTTGTGCTTCCAGTATGTCTGTTTGTCCCAAATGTTGAAGCATGTTGCGCAAGCGCAAGCGGGCCAATGGTTCATCATCAGCGATTAATATTTTCATAGTGGTATCACCATTTGTGACACAAATAAATCGGAACTTTGGTGTTGTGTCAATGTGGCTTTGTTGTCGTAACTTAATTGTAAGCGTTTTTTGATGTTGCTCACGGCTGAGCCTGAGCCTTGAGACTGGTGTTGATCATGATAAGGGTTGGTGACAGTGATGATCATGCTTGATACTTGCTTGTTAATATTCAGTTGAATCACACCGGGTTTGCTGACCGGCTCTATGCCATGTAACACCGCATTTTCTATCAAAGGTTGAAGTGACAGGACGGGGACATCAAAGTCCAATAAAGACGTATCCACTGTGCTTTGAAATTGCAGCCTGTCAGCAAAGCGCAGCTTTTCAATGGCCAAATATTCTTCAACCCATTCCAGCTCTTTTCGCAAAGGCACTTTGGTTTGTTTTTTTGAAAATGCTTTGCGAAACAGGCTGGATAGATTCAATACCGCCTGTTCGGCTTTGGGGCCATCTATGCTGATCAATGAAGCTATGGAGTTTAAGCTGTTGTACAGAAAATGGGGTTTGATGCGTGCCTGCAAGGCATTGATTTCTGCTTTGGCATGGGCGTTGACTTGCCAAGCCCATTGGTCTTGAACATAAAAATAACGCAACAAGGCCAGTAATGTCATGGTGGTGGCCAAGGTGATTTTAATGTTAAGTAAATTGGCATCTTCAATCAGTCCAAAGCCCAAAGCGTGATCAACCCAAGCCAAAAACTGGGTGTATAGCGAGGTCAACACCACGGTGATCAACAGTAAAATCAGCAGTCCGGGATAGGCTGTGAATTGATTTAAATAGGGTCTGATTTTTGAAAGAATCAGTATCAAGGTGATGGCTATCAATTGTGCCAATAAGCTCAAAACAGCCAACTGATTCAAAAACAACATATCCAAGGACAAAAAACTCAGAGCATAGACCACCACCATCATTTCTGTGACAACGATGACGGTGAATATGCGCATGGTGTCTGAAAAATCAGCCAGCCACAAGTGGTTCATAAGCCATAGGTAAGTGTTTAAAGTATGTTAATTTTAGCAAAATTAATGAATTTAAAATGATTTTATCATCGTTTTGATTGATTTATTGGTCTGAGTCAAAGAGAATGTCTCCATTGGTAGATTGACAGTGTTGCCCATGAAACAATGTATATTCCTTTTATTATTTTTACTTGCCAGCTTTGTGGTTTCGGCGAATGACACCCCGTGCCAGGTGGATTTATACCAAAGCCAGAGTCAGTTTAACAAAGCCATGGCCAAATCAGACAATAAAAACATTGAGCGTCTATTAAGTCAAAAGAACATCACCTTACCTGAAGTGATGGCCAAAGCCGATCGTTTTAAAATCATCAGAAAACAGCCCAAAGAACATGTGGTTCAGCAACAAAATGGACACATAGCAGCCGAAACTCCAGAGCCTGTTGATACTGAGTCAAAATTGGGTGGCATGTTTGAGTTATTGATTCCAGCCAAGTTGAGAAACCCCGCCCGCTGAATTAATTGCGTTTTATGACAAGAAACACAATTGATGCGTTCGTGCGACGCATTCATCAAGACATCCCTTTGACGCACGCCATGTCATGGCAGATTGACCAAATTCAAAGCCATAGTTTAAGAGCCAGCGCGCCCTTGGCGCCAAACATCAATGACAAAGGCACATTGTTTGGTGGGGCTTCTGCTGCATTGATGACCATCAGTGCTTGGTCGTTGGTTAAGTTTAATTTAGAACAATTGGGCTTAGACAATGATGTGGTGATTCAAAGCTGTAAAAACCGCTGGTTGAGGCCGCAAAATGAAGACGTGAAACTGATGTGTTCAGTGGATGCTGGTTTGGATTGGAACAAAATCAAATCTGATTTAACTCAAGGGACATCCACACAGCATATAGCCATCAGCTGCGAAAGCAAAAGCTCAGCTAAAGTGACTTGCATTATGAACGCGAACTATGTCATTTTGCCCAAGCCGTGACGTATTTTTTTATATATTTTTAACACATTGTGTGACATACTTTTAGAGAACTCAAAAGCGTAACTCACATGAAAAAATCTGTCATTATCATTTTACTGTGTTTGTTTGTGGTTGCTTGTGGTGGCCGCATGAGCAAAAAACAAGCCTTGGATCACACATTGTATCAATATGCCAAAGTGATGCGCTGGTCAGATTACAACACGGCCATGAGCTTTTTCAGTCCAGACATGGAAGACAGTATCAAACCAAGTCGACTTGACATAGATCGATTGAATCAATTCAGTGTCAGCTCCTACATTGCTTCACCAATTCTTCCAGGTGACAGTGACAACAGCATCCGCCAAGATGTTCAAATCAAACTGTACAACAAACACACAAAACGTGAAAAAGTGGTGGTGGACCATCAGCTTTGGTCGTATGACGATGAACTGAAAAAATGGTGGTTAGAAAGTGGTTTGCCGAAATGGGTTAATTAAAGTTCATGGATAAAGTACTCATCAGGGGTTTGAAAGTGGATGCCACCATAGGTATTCATGATTGGGAAAAGCAAATCAAACAACCCGTGATTTTGGATTTGGATTTGAGTTTTGATTGTTCAAAAGCGGGTGTCAGTGACGACATCAAAGATGCACTGGATTATTATACCGTCAGTCAAAAGCTAACCCACATGATCAGCCTGTCCAGTTTTGAATTGATTGAAGCTTTGGCGGAGAAGTGCTGTCAGATGCTGCTCAACAATTTTCCCATCAAAAAAGTCAAACTCACTTTGCATAAACCTGAAGCCGTTCCCAATGCCGATTCAGTAGCGGTGCAGTTGGAACGTAAAAAACCAATAACTCGGTGATCGGTTTGTAAAACCCTGGTCCAACATAAAATGATAAAGCCCGCATTTCGCGGGCTTTTTTTTTGAATAATGGAAGGTATTAACCTGGAGTGTAGTAAGTGGCAGCCCCCGGGCCTACTGGCAATCCAAAAACAAATACCCACAGATAAAATAGTGAAGTCCAACCCACAAAAAAGATGATGCTGTAAGGCAGCATGGTAGCAATCAAAGTACCTATGCCAAGATTCTTTTTGTACTGCGTTGCAACAGCCAAAATCAAACCGAAGTAACTCATCATGGGTGTGATCACATTGGTCACAGAATCACCAATGCGGTAAGCGGCCTGGATGGTTTCAGGCGCATAGCCAATCAACATCAACATCGGCACAAAGATCGGTGCCGTTACCGCCCATTGTGCAGATGCACTGCCCAATGACAAATTAACCATGCCACAAACCATGATGAAAAAGACAAAAATCATGGGACCATCCAGCCCCATCATTTGTAAGGCGGCTGCACCCTTAACTGCCATGACAGTACCTAAGTTGGTCCATTTGAAAAAGGCCACAAATTGGGCTGCAAAGAACACCAACACAATATACATGCCCATACTGCTCATGCCTTTGCTCATGGCATCAATCACATCTCGGTCATTTTTCATGGTGCCGGCTATTTTGCCGAACACAAAACCAGGTATGGCGAAAGTGATGAATATATAAACCACGATGCCTTTCAAAAATGGGGAGTTTTTAACGCCACCAGTGTCTGGGTTTCTTAAAACGCCCCACTCAGGAACTATGGTCAATGCCAGAACTGCGCCCAAAACAAGAAATGACAATCCAGCCATGCGTAAGCCACGCTTTTCAGCTGCAGTCACTTCATCTACTGATTGTTTTCCTAATTCTATGCTGGCTTCATCAGCGTTGTACGCACCCAGTCTGGGCTCGACGATTTTTTCTGTCACAAAAGCGCCCATGATTACAATCAGGAACGTGCTGGCAATCATGAAAAACCAATTGACCTCGGCACCCACCAAATACGTTGGGTCCAGCATTTGTGCCGCTTCCTGGGTGATTCCAGATAACAGTGGGTCAACTGTTCCAATCAATAAATTGGCACTATAACCTGCAGACACACCGGCAAAAGCCGCTGCCAAGCCAGCCAATGGATGGCGGCCCAAGGAATGAAAAATCAAGGCTGCCATGGGAATCAATACCACGTAACCCAGTTCTGATGCGGTGTTTGACACAACGCCCGCGAAAACAATCATGACTGTGACCATGCGTTTGGAAGCACCAATGACCAATGAACGCATCAAAGCTGATAGCATGCCCGAATGCTCAGCCACAGAAACACCAAGTAAAGCCACCAAAACAGTACCTAATGGCGTGAACCCTGTGAAATTGGTGACCAAACTTTGGACAATCCACCGCATTCCGTCTGCGGACATCAGTGATTTGACCTCAATGATGCCATCAAGCTCACGTTTGGGTGAACCTTCCGGTCTCGGGTCCGCTACACTCAATCCAAAGAATTCTGCCACGCCACTGAACAGGACAATAAAAAGACAGAACAAGGCGAACAACGTGATGGGGTGGGGCAATAAATTGCCCAGCCACTCAACGGTGGCTAAAAATTTTGAAAACCAACCTTTAGGCTGATCATTTTGCGGGTTGTCCGCAGCTGGGTTTTGGCTCATGGTGATTTAGTCAGTCAAACAAAACCGTCCATTTTTCACTAATTTGATGATTTTTGCAAATCAGGCCTTCTCGTAAGCGTGTTTTATCCACGCCATCAGCTCATCATCAACATCATCGGCATCAGTCACTTGTACGCGATGTGAGCACATGCCGCTGAATACAGTGTCGTTTTCCAAACGCACAGTTGCAGCTTCGCCTTTCAGGTTGATGCCAATGTCCATGCGTTTCATGGTTGAAGGTTTGATGATGGCAAATTGTTTACCACGTACCAAGCTGACATAAGTTTTTTTGGGTGCCACAGTGACATCCGGGCCCAGTTGTTCTATGCGGCCAATTAAATCTTTATAGATCGGGAAAAAATGTGCCTTTTTGGCGTATTGTGCTGCCACCAAGTCATCTTCAGCGGGCGGACCGCCGGCTTGCTGTTCTCTGAACAAGATGCTGATGGTGTTGGCAAAGCCATGGCTCACACCATGTTCACCTTTGAGCAGTTTCATGATTTCGCCATGTTTCTCCAGACCGCTTTGTACCAGTAGTTTTTGCCAATCTGCCAATGATTTACCCGTTTTATCAGGCATGTTGTTGATCATGGTTTGCAATTGTTGATTCATTAGTGAGCTCCTCTACAATGATTTCATACAGTTTACCATGGCTTGTTATTCATCTGACAAAGGCAGTAAATAATGACGGCCATTGCGGTAAATGCGCAGCAAAGGCTCTTTTGTGTTGCCTGCCATGCGTTCAGTCATTTGTTTTAAATTGGCCACTTCGCTTTGGTTGACTTGGGTGATTAAATCGCCGGAACGCAAGCCCAAAGCCCATGCAGCAGAGCCACGTTCAACGGATTCAAACAAAACACCTTGGTAATGCGCGCGGTATTTGGCAGGTAAATTCATCAGCAAGGCCCCTTTCAGCAAAGGGTGCAATTCCACACCCTGCATTTCATTGCGGTCAACTTCAGAAATGCGCGTGATGACGCGTTGGTCTTTGCCATTGCGCCAAAACCCCAAGCTCACATCGCTGCCCAATTCAATCAAACCTTGGTGGTTTTCAAATTGTTTTTGACTGTTGATGCTGTGGCCATCAAGTTGGGTAAGCACATCACCCGCTTGTACACCGGCCCGATCAGCGGGAGAGTCTGGCTCAACCGCGGTGACCAGCACACCCTGTTCGTGTTCGATGTCAAAGGCATTGATCAGCCGTTGGCTTAAATCCTGGACCTCCATGCCCAATGAGCCTCGTCTGACCGTGCCATAGGTGAGTAGTTGCCGCATCATGCGTTCTGCCAAAGACGAAGGTATGGCAAAGCCTATGCCGACATTGCCACCTGAGGGTGAAAAAATAGCGGTGTTGATGCCAATCAATTCACCACGCAGGTTGATCAAAGCACCACCCGAGTTTCCGGGGTTGATGGAGGCATCTGTTTGAATGAAATTTTGATAACCCAAGCCCGATAAACTGGTGCGCCCCAAAGCACTGACAATACCAGAGGTGACGGTTTGACCCAAGCCAAATGGATTGCCTACGGCGACAACAAAATCGCCCACCCGCAAGGCATCAGAATCCGCCAAAGGCAAAGCAGTGAGGTTTTTGGCTTCTATTTGAATCAAGGCCACATCGGTGCCTTCATCCGAGCCAATTAAAGTTGCCTCATGGGTTTTACCATCATGTAAAACCACGGAAATTTCATCGGCATCATCGACCACATGGTGATTGGTTAAGATCAAACCTTGTAAGGCATCGACAATCACACCTGAACCCAATGATTGGGTGACCCGTTCTCTCGGGGCGCTGGGCAAACCATAAAACCAAGAGTAAAAATCGTTGTTGCGTGAGCGTACGTATTGCACTGACTGGGTGTTGATGTTGACCACTGCGGGTGTGACCTGTTCGAGTACAGGCGCCAATGATGGTAAGGCTTGGCCGTCAACAGCGGCGGGTAAAGCGGCTTGGGAAGTGTGGCCCAAGGTCAAAACAAAAAAGAGGATTAAATATTTCATGTTTGCTTAGAGTATTTTTTCTCAATCTGGTTCAATCCTTGTAAAATATCGACAGTTCACAATCATTTCAAGCCATGTTCATTGAAAAATTAGAAGCCGCACAAGAAAAAAACAACTCATTGGTCTGTGTGGGCTTGGACCCCAATGCCGAAAAAATCAAAGCCATGGGCCTGGGTTTGGATGATTGGTTGATGTCCATTGTCGATGCCACAGCGCCTCATGCTTGTGCCTTCAAACCACAAATTGCGTATTTCGCGGCCATGCAAGCTGAAGATGAGTTGATCGACATCATCGCCTATATCCATGACCAATACCCTGAGCTGCCGGTGATTTTGGATGCCAAGCGAGGTGACATCGGTACCACAGCAGCCCAATATGCCATTGAAGCTTTCGATCGTTATCAAGCCGATGCGGTGACAGTCAATCCATACATGGGTGGTGACACACTTTTGCCCTATTCGCAACGTGCAGACAAAGGCGTCGTGGTGTTGTGTAAGACTTCCAATGCAGGATCAGGCGAACTCCAAAACCTGACTTTGGACAATGGACGAACATTATTTGAACAAGTGGCGGTGAATGCCAACAATGATTGGAATAGCAACAACAATTTGATGTTGGTGGTGGGTGCCACTTATCCTGAAGAATTGCGTCAAATCAGGTCGTTGGCCGGAGACATGCCCTTTTTAATTCCCGGCATTGGCGCCCAAGGTGGTGATGTGCAAGCCACGTTAAATGCCGGATTGCGAACTGACGGTAAAGGATTGGTGATTTCATCATCACGTGGCATTATTTATGCAGGTGAGCAGTTGAATGATTTTGCTGAAAAAGCCCAAATGGCGGCGCATACGTTGCAAAACACCATCAATCAATACCGTTGAACAAACATGTCGCTGAACGATTGTTCATTTGTGACTTGTGACACTAAGAATCAGGCTTTGATGGGTTATAATGGGCCCAACTAATCAAACCACCAAAAAGGGCAACGCGCCTTTGGAGTCGTACCATGCAACAAATACCTCAAAAAAACAAACCCTCATTGATCAAGCGCCTCATGCCTTTTGTCATGATTTTGGTGATTTTTATTGTGCTGATGATGGTCATGAGCATGTTCAAAAAGCCACCGGCAATCATTCCAGACCGCCCTGTGGGTTTTCTGGTGGAAACCGAAACTTTAAGCCGAGGTGATTTGAATGTGTTGGTGCATTCACAAGGTGCGGTGAAAGCCAAAAGAGAAATTGCTTTGATGGCTGAAATTTCGGGCAAAGTGAAAGACTTGAATGCTGCCTTTGTGGTGGGTGGGCAGTTTAAAAAAGGCGATGTTTTGGTGTCCATTGATGAGGCTGATTATCAGGTGGCGGTTCAAAGGGCCAAAGCCAACTTGGCCAGTGCTCAAGCGAACTTGGATTTGGAGCAGGCCAAATCAGACCAAGCGGCCAAAGATTGGCAATCATTTGGTAAAAAAGGCCAGCCCAGCGACTTGGTGTTGAATATCCCGCAATTGAACGGCGCCAAAGCCAGCGTCAAAGCGGCCTTGGCGGACGTGGCCAAAGCAGAACGCGATTTATCTAAGACGCAAGTGCTTGCTCCTTTTGATGGCACGGTGTTGAGTAAGTATGTGGATTTGGGGCAGTACGTGAACATGGCAGGTCAACTGGCTACGATAGCCAGCACCCAAGTGGCTGAGGTGCGTTTGCCCTTGACTGGAAAGGACATCAAAAAGCTACAGTTGGCAGGCATTGATTTGAGTCAAACCCCCATGCCTGTTCACTTCACAAACAGCAGCTCAGGCGAATTAATCGAAGGTGAGTTGAAACGATTGGAATCGGCCAAAGACAGCAAAACCTTGTTGAATTATGCGGTGGCTGAAATCAAAGAACCATTGGCTCAAGGTTTGTATTTCAATGCCTTTCTTTCAGCAGAAATTGAAGGTGAATCTTTGCATGATGTCTTTGCTGTACCTTCAGCTTGGATGATGGCCAATGATCAAGTGGCCGTTTATCGAGAAGGCAAGTTAGATATATTGAACTTGAAAGTGAGTCACAAAACCGACGATTATTTTTATGTGACCTCGGGTTTGAACGAACAAAATCAAATCATTACCACGCCCATTCAAGCACCTGAAGTGGGCATGACTTTGCGGCTGAAAAGCAAGTCAGAGGTGCCCGAAACACCAGTGTCAACTGAAGACCAAGAGCCGCAGTCATGAAAAAGCGTTGGGACCAAGGCCTGATTTATTGGTTTGCCAACAATTCAGTTGCAGCCAATCTGATGATGTTCTGTTTGGTGTTGTCTGGCTTGTACGTCGCCAGCACGCTGAAGAAAGAAATTTTCCCTGCCACCACCACCAATATGGTCACCGTGAGTATGGCCTACCCAGGCGCTGCTCCTGATGAAGTGGAAAAAGGCATTTGTTCTAAAATTGAAGACGCTGTCACAGGCTTAGAAGGCATTGATAAAACCACCTGCGTATCAAACGAAGGGTTCGCTAATGGCACTTTAGAAATCAGCAGCGACTACGTGGTCAAAGATGTGATGGCGGAAATCAAGAACCGCATAGATGGCATCAATTCTTTCCCTGTCCAAGCTGAAAAACCAATCATCAGTGAGGTATTGATTCAACAGCCTGTGATGTTTGTTTCAGTGTATGGCAATGTGCCTGAACAAAATTTATTGACCACCGCGCGCTTGATACGAGATGACATCATAGATTTGCCTGATGTTTCTATGGCACAAATCCTCGGTGAGCGCCCCTATGAAGTGGCGATTGAAGTCACAGAACACACCTTGCGTCAATACGCGTTGAGCTTTGACGAAATCGCATCAGCGCTGCGAGCCAACTCAATCGATATGCCGGGCGGTTCGATTAAAACCGATCGTGGTGATGTGCTGTTACGCTCTGTGGGCCAAGCATACACTGGCCAAGATTTTGCTAATGTGGTGGTCAGAACCAACCCAGATGGCTCACGATTGATGCTTCGAGACATTGCAAACATCAAAGACGGTTTTGCCGAAGGCGGTGGTATGGCTACATTTGACGGTCAACCAGGCATAAGCATTCAAGTTCAATCGGTTGAAAATGAATCGGTGCTGGACATTTCTGATCAAGTGAACGCATACGTCTTAGCCAAACAAAACAACATGCCAGACAACATGGCCATTGCCACTTGGTCTGATGCTTCGCATTATGTGCGCGGACGATTGGAAATGATGCAACGCAACATGTGGCAAGGTGCTTTGCTGGTGTTGTTGATTTTGACTTTATTCTTACGCCTTCGTGTGGCCTTTTGGGTCATGGTTGGCTTGCCTGTGGCGTTTTTAGGCGCTTTTATGATGTTACCTGCAGCTGGCGTCAGCATCAATATGCTCAGTATGTTTGGCTTTATTTTGGTGCTTGGCATCGTGGTAGATGATGCCATCGTGATAGGTGAAAGTTCTTACTACGAAATCCAACACCACGGTCATTCATTGAAAAACGTGGTGATCGGCGCACAAAAAGTGGCCACACCCGCAACTTTCGGCGTGTTAACCACTGTGGCGGCATTTTTGCCCATGTTGTTTGTCGGCACCTTATTCGGCTCGTTTTTTGAAGCCATCGCTTGGGTGGTGATTTTGTGTTTGTTGTTTTCTTTGGTTGAGTCTAAATTGATTTTACCCGCGCATTTAGCGCACATGAAAACCGACGACATCGGCACCGATAACCCCGGTCCTTTGCTGCGCTTACAAAGAAAAGTGAACGCCATCTTAGAGCATGTGGTAAAAACCAAATACCAGCCATTGATTGAAAAAGCCATTGGTCGCCCTGGCGTGACTTTGAGTGTCTTTGTCGTCGTCTTTTTCTTGAGTATTGGCTTGATTGCTAACGGCATTGTGCGCTTTGTCATGATGCCTGACTTTGTTGCAGATTTTGTTCAAGCAGACTTTTCTATGGCCCAAGGCACACCGCAATCCCGAACAGATGAAGTGTTGAAACGGGT
>JAUIHY010000274.1 GCA_030432115.1 Gammaproteobacteria bacterium | reverse complement strand
GCGTACGCCACATGTTCAGGCTGATTCAAAGTTAATGTACTGGCCTCTTCGACCGAATCCACTAGATAAATATCACCTTTGGCATTCAAGCGATCCCATTGACCCAATGTGCCTTCAACCTCGGGATGCCCATGATGACCAATCAGAACCAAGTCATGGCCGTTTTTACAATAACGCACCACTTCCATATGGACCTTGGTCACCAAAGGACAGGTGGCATCAAACACTTTGAGCTGCCTGGCTTCCGCTTCTTTCCTGACGGCTTTAGACACACCATGGGCGGAAAAAATCACAATATTGTCATCAGGAATTTCTTCTAATTCATCAACAAATATGGCACCACGGTTACGCAAAGTATCGACAACAAACTGATTGTGCACCACTTCATGGCGCACATATATCGGCGCACCAAAATTGTCCAAGGCGCGATTTACAATGTCAATGGCGCGATCAACGCCCGCACAAAACCCCCTTGGGTTAGCCAGTAGAATGTTCATGTTTCACTTGATTCATGTTTATTAACAAAAGCATCAATGATTAACAAAACAGCCCCTAAGCATATGGCACTGTCAGCCACATTAAATGCTGGCCAAAAATAATCTTGATAATGCACTTCAATAAAGTCCACCACGTGACCCAGCAACAATCGATCATACACATTGCCCAGAGCCCCACCTATAACCAACGCCAAAGAAACGTTTTGCAACTTCATTTGCTTTTTGTTTTGATACAACCAATACAACAACCAAATCACGATTGCCATGGCCAAAACACTGAGAAACCAACGCTGCCACCCGGATTGGTCAGCCAAAAAACTAAATGCCACACCTTTATTGTGCATGAGCGTCCAATTCAAAAATGCATTCACCTGATTTGGCACATACATTTCTAAATGAGAACTGGCTATGGATTTGGTCCATTGATCCAACATAAAAACCAGTGCGCTCAACCAAAGCCAAACAACACCAGTTTGCATAACATTGTTATTTTTCACTTCAGTCATCAGGCAAAAAGCCTCGTTTCACCGTCAGTTTCAATGTTTTCAA
This sequence comes from Gammaproteobacteria bacterium, assembly GCA_030432115.1. GTDB lineage: Bacteria > Pseudomonadota > Gammaproteobacteria > Xanthomonadales > Marinicellaceae > Marinicella. Next base: position 1,575 of record JAUIHY010000274.1, on the reverse strand, counting down.
CACAGCGGCCACAAATGGTTGGGTGATTAGAGTCTGCTCCCACATCTTCTCTGATGTGCCAACAACGTTCACATTTTTCGCCCGCTGCTGCGGCCACATGCACAGCCATTTCCCCAAAGCTCATGGCCAGTGTTTCTGAGCCACTTGGCTTGCTGTCAAATTCATAAGACTTGGCCTCAGAAGTAATCAAAACAAACCGCAGTTCATCGTCAAATTGAGACACCATCTCATTCACCTGCGCAGGCAAATACAAACCCACTTCAGCATCCAAAGAAGCGCCAATTTCACCTTTGATGCGCAACTGCTCTAACTGTTTAGACACAGCCTGCCTGATTTCACTGATCAACAACCAATCTGTATCACTGACCAAACCTACAGATGACCACTCTGGCAAGTCCAGGTATTGCTCAAACAAAATGTGGTTATCATTACCCAAAGATTTCCATATCTCATCTGCAGTGAATGTCAAAATTGGTGCGATCAAGCGAACCAAAGATTGGGTGATGTGATACATGGCTGTTTGAGCGGATTTCCTCGCTGAACTGTTTACATTCGCTGTGTATAAGCGGTCTTTGATCACATCCAAGTAAAAGGCACCCATCTCTTGTGAGCAGAAATGCAACACTTTTTGATACACCAAGTGCAATTGATAGCTGTCATACAAGGCCAAAACTTCTTCTTGTAAAGCTTTCAGCTTACGAACAGCCCATTGATCCAATTGTGCGCAATCAGACATAGGCAACAAATCAGCGGCACCAAAACCATTCAAATTGCCCAGCATAAAACGCATGGTGTTCCTGATGCGTCGGTAACCGTCAGCGGCTCGATTCAAAATTTCATCGGAAATCGTCATTTCACCACGGTAATCGGCAGACGCCACCCACAGACGTAAAATGTCTGCACCCATGGTATTCACAACATCGGTTGGAGAAACCACGTTACCAATTGATTTAGACATTTTCTTGCCGTCTTTATCAACCACAAAACCATGGGTCAACACCTGTCTATAAGGTGCCCGATCATTGATGGCCACACCCGTCAGCAAAGAAGAATGAAACCAGCCGCGATGTTGATCCGAACCTTCCAAATATAAATCAGCCGGCTCGCTCAATGCTTCATTTTGTTTCAAAACACAATAATGTGTGACACCTGAATCAAACCAAACATCTAAGACATCGGTAACTTTTTCATAGTCATTAACCGCATCCCCAAGCAATTCAGCATCATCCAAGTCATACCAAACATCAATGCCCTTCTGTTCCACCAAATCTGCCACCTTTGCCATGATGCTGGCAGAATTAGGATGCAATTCACCCGTTAATTTATTGACATACAAGGCAATAGGCACACCCCATGTGCGTTGACGAGAAATACACCACTCAGGGCGATTCTCTATCATTTTATAAATGCGATCCTCTCCCCAGGCAGGAATCCATTGGACTTGTTTGATTTCTGACAAAGCCTTTTTTCTCAGCCCTTCTTTGTCCATACTGATAAACCACTGTGGCGTGGTTCTGAAAGCTGTGGGTGTTTTGTGACGCCAACAATGTGGGTACGAATGATTGATGGGTTCGT
>JAUIHY010000043.1 GCA_030432115.1 Gammaproteobacteria bacterium | reverse complement strand
TGTCAGCCTGAACAAATGAAACATCAGACAACAAATTGTCAGAAGCGCCTTGTAATGTCATTTGCACACTGAGGCCTTGGCGTGCATTGACCCAATCATCGGCCTTTCGCCAGGTCCAAGAAACGCCCGGCACCACCAACAAGGCCGTTTCTTTATTTTCTCCATCAAAACCAAATTTACCGTGGGTGACATCAATAAAATTGGCGTTTTGCCATTGTTCACTGTAGATTCGGTTTTGGCTGATGCTGATTTTTTCAGTTGCTTGCTCTTTCCCTTCAATGTCCTCGAATAAATAACCCAAATCCAAGGTATACCATTTTTTAAGGGGCTTACTTCTGCTGGGAATTTTAAGCCGCATACTTAAATCTTGATTGGTTTCTGCCAATTTAGCTTGAGACTTAAATTGATAAGCTTTAGAGCCAACACGGTCGTTTTGATACTCCAAGGTGGTTCTGCCGCCAGTGTCTGTAGCAAAACCCAAACCGACGCTGTACTTGATGCGATTGGCTGGCGCCACCTCAATCAATAAATCCACGGTGGCATCATCATTGGATTTATTGACTTTTTTTGCATTCACATTGCTGAAATACAAACTGTCACTCAGTAAATTAACCTGATCGGCAATGTCCTTATTCAACACGCGATCGCCTGCCTTGATATTCAGCATTCGATGAAGAAAGGTATCATCCAAAAAGTTTTCAGACTGCTCAAACTTTAATGCAGAAAAGTGATACAAAGCACCAGTCTCAAAAATCAAAGTGATGTTCGCTTTATGTTCAGCAGAATCAATTTGGATGTGACTGTCCTTAAAGTATCCATCCAAATACCCCAAAGCATGAGACTGGCTTAACAATTGCGCCTTGAACTGTTCATACTGAAATGTCTTCAAGACTTGACCTGTTTTCATTGGCGTGTTTTTGATAATGGCTTTGATTAGCTCATCACTTTCGCCTGGACCTTTGACCTCAATATTCAATTCATTGATGCGGGTCGCTTGATTCAATGTCACCGCAATCATTAAACCTTTGCAAGATGTCGCTGTGTCTGCATTCAAAACGCGGATGTGCGCATCAAAATAACCAAACGGTTTAATCGCTGCTTGCAGGCGGTCATGCAAAGATTCGCTTAACAAAGGTGATTTTTCAATGTTCACATCACAACCATCAGGCTCAGCTACCAGCACATTACCCATGTTAGCTTGGATTTCCTTGGGTACGCCTGAGATTTCCCAGCACAAACCCAAAGCAGGAAAAAGCAACAAACCCAACAGGCTTGCTTTTAAAAATACTGAGTGCTTCATCCTATTTTTGAATCCTTTGTTCCATAGGCTTCATTTGACAACACCACTGTAAAACAGTGCCTTTTATTTTCAATATTAAAACCATTTCTTTCGCTTGAACCAAAACAACAGCAGCACAGTCAATACCACACAAACACCGGAAACCAACCAAAAGGCATAAGTAGCTTCAGTACCGGGTAAACCACCGACGTTCATCCCCATTAAACCAGAAAGAAAGGTCAATGGTAAAAACACGGCTGAAATGATGGCCAACACATAAAGTCGGCTGTTTTGTTGGTGGCCAATAAAGGCCAAGTACTGTTCTTGTAAGGACAAAGCACGCTCTTTGACCAAGTCCAGGTTTTCTAAAATAAAAAGAAACTTGTCTATTTGCAAATACAATTGTTCATAAAAAGACTCATTGAAAGCGCCAGACTTGTTCCTATACAAGCGGTCTAATGCTTCACGTTGGGGTGATAAGTAACGTTTCACAAATGCCATTTGCCGCCTCATCTTATTCATCTTTGGGTGGAACCTTTCGTAATCATTGACACTGATGTTGTCTTCTTCAAAATCTAGTAAGTCTTCCAGTTCGTCTATAAATTGACCGGTAAAGTTGGCCAATTGATCAAGCAAATCAAGCAACAAATCACTGATGTTTTTAGCGCCTTTACCCGCTTTTAATGCCTCTTTTAAATATGAAATGGAGCGGCTGTTTCTGTTACAACTGGTCACCATACAATCGCCTTTGATCCAAACCCTGATCGAAATCATATCTTCTGGTGATGCGCCATGATTTAAATTCATCCCCCGCAAACTTAAAATCACTTCATCACCATCAACAAAGGCTTTGGGCCTGGTATCTGTGGCAATCAAATGTTCAAAAGCCATGGCTGTCATGTCATGTTGAGATTTCAACCACTTTTTCGCTTTGGCTTGGGTGTAATTGATATGGTGCCAAGATTGAGGCAAAGTCAAATCATGTTCACAGGATACCGCAGCGCCATTCCCAGTTAATTGAACCGAATTGATTGTTATCGATTTGTTAGTCATGTTAACTCCAAGGCTTTGTTCCCGTTATTTTCAGAACTGACCACATGCAAGTGAACGTCCCTTTGTGGGAAAGAAATCACAACGCCATGCTCATTAAATTTCTGGTTGATAACAAAACGCAATTCACTGCGAATTTGGCGCATTTCTTTACCACATAGCATAGAAACCCAGTAAAAAACATCAAACACCAGCGCGCTGTCACCAAAATCTTCAAACACCACCAAAGGTGAAGGCGTTTCAATGATTTCAGAAATACCACCGGCCGCCTCAAGTAACAGCCTTTTCACTAAATCAAGATCAGTTCCGTAAGCCACACCAACCCTGACACTGGTTCTGATGTTGGGATCGACCAATGTCCAATTGATCAATTTTGATTCTAAAATTTGGCTGTTGGGCACCACAATATTTGCCCCGTCATTGCGTCTGATCATGGTTGAACGATGCCCTATTCCAATGATGCTGCCTAAATTACCATCCATATCAACCACATCACCTATTCGAATGGGTCGTTCAGACATCAAAATCCAACCACTGAGAAAGTTTTCAATGATGTTTCGTGCACCAAAACCGACACCTATGGCCACCGCACCCGAAACAAAAGCAAAAGCAGCCAAAGGAATGTTTAAATACGTCAGCACCATCATGACGATGAAAATCAAAAAAGCAAAAAATAAGATTTTCTGAATAATGGCCACATTATCCTGCTTCAGCCGCGTCTTGGATAATATTCTGTTGGCCAACAAACGAGAGATTAAAACACTGCCGAACCAAGCCAATAACAATAACAACACACCCAACAATAATTGACCAAGTGTCAGCACATTGTTGTTATCAAAAGTAATAATTACGGTATCTAAAAGAGCCATTGAACATCAATTATGAAAGCAAATAAATCACTGACAATATACCACAATCACCAGAATGGAATGGCAAAATCAAGTTCAAACTTAGATCTGTAATTAAGGAATTAAAAGGCTTAAAAAAAGGAATGGCGTCCCCTAGGGGACTCGAACCCCTGTTACCGCCGTGAAAGGGCGGGGTCCTAGGCCACTAGACGAAGGGGACGCAGGACATTACAACATTTTTATTCTTTAACACCTATAAAAAAAGGTGGCGTCCCCTAGGGGACTCGAACCCCTGTTACCGCCGTGAAAGGGCGGGGTCCTAGGCCACTAGACGAAGGGGACGCAGGACACTTACTAACTGTTACATTGCCGCTTTAGGCAATGCCTAAAAATATGGTGGAGCTATGCGGGATCGAACCGCAGACCTCAACACTGCCAGTGTTGCGCTCTCCCAGCTGAGCTATAGCCCCGAAGCGGATGCGTATTATCATCATTTAATCCGCTTTAGTCAAACACTTTTTAACAACTTTTTTAAGAAATTATTCGCCGCGGTAGACACAGCCTGATGTGCAGGTTTCGCACACTTCAATTTGGCTCAACAATGGCAGCTCTGGCTTCAATTGTTTCCATATCCATTGTGCTAAAACTTCACTCGTGGGATTTTCTAAACCTTCAATATGGTTTAAGCATGAATGGTCTAATTGATCATACAGAGGCTTGAAAATTGATTTTATGTCAGCAAAATCTATGATCCAACCACTGTGAGGATCCGGATCGCCAGTAACCGTAATGATGACCTTGAAAGAATGACCATGTAATCGACCACATTTGTGCCCTTCTGGCACATGGGGTAGCCAATGGGCTGACTCCAAATAAAACTCCTTATATATGTCCATGATTATTTTTTCTTTTTCACATACAAGACCATTTTGTGGTCCATCAATTCATAACCGTGTTTTTCAGCAATTTGTTCCTGGAGTTTTTCCAGCTCAGGATCAAAAAACTCAATGACTTGCCCATTATCCAAATCAACCATGTGATCATGGTGATCACCTGTTTCTAATTCATACACGGCTTGATTATTTTCAAACTGGTGTTTACAAACCAATCCCGCTGTTTCAAATTGGTTCAACACACGGTAAATGGTCGCCAGTCCAACATCATGACCGGTTTGTTTCATTTCAGTAAATAAAGCTTCAGCAGTAAAATGTTCACCCTTGTTATTGCTTAGAAACTCCAACACTTGCAACCGTGGCAATGTAACTTTTAAACCTGCTTCCTTAATTTCTTGACTACTCATTGTGATAATTAACTGCTATTTAATAAAATTTATTGTATCATTCTCGATTGATTTTTGAACAACTATTAAAATGAAAATTGCATTGATCTCAATACTGTTGGCCACAATGACTTTAACAGCCTGTTATAAAGCACCTGTTCAACAAGGCAACATCTTAAAACAAGAAGACATTGATGAAGTCAAACCTGGCATGAGCAAACGACAGGTCGCCATCATTTTGGGTACGCCAACTGTTGCTGACCCTTTTGATCACGACAGGTGGGACTATGTCAACACTTCCAAGGTGAACGGCAAATTCAAAAAGCTAAAAAAATTCACCGTCTTTTTTGAGAATGACAAATTGGTAAAAACCGAAGGCAATTATTTTCCTCAAGAAAACAATGCAGACGAATCAGAAAATGAAGACAGTTAATACGTTCCAATGAATTACAAAAAAAACCAGCAGCAAGCTGGTTTTTTTGTGCCAATTTTTTATATGAATTGTTTATTTTCTTTTTGCACATTGGCTTTTGTTCGCCGAACCTGCTTAGGGTCTGCAATCAATGAACGGTAAATTTCCACCCGATCGCCAGCACATAAAACATCATCTAATTGTTTTTTTTGACTGAACACGCCCACTGCATTACTTGTCAAATCGATTTCTGGGTATGATGACAGTACACCCGATGCCAAAATGGCTTGCTCAATGGTGCTCCCTGAAGGCATTTGCAGCGAAAATATCATTTGCTCTTGTTCTGTGGCGTAAATCACCTCGATATCAAGCATATAACTGCCCCGCCCTTTTTACAAAATCAGCAACCATGCGCTCTGCTATTCGCTCAAATCCTCTGGCAAATAATTGATTAATCACCGATGACTTCACTTGATAGGCCAACTGTAAACTGACTCGACAACCCAAATCACCCAAAGGCTTGAACGACCAATGGCCATGAAGTTTTCTAAAGGGCCCCTGAATCAACTCTAAATCCAGATGCAACACCCCTTCCCTTTCTTCTGAATTATTGGCTGTTTTGAAAGACACACTCACACCTTTGACTGACATGTCTAATGTTGCTTCATAATATGAGCCATCTTGATGGTGAACGGTGCCATTGACACACCACTTTAAAAACTCAGGGTATTTAGTCACATCATTGACCAATGCCAACATTTGCTCAGCTGAAAAAGTGACTATGGCTGACTTCGCTATTTCAACCATAAGGAAATTCCGTGCATTGCGAATAGATTTTCAATAAAATGAACCGTTCCATTTAAAAACGACCAAGCAATGGCCAAACAAAAGAAAAAGGATAATAACATTGTTACCAACAAAAAGGCATCACATGAATTTCATTTTATCGAAGATTATGAAGCTGGATTGGCTCTAGAAGGTTGGGAAGTCAAAAGTCTGCGCGCGGGTAAAGTGAATCTGGCAGAAAGTTATGTCTTTATCAAAAACGGTGAAGTATGGCTTACTGGTTGTCACATCACACCTTTAAATACAGCTTCCACTCACATACAACCAGAAACCAACAGAATCAAAAAACTGTTACTCAATCGCAATGAAATCAATTACTTAATTGGCGCTGTTGAAAGAAAGGGCTTAACCTTGGTGGCCAGAAGCCTCTATTGGAGCAAAGGCAAAGTAAAAATGAAATTAATTTTGGCCCAAGGCAAAAAACTACACGACAAACGCGCCGCCACAAAAGACCGTGAATGGAACATCCAAAAACAAAGAATCCTCAAAGGCAACCATCGCTGATTGCCTTTGAGGATTTACTTTTATATGTGAGTTAATCCCAGCAATCAGCTGGAGATTTAACACCCAAATTATTAAACCGAATTTGCCCGCAACCACTGTCATCTTGCGCTTGGTTACCTTTAGCAATTGCACGAATTGTCCAGCCGCCACCATTGGGAAAATTTACAGACAGATCATAATCTTTCCAGCTAGTATAAGAAGCATCTAAAGACAAATCACCTAAAGCCCCAGGATAAGCATTGGTGTTGGCATAAAACTTCTCAAACATGCCCGCGACTTCTAGTACTTTATTTTGTGCTTCTACTCGTTTGCTTTTAACAACATACTGTCGGTAATTTGGTATAGCATAAGCAGCCAACAAGGCAATAATCGCAATCACCACTAATAACTCAATTAAACTGAATCCAGTAATCTTTTTCACTCATCACCTCCTTGGTATTTATCAGAAATAAAAATCACCTGTTTAAAATCATTGGCTTTGGCCTCTTCTCGAGAAGAAAATAACTCGAAATAATAAACACCACCGACTTTTAAATCTCTTAATTTAATTTCTTCTGGTGCATTTTCATCTATGGCCAATACGCTTTTAGATTTATTCAACGAATATTGATAAGTTCGTCCGTTGAAAACCACTGAGGTTTTATTTACGGCATCTAATTTTGCTTTAACAATGCTTGTAGTTTCAGCGTTAGATACACCGGTAAGTAACACAACAAGTAACAAGGCATCTACTGTCTTTTTAGAAAATATTTTCATTACAACTCTCATCATTCAGTTAATAAATTGGTCCAATTTCTTCTGCGCCAAGTATGTTTTTGGACTGTAAGCACAGTAGAACCTTCAGTACCTTCTACTATAAAATCAAGATCTCCACCTCCCATTTGTTCTAACATGGGTGGTGTACCAACTATGAATACATCAACTTTTATACCAGTTCCTTCACCTTGATGAGTTGTAATGTTACCGTTACCATCATCAATTGTATATTCTCCTTTGAATATCTCTCCAGGTTCTGGGACACCTCCAGTCATTGGATTTAAGGCCATCAACCAACTTTCTCCGCCAGGTTCACATGGGTCAACTCCTGCAGTTACTGTTGAGGCAGCAATCAAAATTTGGTCACCAAACAATGATAAATCACTGGTTATTCTTTCACCGTCTTCGGGTAGTTCAACTTTCCAGCCATAAACATTGGAATCTGCAAGATCTACAACATTATTTGTTAAGTGCCTGAACCCATTGGCACCACTAAAGAATTGTTCAACAAAACTCCCTGATGTAACTGACAACGATGTTGGTCTGGTTCTGTTAATTCCATCAATTACACCCACCAAATATTGTTCAGCCGGAAGGTCAGTATCTCTGTCTGGTAGTTCAATATATTTCCCAGTGCCATACATGACAATCACATCATTTTCTGCGCTCTGATATGCATCTCTTACTGCCACAACCCTTGGTTTCACAGTAATTGGTCTATGCATAATAGTATCTGCTTCAACTAGTTTTTCAGCGTCCCAAGCGCTTGGGTCTGTATCTGTTAAATCAAATTTCCATAGGTTTCCGTATATGTCACCAGCATATGCAACATCTATACCCAAATCAATTTTTGAATTAACTTTGTTATTTGAACCACCTATATGAAATTCTGAATCAACTCCTATTGGGGAGGACAATCCATTTGGCGTGGTGGGACTCCCTGTATTGGTATCTATTTTTGCCCTCAAATTACCATCAGCTATTCTCACAACATACATTACCGCGTTTCCAGTAGCACTGATGATATTTCTTGGATCAGATCCATCAGCAAAGTCTTGCTGGGAATTGTTGTAACCATTAGGAATCAATGCCACCCATTCCCCTGTGCTGCTGACTCTGACAATATCTGCTTTTCCATAGCTATACCCCATATCTGGATCATCTTCATCAGAAAACTCCCACAAAACGGTGGGTTGTGCACTGCCTGGGTTAGTAACATCCAAAGCATAATAGGATTGACCCCCATATCGCATTCCACCAATTAAGATAGTTCTCCACCTTCCATTAATGAACACATCTCTTGTTACCGCAGTGTTATCTACATAAGAATGATGCGAAGCTTGCACATCAGGCAGCCTATGAATGTTTTGAAAAGCCTTATATGGCATATAAGCCCAGTATTCAAAACCTGTGTCTGCATCTATCGCATGTAACATACCTGAATTAGAACCAATATATACTATATTCTTACGATGCAACTCATCTAATTTGAAGTCTCTATAACCATTGCCAATTAAAGCTGCCTGATATTCATCTGAAGTCTCAGGCCACAAGACATCTGAATAAAATTCACCGGGACCTCGAACCAATGTAGGGCTGCTGTGAATAATATCAGCCAATACACTGACCCTGTCTTTGAATTGACCTGAATTTTGCTGCTCTAATCCTTGATCTCCACGAACATAATCGATGATGTCATTTACAGATGCCCCAGTACGAGAAATTAAATCAGACGCATTTTGAGTCAATTCTGTCCTTAAACTGCCACTTAAGGAAGAGTCAAAAGCCACTGTAGATTGAGCTGCTGGATCATATGTAAAAATCTTTCTGTTCAATTGTTTGGCACATGTGCCACCTGTGAGCAAACATGACAAATCCCATTGAATGTCACCAAATGTACCATCCAATTCCACAGACCGAGCAATTAAGTTTCCAGACCAACTGGTCGAATCAAAACTCGGAGAAAAAGCCAAACTTTCACCTGTAATAATACCTGAAGACACCGTAGATGTGCTGCCTCTGGCTTGCTTTTCCAGGATACTGTTCACCACATCATTCAAAGCAGCGATTAATTCATTCGGGTCATTGGCACTGAAAAATTCTCCACGGCTGTTTATTGAAGAATGCCATACATCATCAATTTTTGTTGTATTTACATTATCTGCATTTGGCCAGCCACAAGTGCCATTCCTTAATGACTGATAAACCGCTTCTTTGGGATCTGTAACTGATACATTAGGACAAGGTGTGTAATCTCCACCAGCATAATCCACAATTCTTGATGCTTCCAAACCCATACCCACATTATAGGTAACCAAATGTTGCCAATAAGCCGGATCATTTTTAGGGTTCCAAACAAATGCTTCATCTTCCCACGGATCTTCACCTGGTGCGAAGGTTAAATCACCACCGGCTGCATTCTTATAGTCTTTTTTAAATGTTTTAACATTGTTATTTAAGTTAGGATTTAAATCCCTTGCCCATGAATTAAATGCGATATCAGATAAAGTAGAGCCAGTTTCTGACTTTGAATAAATGACTTGTTCACCTGCACCCGTATAATTTCCATATCTATTTTCAGTGTCTCCAGGCAGGTTATTTGAGGACTCATCTTGTAAGAACCCATCTGTTCCGCTGTTATAACCACTGTCACTATTCCAACCCCCATCAGATATGGCGATATGAAAGTTTTGCTGACACGATAAGTTAGCATCAAAATCAGCTGAATAGTAACTGCTGTCATGTGTAAACAAATCACCTGCCCGTTTGAATGCGCTTCTTAATGGTGTACCTCCATCCGTTGGGGATTTGAATAACCAATTAAAGAAATTATTTTTATGGGTCAACTCAAATTTATTCAACGTATTGAAAGCCGTGTTACGGTTCAATTCTTGCCATGCTATTTTAAAATCTGGACCAAACCCCTGAAAAGCCCTACTGATAGCCACTCTGGATAGTTTTGCCCTTGAGTTATAGTATGTGTACCAGTTTGCAAAATTATTCAAATCACTGCCATACAAATATACTGTTTCATACGTACCGTTTGCACGTCTCTTGCTGTAATATGCCCTATCAGCCGTCCAGTTAGGGTGATAGTTTTGATAAGTTGTATCTACATTGTTAATATTAAATTCTTGGGTATCAACAAATGAAATACGTACATTGTCATCATTCCTGTTATAAATAAATCGTCTGATAGCAACGTAACCATTAGTCAGGTTAACTGTATCATTCATATTATTTGGGTATCCATCCACTTTGGCGTTATTAGGGTCTGAATCTGGGAATGAACTGCCGTCAGCCCTCAATGGAGGTGAATAAACAATGTTAGGATTAAAATACAAAGTATTTTGTAGGGGATCAGTAAAATCTGTTCCATTGCTTCCTGAAGAACCCATATAAGACCAATACATACTACCAGAGTCATCCAATGTAACTGCAATTGCCGGCGGTACTGATTGGTTAATAAAAAGTGGTTCATGAGACAGTTGCAACAAAGAGGCTTGACTTTGGCCCATTCCAGCACCCATCACAATAAGTGATAAAAAAGTAAAATTAATAATTTTTTTCATAATAACCTCAACATTAATTATTTGGAGAGCTGGAAACAACTGCCGTGAATAAAGATTGAACCAATGACATGGTTTTTCCATCGCCACTGTCACTTTTGCCTGTGATGTAAAACGATTTTTGCACGCTACTGTCAGAACCACTCAATCCAAATTCTTGAGAATCAAACCCATCCAATGGAATTGAATAAACTTCTTCTACAATATACTGAGGCACAGTGTTTAACGCTGCATTAGCAATTACACCATTAAAATTAAATACATGGTCGGTTCCCTTATCAGAATCCCAATTGCGCTTTTTAAAAGCTTCAACCGTGACATTTAAAGTTGAATTTTCAGGATCCAATGGATTTTGAAGCATAGAGTAAATATTATAGAAGCTACCACCTTCAGTCCCTTCCACATTAACTCCATTGGTTTCTGTGATTAAATCAAACATAAATTCTTCACCCTCTCTGACTGCTGAATTAGCTCCAGAGTGCGCCAAGCTTCTGTTATGAAGACCCGCAGCCATGCGTTCTTGTAGTATGGTACCTTTCATACTGGTGTAGCCCATGATCGTGATAATTGCCAATATCACCAATCCAACAAACAATGCTGCACCTTCTTGTTTGCGCAATGACTTCTTATTCATAATGTATAACTCCTTACAGGAATAATGGCAGTAAACTCTTTACGGTACATTCTTTCTCGAGCTAAACCATTGGCTAAAATTGGATCTGGGGTTTGCAAATTCAAACCATCAATAGAATAGCGGTAAGGCTCCGTCTCACTCGTTGCACTGTTATTGACTGTATTTAGTAACATGTGGACCTCAATAGCATAGATTGAACGCCACAAACAGCCTTGGCCATTATTGAGTTTGGTAGCACCCATAAACGAAGTGTCTGGTGGAGTTACACATTCTTGCGACCCGCTGCCAGAAACACCATCAACTTGATCAGCAGTTAATCGTGCCACAGTGCCATCATTTAGCTGAGCTAAGTAAAACAAATCAAATTGCTCCACCCCTTCTACCAATTGTTGTGTGATACCATTTTCAGAGCGATATAATGAAGAATATTTTCTGCTGCTATCTGCAGGATCTTCATCAACACCAACAAAGTATGTCACAGACCTTAATTCTTCATCTAACTTATAAGCTTTGGGGTCTGCCAAATAATGTAAAGATGGGGCCTGTGCAACATCAACACTGTCAATATCTATTCTTCTACCTGACCATGTCGCATTGGTAACAAATGAATTCTTACAGTCTGTTAACAAAGTACGTCCACTGTATCCACCTGGAGCAATTTCAGTATTATAACGTTGTGCATTACTCGGGTGCTTTCTTCTCAACCTAAAGCCTCCTTTCAAATACCTGACTGTCAGAACATCATTGCTTTGAGCCCTGTCACCATCTGCTGTTCCCATAGATGGGAATGAAGTCAGCAAATCAGCCCCCAGTGAATTCAAGGCAGGTTGACAACTGCTTGCACTGCACTCATGCCCACGAATAAAGTAACTGGTATCTAATGCATAACTGTCTGTTGTCAAGGGCGCGGGTGTAAGGGGGTCATAAACAACCTGAGTAGCAGCTGGAAAACCATTATCAAATGCTGTTACGTTATTAGAAACTCGCCAGGCCTTAGTAGCAAATCCTTGGTCCCACTCAGACACCAAATCAGAAGTGGGCACAGCTATACTGGCACAATGATTATGACCTGCTTGCTCTAAATCTTGTTTTATTCTCATGATTGCATACCTTCCGTTTTCTTGAAGTACTGACAATCCTGATTGCGCCCTTTGTAATATGTTTGTATTGGTAAAAAGTGAAACAATTCCAAGCAACATGATTAAACCAATCAACATGGCAACCATTAATTCAATTAACGAAAACCCTTTTGTTTTTTTATTCATAAACTTAGCCTTTTATAATCACGGTTGAACAACGAGTACTACTGACTGTGGATTAGGGTCTTGCCCACCATTTGACTCATCCCAAGTAACAGACACGGTACAAATACCATCGTAAGGTCTTACAGCTTGCCAAGTACCAGACTCCGCGCTGATCAGGCTGTAATTGCCAGAATCATCACAAGCAATATTTCCAATTGCACCTGGAGGCATTGCTACTGCAATAGACTCAGCCCATTGCTGCATATCATAAAGAGCCAGAGCACCATAGTTACAGGGGCTATTCAGCGTACACGCTTGCCCACCAGGTGCAGCATCACCATCATATGCACCTTCCCAAATTGCAATTGGGTTAGCGCGCATCCGGTCAACCATATTTTCTGCTAAGAAATTTGCCTGTGACCTCAGGTATCCATTGTTATTGTTTCTCACTGAAATGGTCATTAAACCGGCAACACCCAGCAATCCAAAAGAAAAAACCACAATAGAAACCAATATTTCTATCAGCGTGAAACCTTCATTGTTTTTTTTCATTGCTTAATCACCTTTGCGCTTCCAGACATATTTATTACGACTCTGCTTGTTGCACCAGAACCTAATGAATTTGTAACTTCAAACGCTCTTTCTTGAGTGCCTTCAAGCCCACCCAGCCTATTGAAAACAATTCGATCACCCAATCCGCTGATGGTGATCTTTGAGTTCACGGTGGTATTTTTGGCCAATTCTTCATCGGATGCACCATCTAAACCTTTAGCCCATATGCGCCAGCCATTACTCCAATCACCACCACGCTTTCTCACTTCTACATTTGTTCCTAGCCTGACCGCCTCTGCTCTGGCCAATGTCAACCCATATACAAATTCATTAGAAGTGTCTGTGACCATTTGACGGGCTTTTAAATTTTGGTAATTGGGCGCCCCCCAAGCCAACAACAAGACAATCAGCAACAAAACGATGATCATTTCCAAAAGGGTAAAACCTTTTGAAGGGAGTTGCCCTTGTGGCATTCTTTTTAACTGGTTTGAATTCACTGTAAACGCTTACTTTATTAATCAGCATGAATAATGAAGTAAACACAGTCAAGATGCAAATGGTGTACGAGTTGAGCTGATAAGTGGTTTTATCGGCTGGATAAACGGTCATTAGCAGCCATACTAACTAACTCACTAACAAACAGCCTTTTTTTCATGCCCAAACTGAGCAAAGCGAAGAGTCAGCTCGCGTCGACTTATGGTTTTTGCACCAAACGAAGCTCTTTCGGTAAAGCAAAAACCATGTTTTCGGGTTCACCGTTTAATTCAGATAATGTGGTGCTTGGGTGATTTTTTTGAATCACAGATATGACTTCTTTGACCAGTTTTTCAGGCGCAGAAGCACCAGCTGTCAATCCTACTGATTTGACACCTTCAAACCACTCTGACCGAATGTCTTTGGCGCCATCAATTAAGAATGATTTAACACCTTGCCTTTCTGCCAATTCTGCCAAACGATTGGAGTTTGAGCTATTGACCGAGCCGACGACCAAAACCAAATCACATTGTGCTGCCAAATCTCGTACGGCCATTTGACGATTTTGAGTGGCATAGCAAATGTCATCGTGCTTGGGGCCTTGGATTTCAGGAAAGCGTCGGCGCAATTCTTCTATGATGTCCTTGGTATCATCCAATGACAATGTGGTTTGGGTGGCGTACGCCACATGTTCAGGCTGATTCAAAGTTAATGTACTGGCCTCTTCGACCGAATCCACTAGATAAATATCACCTTTGGCATTCAAGCGATCCCATTGACCCAATGTGCCTTCAACCTCGGGAT
>JAUIHY010000273.1 GCA_030432115.1 Gammaproteobacteria bacterium | reverse complement strand
TTCGCTAGATTTTGCTTATCAAAGTGGTGGGCCGCTGGCCTTGAAAAACATCAATTTGCACATCAAAGCCGGTGAAACGGTGGCTTTTGTGGGACAAACCGGCTCAGGTAAAAGCACATTGATTAAATTGTTGATGCGTTATTACCATAGCCAAACAGGTCGAATCGCGCTGGATGGTGTGGCCATAGAAGACATCAATATGCAATCACTCAGGTCACAGATTGGACTGGTATCTCAAGCGACCTTCCTGTTCAATGCCAGCATCTTTGACAACATCCAGTACGGTAATGAACAAGCAACTTATGATGAAGTCATAGAGGCTGCAAAATTGGCAGAAGCACATGATTTCATTGAACAATTAGAGCAAGGCTATGAAACCACGGTGGGCGAGCAAGGCGTGAAACTATCTGGTGGTCAAGTTCAGCGTATTTCGCTGGCCAGGGCCTTGTTGAAAAACCCGCCGTTGTTGATTTTGGATGAAGCCACATCGGCTGTGGACAACGAAACAGAGGCCGCGATTCAAAAGTCTTTGAAAAAAATTGCACCAGGTCGAACCATTATTTTGATTGCGCATCGACTGTCCACAGTGGTACATGCGCAGCAGATTCATGTGATCGACCAAGGTGAAATTGTTGAATCTGGCAATCACGAATCTTTGCTGGAAATTGAAGGGCGCTATCATCAGTTGTGGTCGATTCAAACAGGCGGCGCATTGACATGAAGTCTAGAGTTCAGCTTGCTGCTTTTGTAAAAACTATTTTGAATGCCGAAGTGCCTGTTCATGAATTAAGACCGGAAATCATGGCCATTAAAGAAATATTGGTTTCTTTGGCTGACTTTGATGACCGCCCTGCGGAGGGCATTGCTTTTGGAGAGTCTATGACTGATCATGGCTTGGCCATTTCTCCCAGCAATGCGGCTTTGTGTGTTGATGATTATGTCAGAACGATACAATTCATCAGGGGGTTGCATCAAGCCATTTTAGATCAGGACAAAGCAAAAGTATCGGTTTTGTATGCAGGTTGTGGTCCTTTGGGTGTGCTGGCGATACCACTGCTGTGTTATTTTGAACAAGGTAAAGTTGCCTTTCAGCTACTGGACATCCATGAAACTTCAGTAGCATCTTTAAATCACATCATCAAAGCATTGGAGCTGCCTGATCAGCTTATAACGGTGACATGTTGTGATGTGATGTCATACCAAGCACCCAAAGCAAACATGCCAGATATTGTGCTGTTAGAAGTCATGCAAGCTGGATTAAGGGTTGAACCACAGGTGGCCGCCAGTCGTTATTTAATGGCGCAATTTCCACAAGCCACTTTGATACCTGAGTCTGTTTCCATTGAAATGATGCTGGTGAATCCTCAGCATGAGTTTGGATTAATGAACGATGAGCGGGCAGCACACAGAATCCATTTGGGCACAGCGTTTACATTGAACAAAGCGGTCATTGACAGCTGGGCGTGTTTGGATGGCTTACAATTACCTGCTGAGGGTGTCATCATCCCTGTTGAGGTCAACGACAATGATTGTTTGATGGAAATGACTTCGATTACAGTGTACTCTGGTCATGAGATTGAAATTGGCCAGTCTGGATTGACCAGTGCCTTGCGATTTGATTGTGATGTGATGTCGTTTTCAGGCCAGATTTTGGCTTTGGCTTATGGGTTGTCTCAGAACCCCGGCTTGTTTGTACTTGATTGAGAATATCGCCAAATTTGATTGAACCCAAGTATAATTAAACCCAAGTATTATTAAACAATAAGCCGCCCAAGGACGACTTATTGTTTTCAATCGGCTTGTGATTAATCAATTATCGCCATCAGTGTCATCTTTGATTTCTTCGACTTTATCTTCGGCTTTTTCCTTTATTTCAGCCGCTTTTTCAATCGTGGCATCTTTGATGTCTTCGGCTTTATCCATGGCCGCATCTTTCAGTTCACTTGCTTTGTCGGCAGCGGCATCTTTCAATACTTCGGCTTTTTCCATGGTCGCATCTTTCAATTCAGCGGCTTTGTCTTGACCGGCTTCTAATAATTCAGCCGATTTTTCAACCGTGGCATCTTTGATTTCAACTGCTTTGTCTTTGGCTTTGCTGGCAGAATCAACCACTGCTTGTTTGCCATTTTCAAAACCTTCTTTGGTTAAGTCTTTGGCTTTTTCTACTTTTTCAGCCACTTGTTTTTTTACGGCCTTGGTTTCGGCTTTGGCTTCTTGTTTGGCTTCATCACTACAGGCTGTTAAGGTCAAAGTGGCCAATATGGCACTTACTAAAGCTATTTTTTTCATAGGTTCCTCGCTCTCTTTCTCTAAAAAAACGCTATGGTAACACGAGCGAGCAGATGACTCAAAGTTTCGCCTGATTGTTTGCCTACATGATAAACTGATTGCTTTTTAATGCAGGGTAGGGTTTATGATAAAGAAACTGTTATTCACTTCATTGATGTGTGCTTCGCTTGCTCAAGCAGCAGTCATTCAATGGCACAATGTGGTGGTGTATTCACATGATGGGCAAAAGCTACAACAATCTGACCAACTGTTGTTTGATGATGAAACAGGTCGCATTCTCAAGCCTTCGGAAGCTTTATTAAAAAAAGCAATCAAAATTGATGGTCAAGGTCGCATCATTCTGCCTGGTTTGCATGATGCCCATGGGCATATTTTGAATTATGG
>JAUIHY010000272.1 GCA_030432115.1 Gammaproteobacteria bacterium | reverse complement strand
CGACAGCCACGCGGTTGCGGTCGATGTAACCCAATGCGTCAATGGCATCAATGGCGGCTTTGCCATTGGCGACCAGTTGTGAAACAAAAGTGTCATTGGGTTCTTCATCACCTTCTCCAACGATGGGGAATGCCGCATCGTCTAAAACAGCATAACCGCGGGTCACCCAGTAAATCATTGAACCATAATAGGGGTACGTGAATTCATTGGGGTTTTGGGTGTTTTGTCCAGCAGCGTCTTTGTCTTTAAATTCTGTTGGATAGGCCCACAAGATCATCGGCAGTTTTTCTTTTTTCTCTTTGTCATAACCCGGTGGCAAGTACAATGTACCTGACAACGGTAAACCGTCTTCGCGTTGGTATTCGACCACTTCTTTGTGAACATTTTGCAAGCTTTCAAAAGGATTGGCAAAATCAGTGACCTGCGTTAAATCACCGCTGTTGACGTTGCGGATGAAGTAATTGGGGTAATCGGTAGCTGATTGGATGCGCACCAAAATCTCGCCTTGCGCCATGTTGGTGGCATAAGACAAGGTTTCCAATTTGTCTGTGTAATCAGACTGGTACAAGCGGCTGGTCAACAAAGAATCTAAATTCATGGTGTCTAAGAAAGGAAACTGTCCTTCCTTGCTGTGGCCTTCGCCCAGTAAAAACACGTGGTTGTCTAAAATATCCAAAACATAACGGCCGTATTGGTTACGCTTGGTGACAAAATTGCCAGGATCTGCATAGGCATTTTGGAAATCACGTTCATTGACCACGATGGCTTCTTCATTGGCATCCGATGGATTGAAAATCGAAGTTCTTAACAGTCGAGAATTCCACCAATAATCGTAAACCATGGCGCGTGAGTCATCGCCCCAAAGGATGCGGTAATAGCGGTCTTTGGTTTTCAGCATTTCGCTGGGTGCTTGTTTGAATGGTGCGGTCCATTGTTTGATCACATCACGGAATTCCACTTCTTTGGCAGGATCACCTTCATCCAGTGCTTCGACGAAGTACAAGGTGGCGGCTTGGTCAGGGCGCCATTGCATGCTGCGCTTGCCGGTGCGGACTGACATAAAGCCTTTGGGAATCACTTCAGTTAAGGGTACATCATTGACCAGTTTGATTAATTGTCCTTTTTTGTCATAAACATGGGTTTTGGTTGGAAAACGGCCATTGGGGACGATGTATGAAAACGGACGGTGAATGGTGCTGACCGATACGTAGTTGCCATCGGGTGAGAATGAAACGCCTCGGTACATGGCGGCAGGCTTCCACAAGCTGCTTTTACCTTTCAGTGTGACTTGGTGTAATTCAGACAAAGCCAATTGTTCAAAGTTATGCTCGTCGTTGTTGTTTTTCAATAAGTCTTGATAAGTGCGGTTTTGTGCTTTGGCACCGTCACTGACTGAAACGGTGGGGCCTGCTGGCACGGCGCTGTCACCATCAATCAAAGCTTTGCGTTCTGTGGCCAATCGTTTGACCAACAAAGATTGGCTGTCTTTGAACCAACTGAGTGGGTTGCCCATATTGGCATTCAAATTGGCTACATTGATTTTTGTTGCTTTGCTTTTTTTGACATTGACCACCCAAGCTTCTACACCAGTTTTTGTGGTGTGGGTGAACGCCACTGATTGTTCATCAGGTGACCAAGTCAAATTGGCCAGACGCAAGTTTTCAGGCAGGCCTTTGACCTGTTTGACCTTTTTTGAGGCCATGTCCATGATTTTCAGGTTGTTGTAATAAGTGGTGCGGCTGCCGATGTTGGTTACCGGATTGATGCGCAAACCGGCCAAGCGCATTTCTTTTTCTGACAGTTCGGCCAAAGTTTTGTAACTGTCGCGGTACAGCAGTAGCAAGGTATCGGCGGCTGAATTGATGCGAACCAAAGGCGCACGTTCCACATCAACCAAGTCTAAAATTTCTTGTGGTGGTTTTTGGTAATTCAACGCTTCTTGGGCGGCAGACCAGCTGCTGCCTAAAAGCAAAGAGAGCAAAAGCAGAATTCTCATGGGGTTCTCAGGTTGTAAAAAACCAAAGATTGTAGCAAATAGACATTGGATTGAATGTGCCTTTGGTCAGGTTTTCAAGTGATCTCATGAACCTGTATTCAACTGAGATGGCTTGCAAAGTGTTTGTGGCTGTCATGTTTAGAAATCTTTAGAATCTTTTGGTTGGCTTTCATGCTTTAGCGAAAACATTTGATTATTGTGGTCTGACTTAACAATCAGGAAATAGCTATGAAAGCAAAATTGATATTGATGACCACATTGGTTGCGGGACAAATGTCGGGCAGTTGTGCCGCTTTTGATTTGAGTGAAATCACTCAAAAAATTAATAATAACGAGTATAAACAAATGACCAGTGTGTTGGTGGCTCAGGACAATCAATTGATATATGAACAATATTTCAATCAAGGAGGGGTTGATGTAAAAAATGACATGCGTTCGGCGAGTAAATCATTGACGTCAATGGCGGTTGGTTTGGCCATTCATGAAGGATTAATAAAAAATGTTGATCAACAAGTGATGACATTCTTTGAGGATAAATTGCCATTGGAAAATGCTGACTCCAGGAAAAACAACATAACAATTGAAGACTTGTTGACCATGAGCTCACCTTTGGAGTGTGATGATTGGAACAATGCATCTCGTGGCAATGAAGAACGCATGTATTTGATTGAGGATTGGACTCAATTTA
>JAUIHY010000271.1 GCA_030432115.1 Gammaproteobacteria bacterium | reverse complement strand
TGTTAACCGTCAGACACAAAGACGGCACCTCGTATTGTGAACCCATTGGTCATGTTCAAGTCGATGGCGACTACCAAGAATCATGGCAACCGCAAGCCATGACAGACCGGTCCATGGCATTGGCCAAAGAAATTGCCAAAAAAGTCACAGACGCTTTGGGCGGCTATGGTATTTTTGGTGTTGAATTGTTCATTAAAGGTGATGAAGTGATTTTTTCTGAAGTGTCGCCTAGGCCACACGACACAGGTATGGTGACCATGGTGTCACAAGATTTGAGTCAATTTGCTTTACATGTGCGTGCCATTTTGGGGCTGCCCATACCTGCCATCACCCAAAACGGGCCTTCGGCTTCTCACGTGTTGTTGGGTCATGGCCAGGGTGAAAATCCAACCTTTGCAGGTGTGGCGGACGCCTTGTCACAACCTGGCACACAGTTGCGATTGTTTGGTAAACCGGAAATCAACGGGAAACGGCGATTGGGCGTGTGTTTAGCGACTGCACGTTCATTGAACTCGGCACGTAAAAAAGCCGCAGACATGGCTGACACCATCAGCATCAATTTGGATTGAATCACTCATGACCACATTTCAAGGGTTCGCTTCTTGCCCGAAACACATGGAATTGTTGCTCAAGCAGGAATTGCTTGATTTGGGCGCCACAGAGGCCAAAGAAGGATTGGCCGGCGTACACTTTGAAACCGATGCCAATGCTGCCATGCGAGCAGTGATGTGGTCACGTTTGGCCAACCGTTTGTACATCAAATTGGCCAGTCAGCCTTGTGCCAATAAAAAAGATTTGTATCAACACATGTCGGACATTGAATGGCACCGATTGTGCCAAGACATTCCCAACACCTTGAGCATCAAATTCAATGGTACAAATGAGTCATTGAAAAACAGCCACTTTTCATCGCAGGTGTGTAAAGACGCGATCTGTGATCAAATGTATGAGGCATTTGGAAAGCGGCCAAAAGTGGTTAAAAAAGACGCGCATTTGATGGTTTATGCCCGTTTGAAGTACAAACAACTGGATATATACCAAGACATCACTGGTCACTCATTGCATCAACGTGGTTACCGTGAGCAAAACACTTTGGCGCCACTAAAAGAAAATTTGGCGGCGGCCATCTTGATGCGAGCTGACTGGCCCGCTTTGTCACAACAAGGTTTTAACTTGATTGACCCCATGTGTGGTTCAGGCACCTTGTTAACCGAAGGTTGGCAAATGGCTTGTGACATGGCTCCCAATGCACAATTCAAAAGCCACGCTTTGTTTTCATGGCGGCATTTCGATGCACATCAATGGACGCAGTTGATGATAGAGGCAGAAAACCGCGAAGCAGCTGGTCTGGCATCTTTTAAAGGTCAAGTCATTGGGGTTGATCATCACAAAGATTCTGTGGCATTGGCCAATGACAACCTCAGTCACATGGCTCACAATAAGCGCATCAGCTTTCAATACCAGACTTTGGATAAATTCAGAATTCCGCCGCGTCAAAATTTGGTGGTGTGTAACCCACCTTATGGTGTCAGGTTACAGAAGAATCATTTATCCAGTTGGCAGCAACTTTCTGCATGGTTGGAACAAAAGGCCCAAGGCGCCAAAGCAGCCGTATTGACTCCAGATGCCGCCAAAGGTTGGTTATTGGGTTACCGTGAACACCATGTTTATGCTTTGATGAATGGTGCTTTGTCCATCCAATTGCGTTTGTTTGACATCAACAAAGAAAACAAGCTTAATGCCCCCAAAGACCAGTTGTTTGTGTTGCCAGCATCGGCACAAATGTTGGCCAACCGTTTAAAGAAAAACATGGCTAAATTGACACCTTGGGCGGAACGCAATGGTGTGGAGGCATTTCGGGTTTATGACGCAGACATTCCAGAATACGCTTTTGCGATAGACAAATACCGCAACCACATCAACATTCAAGAATATCAGGCGCCCAAAACCATCGCTGAAAGCAAAGCCAAAGCCCATTTAGAGCAGGCCATGTTGGCCGTGCAGTCGGTACTCCAGCCGGTAACAGATAAAATTCATCTGAAAACACGACAAAAACAAAAACAAAATGATCAATACAGCAAACTGGACATGGATGCTGCCCGATTTGTCGTCAATGAAGGGCCGCGAAAATATTTGATTGATTTGGGAAAATACTTGGATACTGGTTTGTTCTTGGACCACCGATGGTTGAGGAACCATGTTCAGCGCATTTCCAAAGGGCAGTCTGTGCTCAATTTGTTTTGTTACACCGGTGCCATTTCAGTGGCCGCTGGCATGGGTGGTGCTGCTCAGGTCACCAGTGTTGACACTTCAAAAACCTATTTGAAATGGTGTGAAGAAAATTTTAAAATCAATGATTTAAACGTAAAACACGATGTGTTTCGTGCCGATGTAATGAAGCACCTGACGTTCGATAACAGCTTGCATGACATCATCATAGCCGATCCGCCAACTTATTCAAATTCTCACTCCAGGGAAACCGATTGGGATGTGCAAAGAGACCATGTTGAACTGATTCAAGCTTGCGCCAAAAAACTCAAGCCCGGTGGTACCATCTACTTTTCTAATAATTTCAGGAAATTCAAATTAGACGCGTCCTTGCAATCGGCTTTTGTTATCAAAAACATCAGCAACAAAAGCATGGACTTGGATTTCAAAGGTTCGAAAATACACCATTGCTTTGAAATAACGGCAAAATAAAGATTTGATGAACAAATCAAGACA
>JAUIHY010000270.1 GCA_030432115.1 Gammaproteobacteria bacterium | reverse complement strand
TTTTGGCCATTGCCAATGACGACAAACAAGCCAAGCTCTGTCAAGACGATGCTTTTGTCAGCATGGTTGATCAAGGTGCAGAATTTTTAAGGAAAACACTGGAAAAAGATGGCTCAATCTATGGTGTTACCACAGGCTTTGGTGACTCTTGTGATGTTGATGTCACTGTGGCATTGGCTAAAATGATGCCGAAAAACCTCTATACATTCCATGGCTGTGGTACTGGCAGCCATTTATCACCCAGACAAACTCGTTTGGTGCTGGCGGTGCGCTTGGCCTCTTTGTGCCGGGGCGTTTCTGGTGTGCGGTATGATTTATTGAACCAGTTATTTAACTTACTGAAACACAACATACTGCCCTTGATTCCATCTGAAGGTTCTGTCGGCGCCAGTGGCGATTTGACCCCACTGTCATATGTCGCTGCTGTGCTTTGCGGTGAAAGGGAGGTATATTACAAAGGCCAAACATGCCAAGCAGCTGATGCTTTGGCTGATTGTCAAATCACACCATTGACTTTAAAACCCAAAGAAGGCTTGGCCATCATGAATGGCACTGCGGTGATGACGGCCCTCGCTACAGAAGCTTTCAGCCGTGCCCAGTATTTGTCATTGATGTGTTCGCGCATCACCGCTTTGGCCACAGTGGGCTTGGGCTCGAATAATGCCCATTTTGATGCATTTTTATTTGATGCCAAACCGCACCCAGGGCAGGGTCGTGTGGCGGCAAGAATCAGAGAAGATTTGCAGCACCTGGGCCCGGTATTTGATTCAGGTCGCCTTCAAGAGCGCTATTCCATACGATGCGCCCCTCATGTGATTGGGGTACTGGAAGACATTTTGCCATGGTATCAAACCACCATTGAAACAGAGGTCAACAGTGCCAATGACAACCCCATCATTGACCCAGTTTCTGAGACCATTCACCATGGTGGTCACTTTTATGGTGGTCACATCGCATTTGTGATGGATGCCATGAAAAACAATGTGGCAAATTTAGCAGACTTATTAGACCGCCAAATGGCACTGATGGTGGATGTCAAATACAACCACGGTTTACCCCGAAACCTGTCAGGAGCTGATGCTGCAGTGGCACCCATAAATCATGGATTCAAAGCGGTGCAAATTGCCTGTTCAGCATGGACGGCTGAAGCTTTGAAGTTGACCATGCCTGCATCCGTGTTTTCTCGTTCAACTGAAAGTCACAACCAAGATAAAGTCAGCATGGGCACCATCGCTGCCAGAGATTGTCTGCGGGTACTGACATTGGCAGAACAGACTGCCGCTGCCGTTTTAATGGCCAGCTTGCAATCGATTCATTTGCGCATTCAACAAGGAGAGTTAAGCGCCGATCATTTATCAAAAAACCTGCAATCATTTACTCAGTTGATGTCCAAAGAGGTCACTCCATTGGCTAATGACAGGCGTTTGGACCATGAAATCCAATCATTACAACAAAGCATAGAAAATCAAAAGTGGGCACTGTATGACTAAAATAAAAACAACCCATGAAATTGTGGTGCCATTTTATGATGTGGACGCCATGGAAGTGGCTTGGCATGGCAATTATGTCAAATACATGGAGCAAGCTCGATGTCAGTTGCTGGATTTGATTGATTATAACTACCCACAAATGAAAGCTTCTGGTTACTTTTGGCCGGTCATTGAATTAAAAATCAAATACATCAAACCCCTGTTGTTCCAACAAAAAATCATTGTCGAAGCGGAGCTGAAAGAACATGAATATGGCCTGCGTGTGGATTTTGAATTTTGGGACGCCAAAAGCCAAACACGATTAACCAAAGCACACACCAAACAAGTGGCCGTAGATATGAAAAGCAATGAAATGTGCTTGGTGTCACCAGATGTGTTACAACATAAAATTGATCAATACTTATCCGCAAAATGAAACGCATCATCTCAACAACTTGTTTATTATTATCCCTGCTAATGACTTCAGTTTCACAAGCTGGTGTTGTAGATAAGAAAGATCAAAACACATTGGTGAAAAAATTACACCAATCCTACCAAGGTATTCGGTATTTTCAGTCTAATTTCAAACAGATTAAATCGGTCAAATTCTTGACCAAGCCCATCATTTCAACAGGGAAGATGGTCTTTTCTCCAGAATTGGGGCTGGTGTGGGAGGTCACATCTCCAATTTGGGTTAAAACATTGATCAATGATGAGGGCGTTTTTAAAACCAATGCCAGGCACAAAAAACAAAAAGTTAAAGACCCTCAAATCAAAGTGGTGTCATCTATTTTAACTGAGTTGCTCAGCTCGCAACTGGATCAGGTGGAAAGCCAATTCAACATTTCAGATGCAATTGACCATACTGAATCTGGGCAATGGTCTGTGACTTTAGTAGCCAAAGGCTTGTTGATCAAAAAAGCCATCTCAAGCATCACCATTCACGGACAGCTGTCCACAACAGGGGCTGAAAAGGGTATTGATTCATTGCTGATAGTAGATGCCGCCGGCAATGAAACAAAGGTGCTGTTATCGCAACAGGTACTGAGCCAATCTGAACTGACTGACCAACAACAACATGCCTTTGATTAACACATTACGATTGATGTGGCTTGCTTTGTTATTGGCTGCAGGTTTTTATATATTTTCAGGGTTAACTATAGAAAGTAACATACTGAAGTTATTACCAAAGTATGAGTCAGAACAAACCAATGAAGTCATCTCTAATGTGACTAAAAACATCAACAGTAAAATCATTTTGATGGC
>JAUIHY010000042.1 GCA_030432115.1 Gammaproteobacteria bacterium | reverse complement strand
TAATACATTTGAATTATTCGTGACTTTTATGCAACTGTGCAAAATGCCTTATGAGTAACTTAAAGCAATACACCCCTTCAATTGATGGCATGAGGTCTGTTGCTGTATTGTCTGTAATCTTAAATCATTTTAATGAAAAGATATTGCCAAGTGGTTTTTTAGGTGTTGATGTGTTTTTTGTGATTTCTGGTTTTGTCATCACGGCTTCATTGGTAGGGCGAAAAGAGAAAAAAGGCATTGACTTTTTTTGGGGTTTTTACAAAAGAAGAATCAAAAGACTTTTACCTGCTTTGCTTTTCTACTTTTTTATTAGCGGCCTACTCATCTGCATGATTAACCCAAATCCTCAAAGCCACCTACTAACAGGCTTGTATTCTTTGATTGGGTTTGCCAATGTGGAGCTATATTTTAACGCTGTTAATTACTGGGGAGAGGATGCGAAACTCAATCCATTCACTCACACTTGGTCACTTGGAGTTGAAGAACAGTTTTACTTGGTGTTCCCCTTGATGTTGTGGCTGCTTACTAAGGGCCGGTATACCAGAAACTCTTTGAATAAAGTTAAATGGCTACTTATAGTTGCAATTATATTCTCCCTGACATTATTTCTTATTTTTTCTACCGATTACCCCTCAGCAACCTATTTCCTCATACCATTTAGATTTTGGGAAATCGGCATTGGGTGTACCTTATTCCTTTTTATTCACCAATCTCACCATAAAATTTTTAAAAGAATTCAACATGTGCCACTTCTGCCCATGTTATTAACATTAGTCTGTATATTCTTTATTCCCAAAGAACATTTAATCATTTCAGTCACTTTAACAGGAATTATTACTTCTCTAATTATCCTAAAATTAAAATGCATCGAATATTATAGCCAACCATATGAAGGCATCCTCAGCTGGAAGATTACACAGTATATTGGCAAAATTTCTTATTCTTTGTACTTATGGCATTGGATTGCTATTGTCCTTGCCAAATGGACCGTGGGCATCAGCATAATCACCACACCAATCCTCATTGCATTTATTGTCTTATTTTCCACGTTTTCATACCACATGATTGAAAAGCCAATGAGACACCTTCAATGGAATAAATCTGTCAACATACGATTATTTATAGTGACTTGCGTAAGTTTTATTACTTTTTCAATTGGATTGCAGATCAGTTACAAAAATAACACCAACCCCTTATACATTGGCAGCAACAACCCCACTAACACGAAGTCTTATCAACTAAACGTTAATAGTTTGCCTTGTGTTAACCACTCAAAACCTTATAAAAACATCAGAACAGTAGGAAATTCACACGCCAATCACATCCTTCCTATGCTAAAAATTGTAGCGTCAAAATGCGGCCTAAATGTTTTACATGAACAGCACCCCAATTATATTGTCATTCCAAGTGGCAACCACATTCATCACAGTAAAATTGAACAAGTTGTATCTGAATTAGACGAAGGAGACATTTTAGTTCTATCCAGCCGGAATCATTTTCTTTATGTTAATCCATATTTGAAATCTACTGGTGACATTTGGTTTGATCGCTCCGAAATCAAATCAAAAAAAGGGTTTGGTTTAAAAATGTGGCTAGAAGAACTGGACTTAATATTGAAGCTGACCAAATTGAAAAACATAAATGTTGTGCTATTTTTACCTTCTATCGAGTTTGATCAACCTGTGGCTAACTATAGAAAAATGTGTCAGAACACATGGTTGCAAACAGAGCCAGCTGGATGTCGGCCTAAAGTATCTAAATCATATTTAAACGACCGCTTCCCCGAAGAGTTTTATACAGAAATTAAAAAAAGAGCTGGATTGAATCCTTTGTTCCATTTATTCGACCCCGAACCAGTCTTATGCCACAGATCACAGTCTCATTGTTCAAGGGTAATTAATGGAGTGGTGGCATTTGTTGACACCAATCATCTTTCATCTGATGGTGCCAAACTGTTAACAGAACCATTCACCAGTCTATTGGTACAAAAAGGTATTCTTGATAGTAAAAATTGATACATCTGTCGATTATTCATAATAACATTTCATTATCCCCATGCTTTTTCATTGTTCAGTTCAATCTTTTTATTTTTGATAGACAACAAAACCGGCCACATCAACAAAATACCCATCAATATAAGGGGACCGACGATAGGAATCTCCACAAAGGTGATTTCAATAAAACTCAAAATATACCCCAACACAGGAACAACACCAACATCACCACAAATAAGGCACCGTATTTTCCGCCGGGTAAATGATTCAATACTTCATGCACCGCTTCATCACCTTTGAAGCCTTTAAAGACCATGGGTGTGACTTTCACAGTCTCATTCAATGCCGAACGCAAGCGACCTGACATGTCTGAAAAAGTCACATGGCTTAACGATTAACTTCGACTGATTGCCAACATGTCTGATACCAACTGTGGGTCCTCTCAGGCATGCCTTTGACAATCCATTGAACAATATAATCTGCCACATTGGGATACTTGATTTGAATTCTTTGACTGTGTTTAAAAAAATGAGCCACGATATCTGAGCTCAAATTTTGCATAACATGTCCATAGCCTAATTCAGTTAATGCCAATGCATTGGACTGTTGTTCCGATTGACCTTTCAAAGGACGTACCAACAATTTTTTCCCTAAGGATAAGGCTTCAGAGCTCAGTTCAAACCCCGCATTTGCTATCACGTATTCACAAGCATGCAAGTCTGCTTGAAAGCCATCACGAGACAATGGCTTGAAAGTCACATGAGGAAAGCGACTTTGTCTGGGCACCGCCGTATATACCACAAAGCGATGATCAGTCATGGGGGATAACATGGCTTCAACCTGATCTTGGTTTTCCAAAGGCAAATAAACAACCACATGGTTTTTTTTGAATTGAGTAGAATCCATTTCGGACTCAATGATCGGCGGCAATATGGGAGCGTTAAAATGATGCCAGTGCAATGGTAAAGCATCATCAACAGGGGCAAAATATTGATAAACCTGCCGAGTGATCAAAGAAGGTTTTTCTTGAGGCACAGGGTAATCAAACACATATTGATGACCTATACCTAAACAGGGCACTGCGGACTTGATGCTTGCCCAAGCCGTTACCGGTTCAAAATCTGTTAAAACCAAATCATACTGATTTAATCTGATAGATTTAACGTCCTTCCTGAACTGTAAAAGGTTATTTGCAATCATTGTTTTGGCGTGACTTATGCGTCCATTTTCGAGATGAAAAGTCAGTCCGCGCCGATAGGTTCGACTTGCAAAGCCCGCCATATCGAAATAATCCTGAGTGGGCCGGCCTGAAAACAAATAATCAACCGCAATACCCGCCTCAGACAATGCTTTGGCCATCACCCTCGCTCGCGTGATGTGGCCATTACCCGTGCCTTGCACACCAAACAGTATTTTCACACCAATGCCAATTGCGCCAGACACACTCCCAAAACCACCCCCACCAATACGTCAGTTGGGTAGTGCACTCCCAATACAATACGTGAAGCACCTACCAAACAAGCAAACATAAGCAACGGCAATAACATAATAGGAGCAAAGCCCGCAGTCACTGTAGCAAACAAAAATGCAGCAGATGTATGGCCTGAAGGAAAACTGAATTGATCAGATGGTTTGACTTGATTCTTGATGGCCAAAGAATGAAAAGGCCGATCTCGCCGTAAACTGTTTTTAAGCACATAATAAACGGGACGTTCAATAGCAAATGCCAGCAGCAGTGTAGAAAAATAGCCTTGTTCCCAACCCAACATCAACCATGAGCACACACCCACCAGCACATACAGCCAACCATCACCTAAACGTGACAAAACAAAAGCAATGGGTAAAATCTTTTGATAATACCGAGCTGCATATAATTTCGTGACCAAAGAGCTGTCATAAAATTGAATCAATGCCAATGGTTTCATAGTGACCTCCTACAATTTGGCCACCACCTTAGCAAAACTTTGTGACACCCGCGTCATTGCTCCATGAACGGTTTATGACAACCCCACTGTCTTATTCAATCATGAAACAACTCAACCATACCAGGCCACAGCAACAAAACACCCATCATCACTATTTGCAACACAATAAACGGCATCACCCCTTTGTACAAGGTTCGGGTTTCTATGTCTGCCACACCACGCAAATAAAATAAAGCAAATCCAAACGGCGGTGTCAGGAACGAAGTTTGTAAATTCAGCGCAATCAAAATACCCAACCACACAGGATCAAACCCCATCATCAACAAAATAGGACCGACAATTGGGATGACCACAAAGGTAATCTCGATAAAATCCAAAATAAAACCCAACAGGAACAACACCAACATCACCACAAATAAGGCACCGTATTTTCCTCCGGGTAAATGACTCAATACTTCATGCACCGCTTCATCACCTTTGAAGCCTTTAAAGACCAAAGAAAATAAAGCGGCTCCAATCAAAATCATAAACACCATGGATGTGACTTTCACGGTTTCTTTCAATGAAGAACGCAACATATCCACAGTCAATGACTTATGCCAAGCGGCCAAGATCAACGCACCAACAGAACCAACAGAGGCAGCTTCCGTTGGGGTGGCCACGCCTGAAATGATGGACCCCAATACTGCCAATATTAAAAACAATGTTGGCAACAAAGCCTTGAGCAAATCAAAGACACCAACCGACTCA
This sequence comes from Gammaproteobacteria bacterium, assembly GCA_030432115.1. Taxonomy (GTDB): domain Bacteria; phylum Pseudomonadota; class Gammaproteobacteria; order Xanthomonadales; family Marinicellaceae; genus Marinicella. The sequence goes on along the minus strand of JAUIHY010000042.1, from coordinate 10,339 downwards.
GTTGATTCAATGGCTGGCATTGAATCAGGTCTGCGAAAACGCACCCAAAGCAAATACAAAGCGTACAAAAGCACCAGCATCAGACCCGGAATCAAAGCACCCATGAATAAATCTTGGACAGAAACGGTTTTTGGATTGAAAACATTTTGACTGAGTTGTGCCTGCTGGTAAGCATTGGACAACACATCACCAAGCAAAACCAAGACAATGGAAGGTGGAATGATTTGCCCCAAGGTTCCTGATGCGCAAATGGTACCCGCAGACAAAGCCTCGTCATAACCATTCTTTTTCATCACTGGCATGGCCAATAAACCCAAAGTCACCACCGTCGCACCCACAATCCCTGTACTGGCCGCCAACAACATACCAACAATCAGCAAAGCAAATGCCAAACCGCCACGCTTGCCCCCCATCAATGCCGCCATATTTTGTAATAAGGATTCGGCCAATTTAGCACGTTCCAGAACCACACCCATAAAGACAAAAACAGGCACCGCCATTAAAGTCACATTGTTCAAAATGCCATTCAAGCGATTGGGCATGGCAGACAAAAAATCGGCATCAAACCAACCAGTCAGAAACCCAATACCAGCAAACCATAACGAAACGCCACCCAAAGTGAACGCCACAGGAAATCCCGCCATCAAGACAATGGTCACTGCCAGGAACAACATCAAAGCCCACCAAGCTTCCATCAGCCTGCCTCCTTGTCAGTTGAAGCTTTGGAACTTTTGATGACATCAACTACAAAGGCTGTCATCAAACTCAATGGCATGGCCAATAACAAGGTTTTGAATAACCAAACCAAAGGCAAACCACCCGTTTCGGCAGACTGTTCCATCTTCTCCCAAGCACTCATCACATAGGGGAAACTGGCCCAAAAGATAAAAACCATCATCGGCAAGGCCAAAAACAACACACCTATTATGTTCACCAGTCGCTTTTTATTCCCTGAAAAACCTTGGTAGAACACATCCACTCGCACATGCTTATCATGTCGCCAGGCATAAACCATGCCCAGCATCAGGGCAAAAGCATGGCAATACATGGCCAATTCCTGCACAGGAATCCACACCACATCAAACACGTTACGACTGACCACAGTAATGAAACTGAAAACCACCATCAATAAGGTCAGCCAGCCCAACATGGCACCATACTTTTCAAGCCAAATACGCTTTACTTCCGCCATCACTCAGCACACATAAAAAAGCAAAAGATTGTAGCACAGTGAAAATCAATTTTTTGGGACATAAAAAAAGCCCCAGCAGAGCTGAGGCTTTGAATGGTTATGCTGTTCTATGGAACTGATCAGAAGTTAGGCTTGTCGTCTGATTTTTCGAAGTTTTCGATGGAGTCCAAGATTTCTTTTTTGGCTTCTTCTACACCACCCCAACCTTCTATTTTAACCCACTTGCCTTTTTCCAAATCTTTGTAATGTTCAAAGAAGTGGGCAATGGTATCCAAAGTCACAGGGTTGATGTCACGCACGTCGCTGACGTTGCGGTACAGTTCACTGACTTTACTCACTGGAACGGCAATGATTTTCGCATCTTCACCACTTTCATCGGTCATTTTCAAAACGCCAACTGGACGGCATTTGATCACTGAACCTGGTAACAATGGGGTTGGCATCACAACCAATACATCCACTGGGTCGCCGTCACCACACAAAGTGTGAGGTACAAATCCGTAGTTACACGGGTAACGCATCGCTGTGTTCAAAACGCGATCTACCATGATCATGCCTGAATCCTTGTCCACTTCGTATTTAATGGCTTCGCCATTGCGTGGAATTTCGATCACTACATTGATGTCATTGGGGACGTCTGAGCCCACTGGAACCTGTTTGATTGACATGTTATTTGCCTTGCTGTGTTAAAAAGCGGCGTATTATAACGGCCGCTTTCATTTGTTGCATGTTTTTGAGTCAAAAAATGATGATTCAATGCAAAATCACAGTTTTTTGATGATGGCATCAGGCACTTTGACCGGTTCTGGGCTTAATTGAATGCTGTTTCTCAATGTTTCTGCCGCGGCATCCAAACTGGCTTGATCATTGGCATACACCGTGACCAATGGTGTTTGCTGATCAATATAATCACCCACTTTGCAAAAATCAGCATATCCCACACTGTGGTCAACCGGATCTGTGGCCACTTTGCGGCCGCCACCCAATTGTATGATGGATAAACCAATGTCCCGACTGTTCATGGTATTCACGTAGCCCGATCCTGAGGCAAAGACCGCCTGCTTTAAAGGCGCATACTTCAAATGCTTATCAGGCTGCTCCAATAAATCACTTGGGCCTCCCAAAGCACTGACCATTTGGGCAAATTTTTCTGCCGCCAAACCCTCATCCAAAACCTGTTCAATTTTTCTGACAGCCTCAGATTCATTGTCCGCCAAACCGCCCAAACACAATAACTCAGCACACAAACTCAACACCACCTGGTGCATTAAAGGCTCTCTTGATTTACCTGTCAGGTAATCCATCGACTCCACCACCTCGGTCACATGTCCTGCGGCATGGCCAATCACTTGGTTCATGTCGGTAATGATGGCAGATGTTGGAATCGGAGAAACCGCAACAATGCTTTCAGCAATGCCTTCAGCAAAATCCATGGTTTCCGCAAAAGCACCGTTACCCACCTTGATGTCCATCACCAAACCTGCTAAGCCAGCGGCCAACTTTTTTGACAAAATCGAAGCCGTAATCAAAGGAATCGACTCCACCGTCGCAGTGATGTCTCGCGTGGCATAAACCCGCCTGTCCGCGGTCGCAATTTCTGGGGTTTGGCCAATGATGGCACAACCCACTTGCTCAGTGATTTTTTGGAAAGTGGCAAAATCAGGCGTGGTGTTATAGCCCGGGATGGTTTCAAATTTATCAAAAGTGCCACCAGTGTGTCCCAAGCCGCGACCACATATCATCGGCACATGACCACCACAGGCGGCAATGATGGGTGCTAACATAAAACTGATTTTATCGCCCACGCCACCGGTGGAATGCTTGTCCAGTATTGGCCCATTCAGATCAAATAAAGACCAATCCATCACATGTCCTGAAGACATCATTGCGGTGGTTAATGTGCGACGCTCTTCAATCACCATGTCCTGAAAATACACAGCCATGGCAAATGCGGCAATCTGTCCTTCAGAAATGCTGTTATTTGATATGCCTTGAACAAAAAATTTAATTTCTTGCTCGCTTAACACATGACCATCACGCTTTTTGCGGATGATTTCTTGGGGTAAAAATTGGGTCATTTTATTCTTTAACTTAGTTGTTCTAAATTCCAGCGAGGAAAGGCACGGATACCTTGGTCATCTGCCGCAGGCTCATTGCCCTGCTCATGCTGCATCCTTAGGGCGCCCGCAAAAGCAATCATGGCACCATTGTCGGTGCAGTATTTGGGGCTAGGGAAATAGGGCTTGAAGCGATGCTTTTGTCCTAATTTATCCAATGTTTCACGCAAAGACACATTGGCACTGACGCCACCGGCGATTACCAATGATTTGAGGGTTGTTTGTTTTATCGCCCGGACACATTTTTTGCTCAAAGTATCGATCACTGCCAATTGAAAACAAGCGGCAATATCGGCTTTAAGCTGTTGTTTTTCAGCATCACTCTGGCACAAAGACACTTCATTTTCCCAAGTAACCCGAGTAAAAGTTTTTAATCCAGAAAAGCTGAAGTCCAAACCCGGACGATTCATCATTGGTCGGGGAAATTGAAAACGCTGGTCATCACCTTGTGTTGCTAATTCAGCTATGTGGCGTCCACCTGGATAAGGCAATCCCAACAATTTGGCGGTTTTATCAAAAGCTTCACCAGCGGCATCATCCAAAGTATCGCCCAGGATTTGATAATCACCCAAACCTTGAACATCGACCAACAATGTGTGCCCACCAGACACCAACAGCGACAAAAACGGAAATTCAGGTTTGTCGTCTTCAAGCAAGGGCGCCAACAAATGACCTTCCATGTGGTGAATTTCAACCGCCGGTTTATCCAAAGCCCAAGCGACAGAACGACCCACACAGGCACCCACCAACAATGCCCCAATCAAACCCGGCCCTGCGGTATAAGCAATACCGTCCAAGTCATCCAGTGACAAACCCGCTTCTTCGCAGGCCTGCTCAATCAAAGGCACAATCTTGCGCACATGGTCACGGGACGCTAATTCTGGCACCACGCCGCCATATTGCGCATGCAATGCAATTTGACTGTACAACTGATCAGCAATCAAGCCTTGTTCAGTATCATAAATCGCTATGCCCGTCTCATCACAAGAAGATTCAATACCGAGAATTTTCATCTTTCAACCTCTGTTAATCGGCAATCAGGGCTAACTCAGGTTTCAAAACCATGTTTATAAATAATGTCACTAACTAATGGATCACTGTAAGGCACTCCAGCAGCTGGATATTCAACACCATCAGGTATATCATCACCGTCTGAGTCTGCTTTAAAAATATCTGTGCCTAAAATAATTTCTTGGCCATTGATTAAACCATCACCATCTGCATCAACGTTTAAATAAACAAAGCCTAGAAACACAGAGTTAGCAGGTGCTGGATTGATATTTCCACTGACCGTGACCAATTTGTGATTCATACCATCTGATTCATCTCGATATAATCTGGTGGCACCCTGTGGCGTACAAGAACTAACAGGAGAGCAAGCTGGCAATACATAACCCTCAATTCCTGCATAGTTAAAACCCTCAGCATGAAAAGCTTCAATCTCAGCGGTATTTATCGCATAGGTATCATTCCGATTGTTCCCAACGGTTTTTTCCATTCGCCTAAGTGGCGTCATGTTTTTAGTGCCAGTGAAAGGATTGTTATTGGTAGTAAATACATAAAAATTTGCTCTGGGTTCAGATATGTTCACATTTGGCCCATGCCAATACGATGGAAACTCTATGACTGGTTCTGCTGATGGGTTACTTTCATAATCGTTCCCATTGGCGATTAGAAATGCTGTTGTGAGCTGTGGAAATGGCGAATAAACATGGTTGTTTGCATCAGTAGAAACCACCTCAAACATAGGTGTCAACCTTGTCTTCATCAACTGTTCACCTGAGTACCCCAGTATTTTTTCCAGCGCCAAACTCGCGCTAGGTATGCCATAACCTAAATAATCATTAACTCCTTGTTTTAAAACTGAGCGACTTGAAGTGCTGTTTAGTATATTGATTAGTCCAGTGTTGAGATTCGGGTCATATGAACCATTAGGTAACAAAGGGTTGGTGGAACGCATCAATTGTATAATAGCAGCCACTTGGGGACTGGAAGCAGATGTCCCAGTACATAAGCCATAACCATCTATAACACCATCAGCTTCATCAGTACACCCCACGTCTTGATTCCAAATTCCACCTTCATAAAAGGTTGATCTGACTGCTGTTGCCTGTGTTACTACATCAACTTTTTGGTCAATAGGTGGGTTACTTATATTGGAACCACATTCATTTTGTGCTCCGCTATATGGGCAGTTGGAATCATCACTATCTATATCAAAAATACCACCAATTCCTGGAGACTCATTCCAATAGAGTCCTTGTGAGTCTAAGCCGCCCACGGCAACAGTTCCCTTTTCTCCTGCTGGAAACTGTAGTTTCACCCTATTATTACCAGCTGAACTTACCATCATGACATTAAATTGCCGCATCAATTCTAAAGCATCACAGTTTTCCTGCCTTGAAACTGGAGCGTCATCAAGGTTTACACAATAGTTTTCATCATTGACAATTTGACCGTTGTTTGTTCTAAATATTCCACCACTCCAGTTGATAGTTCCATAGCCTCCAGAACTAGCAAATGTTGCAAAAATATCAGATACTTTAGTAATATCATTAGTTATACTCATTGTTGGAGGATTGGCATTTTCTAAGCAAGTAGCATATTTTGTCCACTTGCTTACTCCCAAGCCACAGTTCTTACATATACCTGATACATTAGAGTCTTTAGCTGAAATAACACCTGCTACATGTGTTCCATGCCCAGCTGTACGAGAAAGTGCCAAATTATCATCCTCGCCATCGGCTAAGTCGCAAGCTTCAAATAAAGCATTGCCTTGTGTATTAAAAGGTTCTTTTTCATCAATATTAAAATCTCCTGACCCGAAATCCAGTTGATAATAAGAATCTAATAAGTTTCCACCCAAATATTGGCCATTCTCATCAAATGCTTTAAATGCAGGATGTTCTGTGGCAACTCCCGAATCTATGATGCCAATATAGCCCATACCTTCGCTTAACTGCCAAGCCATAGTGATATCTAAATCGCTGATAAACTCACCTATGAAATTACCATTAGAAGATTCAGAGCTGGGAGTGACTTCATTACTATTGGAAGTTACGCCTGTAAGTGTGCTTAAGTCTGTGGCTGAAAGAACAAACTGATCATTGTCATAACTATTCAGTAAATCATTACTGTCAGCATTATCAGGGTAATTTACGACAATATAACGATACATTTTCGCCAATAACCAATCAGGATATTGATTGATCAAATCCAACCTCTGTCCATATGGCCGTTCAGATAACAGGTATGAGACAGAATCAGGTCTGAAATCGTTGAAAGTATCTAATATATACACATCAGGTGGTGGTGAAGTGGAACCATTGTTCACAACGTCTTCAACTGATGGTGCACCAATTTCATTTGAAATCAGTAAAATAAAATCTTTGGCAGATACTTGGAAGGGTGTAAGCAGAAATACAGAGGTAAATAGAATGGTTTTTTTGATATGACGCCTTGTAAAAATTAATATAACACAAAGCAGAATAAGTCCGCTTATGAGTGATATTGCAGGTACCGATGTCGGCGTACCTTGAACTACAAAAGAAAAGCCGTCATCTAATGCAAAACCCAAAGGGTCGTTGATAGATTGGGGCAAATCTTCAGGAAAGTTAACCGTGTAGACTTGAGCTGTATAATTGCCGGCGGGAAGTTGTCCGATATTATGTTGATAACTAAATCCAGGAATATTGGGGCATGGATTTACTCCAATTGCCGCAACAACGAATGTAATATGGTTATCATTTGATAAATGATAAAACAGGTCTGTTTCTTCATAGAAACCTAAACAAGGAACTATTGAACTTTCTATTCCTATCGTAACATTTTGTCCAGCAACAGGTGTATTAGGAATAACTCCCGATCGAATGAAGCCACCTTGAGAGGCTAAGCAGTTTAAAGAGAAAAACAAAAATATAGTAAAAATTAATTTTTTCATGAGAATTAGAGCGCATATGAGAAAAAATCAATGTTATCAAATTACCCCATAATCTACAAATAGCACACAAAACGCGAACCGTGTTGACAATCATTCTTGTTTACGTTTAAATACAGTTATTTTCTATTCTATGAATCATTATGTACGTTTGTATTTGTCACGGTGTGACGGAAAAAGACATTCAAGAAGCAGCACAAAATGGTGTCACCAGTCTAACGCAGTTACAAGCTGAAACTGGCTGTAGCACGGGCTGTGGCTCTTGTGCCGATGTTGCCATACAAACCTTAATGGCAGCCCAACAAACCCCTGACTTTCTCAAAGTCCAAGGCCAAAACAATAACCCTTTGCTTCAATACACATAAAAAAACATCAAAACCATAAACGACAAAACGCCCGAATTGGGCGTTTTTTTATGCTCATTGTAAAGTGAATAAATCAGCTTTTCTTATGCTCAACCACCACATCTGTGTAAATGCCACCACGCACATTGAATTTCATGGTTAACTTCATCCAACGCGGGTCAGTGGCATTGACCAAATGATCCAAAATTTCATTGGTCACTGCCTCATGAAAAGCGCCACGCTCACGAAAAGTCCACATGTACATTTTCAGTGATTTCAATTCAACGCATTTTTCATCAGGGGTGTATTCCAATTTCAAAGTCGCAAAATCAGGTTGACCTGTTTTGGGGCACAAACAAGTGAATTCTGGAATGTCAATAATGATGGTATAATCCCTTTCAGCGTTTGGATTAGGGAATACTTCTAAGTCTGAACTTGGTTGTGTGCTCATGTTAATTCTCATGCAGTAAATCAAGGCGGCAAGATAACCAATTCATTATCAAATAGCAAGAATAAGTCATATAATTAGTGACAAAAGAGTGGAAGATTGAGCAAAAGGACAATCAATGCGATTATCTAAAATAAAAATATCTGGGTTCAAATCATTCGTCGATCCAACTGAAGTGTTGTTGCCCAGCAACCTGATTGGCGTGGTTGGGCCCAATGGTTGTGGCAAATCCAACATCATCGATGCGGTGCGTTGGGTCATGGGAGAAACATCGGCCAAGATGCTGCGTGGCGCTTCTATGACCGATGTGATATTTACAGGTTCTGCCTCGAGAAAGCCGGTCAGTATGGCCACCGTTGAATTGATTTTCGACAATTCAGACGGTCAGATTCAAGGTGAGTTTGCCACCTACAATGAGATTTCTGTAAAAAGACAGGTGAACCGAGAGTCACAGTCCTTTTATTATCTCAATGGTAACAAATGCCGCAAAAAAGACATCGTTGACCTGTTCCTCGGCACCGGCTTGGGCCCCAGAAGCTACTCTATTATCGAACAAGGCATGATTTCACAAATTGTGGAATCCAAAGCCGAAGACCTGCGAGGATATATCGAAGAAGCAGCGGGTGTATCAAAATACCGTGACCGCCGCCGAGAAACCGAACGCCGTATCAAGCGCACACGCGAAAATTTAGAACGCCTGGATGATTTACGCACCGAAGTGGGCAAGCACATTCAACACCTGCAAAGGCAAGCAAAAAACGCCGAACGTTACAAAAAACTGAAAGAACAATATGGCCACATCCGCGCCGAAGTATTGGCCTTGCGTTGGCACCAGTGGAACCAAAAAGGTGAAAGCAGCCAGGCTCAAGTCAGTCAACTTAAAACCGCTTTGGAACAAGCCCGCGCAGGACAGACAGATGGTGAGAAAAACATAGAAGCCACACGTGCCGCTCACCAAGCTTTGGTCGATGAGAACAACAAAGTGCAAGAACGTTTGTACCAAATCAACAGCGAAATCGGCAAGATTGAACAGGCCATCGCCCATTCCAAAGCCTTATCAGAACGCCATAAGCTGGATTTAGAACAAACCGAACAAGGCATCATTCGCGCCCAAGAACAAATCGAAAATGACCAAGCAGAATTCGAAGAACAGCAAGTCGCCATTGAAACCTTGGCCCCCGAAATTGAAGCATTGGAACTTCAGTTAGAAGAAATACAGGCCTTGCATGAGGAAAGCGAATCTGGCCAAGAGCAATGGCGAAGCCAATGGGATGAGAACGCCCAAGTATTGAATGAAAAAAATCGCATCATAGAAGTAGAACGGACCAGAATACATGCCTTGGAACAGCAGGTTATGCGATCTGCAGAACGATTACAAATGCTGTTGCCTACAGAATCAGAAGGTGAAGATGCACAACTGAATGCAGACTTAGAACACTTGCAAGAGCAAAACGAGCTGCAACAGACCAAGCATGAAACTTTGGAAGAGGCGCTGATTGAGGCCAAAGAATCACAACAACAACTCAATGAACAAGGCCAAACATTGCGCCAAACCATCGACCACTGCCAAGAGCATTTGCATCAATACAAAGGCCGTCGAGGTTCTTTACTGGCCTTACAACAAGCGGCGCAAGCCAAAGACAACCCCGAGCTCAAACAGTGGTTGGCTGACAACCCCAAACTGAACTCAGCACGTTTGTCAGATTTGATCACCGTAGATGCAGGATGGGAATTGGCTGTAGAAACGGTGTTACAAGACCGCTTACAAGCCTTTGTCACCGATGAGCATGATTGGCTCAATGTGATGACTGATTGGGTTTTTGGTGCTGCCACCACCGTCAGCAGCCGCTCAGGAACGCGACCTGCCTTAAAAGGCACGCTGTCAGAGTGTGTTCAAGCGCCGGATGCCGTTTTGGAGTGGTTTAACAGCATCAAAATTTGTCCAGACTTAAAGCAAGCACAAACCTTGCTTAACGGATTGCTAGAAGGTGAATCTGTGGTCACAGCCGATGGCCATTGGCTCAGCCAACACTGGCTACACATCAACCAAGGTGCCCATGAAGACAGCTTTTTATTGCGCCAAAAAGAGTTGGAAAAACTGGATGATTTGATTGCCACTGATGAGGTTGCATTACAACAAGCACAACAGGACAATGAGGCCGTCAAAACCAATAAGGCCAAGCAACAAGCTTTGATTGAACAATTACAGCTTGATGTCAATATGTCTCACCGCAAACTCTCTGAAATGAACGGCTTGATTTTGAACAAGCAGCAGATGATAGAACAACTGTTAAAACAAGC
>JAUIHY010000041.1 GCA_030432115.1 Gammaproteobacteria bacterium | reverse complement strand
AGTGATGAAAGCCACTCATCTTCTGATAGTAAAACAGCGTTCCTCATTTGAGCAATTTCACGCGATCTTGTGGTTTTTCCTGCCCCCATTTTCCCGCAGAAAAAAATCAACATTCCTTTTGAAGCTTCGGTTTTTGTAGGTGGCTTATTCATCCTTTTGAAACGACCGATGTGATTGCAAAAAAAAGTCTTTTACCCCAAAATCCATCAAATCTTTACCTGATATGGGCTTACCGAAATAAAAGCCTTGCGCAACGTCACAACCAAGTTCGTCCAGCATTTGTAACTGCGCTAACGTTTCAACACCTTCAGCAACCACAGATAAATCCAGACTCCTAGACATCGCTATGGTGGCTTTAACCAGATCATAATCTGCTTGGTTTGTTGTGATGCCTTGTATGAAACTGCGGTCAATTTTTAATACATCAAAATCGAATTGCCTTAAATAGCCCAGTGAAGAATAACCAGTACCAAAGTCATCCATCGCTAACCTGATGCCGATTTGCTTGATCTTATTCAATGCTTTTTGGATATAACCTTGGCCACCCAACAAGATACCTTCAGTGATTTCCAATTCAAGCTGACAAGGCATGACTTCCATGGCAACTAATTTATCTCTGATGAAAGAAAACAATCCTTCGTCTCTGAATTGTCGTGGTGATAAATTCACAGCTATGTTGTACTTTTGCTTTTGCTTTTTTTGCCATTTGTTTAAGAAACGCAAAGCTTGATCAATGACAAATTCACCAATTGGAACAATCATTCCAGTCTGTTCTGCAACTGGGATGAATTCGTCAGGATTGATACTTCCCAAAGTCTCATTGTGCCAACGTAACAAAGCTTCCGCACCTATAACGCTTCCACTTTTCACCTCAATCTGAGGCTGATAATAAACTTCAAATTCTTGCCGCTCTAGAGCACCATGCATTTGCGCTTCTAGCTCTAAACGGCGTTGCATAATCACATTCATCTCTTTGGTAAAAAAAGAGTGTGTATTCCGTCCTCTGTCTTTGGCGCGGTACATGGCCGTGTCTGCATTCCTTAATAAATCAGATGCCGTCTTGCCATCTTCTGGATATACTGCTACACCAATGCTGGCAGTTAGAATCAATTCCCTACCATCTAAGTTAAAAGGCGACCTGAAAGCCTGCAATAAAGATTCTATTGTCTTTAGAACAACTTGCTGACCATTAATTCCTTTGATCAAAACAATAAATTCATCGCCGCCCAATCGACCAACAGTGTCACCAATTCTCACAGCTTGATTTAGTCTATTCGCGGACTGAATCAACAGTTTGTCACCGACTTCATGCCCTAATGAGTCGTTGATTTTTTTAAAATCGTCTAAATCTAAAAACAATACTGCGGTTTTTTCTTTATTCCTTTCAGATTCAACCAGAGATTGAGACAAGCGATCTAATGCTAAAAATCGATTCGGTAATGAAGTCAAACTGTCGTAGTAGGCTTGGTGCCGAATCAGTTCAGCTGATTGATGTTGTTCACTGATGTCGCGCATGATGACCATGACTTGGTCATATTTTTCAATATACCTGACACGCGCTTCAAAAAACTTTGAACCGCCTGACAAATGGTACTCGTATTCAAATCGTGAATGAGATTTTTGACTCAATGCACCTACCATTTGATGCTGAAAATCCTTTGCTTCAGCTTTTGTATACAAAGTTGTTATGTTTTTTCCAATCAGGTCACTGGATTTCGAGCTCAAGTGTCCTTCTTGGCTTGAGTAATAATCTATGACAGTACCATTCGATTTTACCAAGAAAAATAGGTCAGGAATGGCATCAAAAACACTTTCCAACATGTGTTCCTTAAAGCTTACCTGTGCTTGTGCATGCCTCAAGTCCTTCAAGTCAATGTCAATACAATACATCTGCCTGGTGCCATATTGATTAACAAACATCACATGGCTGGAGAACACAAAAACATCATGCCCGGCCTTATGGCGCAAAGTTAATTCCGACGCGGGTATTTCAAACCCAGAATCAATCCATGCCCTATGCGCATTGATAACAGACTCACAGAACTCATCAGGAATAATCAATGCCTCAAGTTTTTCGCCCATGGCTTCTTCTTGAGAGTAGCCATACAAACGCTCACTGCCTTTATTCCAATAAATCACCTTCCTTTGCTCATCATAGCCTTGCACAGAAATGGCATCGACTGAGTCAAATAGCTGATGCAGCGAATCATTCAGTACAAATTGATGACTCACTTGCTTATCATTCTTGCCCGCTGTCATAACAAGGACAACACCCAAGAATAAAGACAAAAGTTTGTTATGAAGTTCACTTCTATTACTTTTTTAATCTAGCCACAAAGCATGTTATTGTTTTGTTTAATTATTTTAAACTGAGCCAAATTGCCTGGGCATTGTGTAAGGAAAAAATTTAACACCATGAGTTTATCATAAATTTCAATCTTTTTGACTGAATCACCCCCTCGGCTTAGGACTGATGTATTTTTCGCGTTTGATTTGCTGGACGGGCAAGCCTTTTTCCTTAAGCAAAGCGAAGGCTTCATCGACCATTTCTGGGTTACCGCAAAGGTAGGCGATGTCGGTTTCAGGATTGAACTCGTGACTGCTTAAATAATTTTGAACGTAGCCCTTTTGGTCGTTGTTTTTGGGTGTGCTTCGTTGTTGGCGTGACAAGCAGGGCACGTAGTGGAAGTTATCGTAAGCATCCTCCAAGGCCTCAAAATCATCGGCATAAAGTAAACCGGTTTCGTTTTGTGCGCCCATCACCACATAGACTTCTGAGCCTTGTGCCAAACGTTCTTTCAGCACATTGATCATGGCCCGATAAGGTGTGACACCTGTGCCAGTGGCGATCAAGAAATAGCGTTCATGGCGTTCTGGCAGCAAGCAAAAGCGCCCAAAAGGTCCGCTTGCTGCCAAAGTGTCACCAGATTTCATACCAGACAACACACCAGTGGCCAAGCCACCTTCAACCCACGACACCGCCATGCTGATTTCTTTTTTAACCATTTTTTCGTTCTCAAAGACATCTGCGATTGAATAGCTTCTAAAGGTTTCTTTGCCATCAGCTTGAGTGAAATGCAACCGAACAAACTGTCCTGCTTGGGCTTCAAAAGGCACTTCAGATTCAACTGAAAAGCAGATATGTACTGTGTTTTCATTCAATGCTTGGCAACTGTGGTAAGTCAGAGTGAGTGGCGTCATGGTTGATGTAGGTTTTTGAAAACCCCATTATCACCATGCAGTATTGAATTGTAAATGCCTCTTGGCAATCAAACGGAATTACCAGATAATCCCAGCATGAGCCGCATTTTATTTATCGACAGCACCTATCCCAAGCCCTATGACTTCACCACTTTGTCTGAACAAGCCATGGGCGGTACCGAGTCCAGTGTATTAAGAACAGCAGAGATACTGAGCAAGAATGGCTTTCAAGTGGCTATCTGTCAGCATGTGCGCGAATCACAAATGATTCAGAACAACATCACGTTTCACAGTACCAAATCATGTCAATCAGCATCATTTGATCATGTTGTGGTGTTGCGTAAATTACCTCAACTCATCAGCTACCAAAAACAATTTAAAAATTCGCGTTTTTACCTGTGGTTGCATACTTATAAAAACAAAGAATTCGTCCTCAAACGTTTGATTAAAACGCCGAGGCCATTCCATATCATTGGTAATTCATTGACCCATCAAAAGCACCTGAATCAAAGTTTGCAAGGTGGTTGGTTAGGCACGTTGTTGAACTTGTGCCGCGCGAAGAAAATAACGGTCAATCATGCTTACAACCCGATTCCTCAATTTTGGTCAGCGTTAAAAACAACAGATAAAAATTTAAACCAAATCATGTTCATCTCGGCACCAAACAAAGGCTTGGAACAGGTTTTGACTTATTTCCAATCGCTTAAACTGACATCACCTGGTTTGAAACTTTTGGTGGCTAACCCAGGGTACAGGGCGGACCTTGATGAGCCAATAGATGGGGTCGAGTATTTGGGTGCATTGCCTCAAGAAGAATTGCTCAAGAAGGTCGCCGAAAGCCTGTGCGTGTTTTACCCACAAACCAGTTTCGCTGAAACTTTTGGTTTGATCTATGCCGAGGCCAATGCCGTTGGTACGCCAGTATTGGCACATGACATCGGATCCGCCAGAGAAATATTGCACCCGAATAATCCCTTGGTTGATGGGCATGACATCAAAGCAATCACTGAACAAGTCAAAAAGTGGCAAGACAAACTGCCTGATGTGGGCTATCGCAATGAATTTGATGAAACCGCCATTTATCAACAATGGCAGGACATCATGAAATTGAATTAATCCTCAGACTGAAAGTCAAGTGACAAAGAATTCACACAATAGCGCAGCCTTGTTTCGGTTGGGCCGTCATTGAACACATGACCCAGATGACCTTCACAATTGGCGCAGACTATTTCAGTGCGCCTCATGCCATGTGAATCATCGAAAACTTCCTTGATTTTCCCCGCCTCGATTTCCTGATCAAAGCTGGGCCAGCCACAACCTGCATCGAACTTTGACGTGTCTGAGAAAAGGGCTTCACCACAAGATTTACAATGGTACTGTCCTTTCTCAAAATGCAGGTTGTATTCACCTGTGTGAGGTCTTTCGGTGCCTTTGTCAACAATCACATGATAACTGTCGGCATCGAGCTTTTGTTTCAATTTATCTTTGGTAATTTGTTTCATGATTCCAACACTTTTCCATTCATCTCGTGGTGCCATATTAATGGCTCAACAATACCAGTATACCCACTATCAGCAAGCCAATCCAGCCCGGGTGTTTTCCTTTGGTTGCTATCAGTACCAAAAGGCTGGAGAACAGCATGGCAGCAGCGAGCCCATACCCCATCCAAACGAAACGTTCAGTGTCTGTATTTGGCAATCCCAGCCAATACATAATTGCAGCCACACAAAAACCAAAAACTGTAACCAAGTGCCAGCTGGCCCAAATGATTCTGATATTGCTTTCACTCATAGGCGGCATCACTTTTGTTGGAATCAATCCCTCGGCTCTCAGTTTTGAAAATATCAAATGCTCTCCTAAATACGAATGAACCAAGCCAATTAAAACGGTGAGTATTGATGCACATAACAAATACACGTTCATTCCTTATCCCCTATAAATCATTAATTTTTTGACATTCATTCAAATCCACCCACATAAATTAAATCATTGGAACCAAAAACCACATAAGCAGCTCCTGGATTATTTAATGTATCGGTATCTGCATAGGGCGCTGTGATAAGAAAATCACCTAAGCCGTCGTTATTAACATCTCCCAAACCAGCAAATGATCTGCTCAATTGATCACCCTCAGCAGCACCATGAATAATTTTCCCATTGTTGCGATTCAGGGCATTCAAACTCATCGCTGATGGGAAAGCCTTTTTGCTGCCATATAATACATAGGCTAAGCCCACATCATTCACCCCTTCAATATCATAGAATTCTGAACTGATTAAAGTATCAGTTAAACCATCACCATTGATGTCTCCAGCATCTTTGACAACATGACCCACATTTTCAAATACGCTTCTTCCGTCAATGGCAAATCCATTGAATCCATTTAGTGTAGTTAAGTCAAACGCAGCTGCATGAGGACCAACCTGACCAAATATCACATAAACACGGCCAAAGTCCCAAGTTCCAAATGCTGGTGCACTGATACACATGTCATCAATACCATCGCCATTGAAATCTTTTATGACAGAAACAGAAGCACCAGATGCATCTCCTTCAGCCTCACCAAACAATGCAAATCCGTTTTGACCATTCAGCGTTGACAGGTCTATCAATTGGTCAAACCCTGAACGGTTTCCGAACAAAACATAACTGACGCCAGCCTCTACTCCTGCATGTGAAGCAGTCAAATAGCCAATCATTAAATCATCAACACCATCGGCGTTCACGTCTCCAGACTTCCCTATTGAGTTGCCAAAAGTCGTCAAAGAGTTGTGTAGTTTAAAGCCATTGCTACCATTGATAAGCGACAAATTGAATTCTGCTCCAGTTAAGTTATCATGCCCATAAATCACATAGCCCATTGTGGTTTCAATGTCATTGATTTCCTCTCTGGAACTGAGGTAAATGTCATCAAAACCATCCCCATTGATGTCACCTGCTTGTGCCACTAATGTGCCTATATCATGGTCGCGAAATTGACCACGAATCACAAAACCATTGTTGCCATCCAGTTGAGTCAAATCGAACGTTCTTGACTGAATATTATCTGTTCCAAACAGCACATAAGCTGCACCTGCTGATTGCCCATTTGTATCTTCACCTGGAGCACCGATAATGATGTCGTCAAATCCGTCACCATTAAAATCACCTGTAGAGCTGATTGAACTCCCGAAATACCCTAGTCCTTCCACACCATATAATACAAAACCATTCAGTCCATTAAGGTGAGCTAAATTCATCAACGCAGGAAACCCGTCTTCGGTTCCAAAAATCAAGTAGCTTGCGCCGCCACGCTTCAAATTTGTTGAGTTCAAAGCGGATGAAACCATAAAGTCATTGAATCCATCACCATTAAAATCACCTACAGAATCTGACCGTGAAGGCATGCCTCCTATAAAATTGTTCTCTGTTTCACCAATAACTTTATATCCATTGTGACCATTTAAAGTGGATACCTTCATTACTGTATCTTCTTGTGATGTAGCTGCTGTTGCGAAAAGCATCAATATCACAGTGGCAACGACAGCTTGTGTTAATTTCATTTGTTTTACATTTATCATGGTTTTTACAAGTTTTTAGAGTTTGTTGTTAGTTATAAAGTCAATCAGTGGTTTGTTAATTTTCAAAAAAATCACAAAACACCCAATCGGAGTGACTGACACCCGCCCAGCGGCATGTGAACGCCGAGTGACCTTTACCATAACAAGCTGACCCAACAGCAGGCCGTTGATTACCATCAAGTTGTGGGTCAACTTCTTGAGAATTGACATCAAATCCCTGTTGCTTCCAGGCTGAAAGGTCGTAATGACCACCCAAATCACCCCATGAACCTGAAGCACCAAAATAATTGATACTGATACTTTGTGTTTCGTCATACAGACAATTCATGTCTGAATCCAGACCGATGCCTTTCATGAATTGACTGTCTGGGCCGTAGTCCCAAATCAAATAGTCACTGTTCATTAAAATGTTGTTTTTTATCGAGCTGTTAAATGCACCCAGCTGAACCCCAGGAATGTAGGAATCACTGCCTTGATTGAGCTGTAACTTGCCATTAACGAAAGTATTGAACTCTATGGCTGTGCCCCATGTAAAAGGTGCTTGAGTACCGTCTTCTTCATGTATAACCACGGCCGCATCACGCACCAGGTTACCTTTGACTTCAGTGTTGTTTTGATTAGATTTAATCGCCATGCCCTCATCTAGATCATAGAATGAGTTGGCATAAATTCGGGTGTAACCACCTCGACCAAGCTGTGACTCCCCGTGTTTGTAGTAAATTCCCGACCCATTGCCGTAGAATTCATTGCCTTCAATCAAAACATCAATGGCTTGAAACATTTGTATGTAATAACTGTTACCAGCAGGGAAATTTGAGCTTTCAAAATCATAAAAAACTGAGTTCAACACCTGTACATTTTCATAACCATGTATCACCAAAAAGCCACTGTTGTCATAGTACCTAACTTGTGTCACTTCAATGTTTCTGAAAATGATGTCCTCTTGAGGGATGTCTATACCCAACCTGATGGCTTCATGGTGACATTGACTGATTTTGAAGTTTTCAAATCGGTAATGTGATCGGCGGTCAATAATCACACACCTTTCAGTATAATCTCCTTGAATCTCTACAACATGAGTCGGGTAAGCTTTGATGGTTAAAGGCTGCTCTGCAGTTGGCAGTGGTGTTTGTCTGTGCACGAATTTACTTAGATTCATGATGGCAGTTTCGCCCTCAATTTCAATAGGATCACTGTAAATGCCCGCCAACAAATACACATAATCACCGGCTTTACCCAATGCCAGCGCGTTTTGCAAAGAAGCGGGATCACTGTAGCTGCCTACTCCTGTCCCATTTGGGCTGGCATAATGACAACTGGCTTGAGCTGCGGCTTCACAAACTTCACCAGCGTAACAGTGAAAAACACTTAGCAACAACACCAATATTAAATATATGCGGCTTAATTTAAATATTTTTTTCATTATTATTCTCTCTGTGATTCATTAGTGTTAGTTATTAATTTTCACTTATTTACGCTTTTGCAACAACATGGTTGGTACAACTTTGTGAAAGGAAAGCGTATTTGCCCCCAATAAGAGTTTTGATTGGGGTATTCATGATTTTTCTGAATACGCCCAACCTGTTCCACTGTCCTATTTTGATTGTAATAAGTGCCAAATACCCAGTCCCAAAAAGTAATGCTGATGCCATAATTTTGAGCTTCAATCAGCTTCTTGCTGTGGTGAAAGCGGTGCAACTGGGGCGTGATAACAACATAATCAAGCCAGGAGCTTTTTGATTCGATGTTAGAATGAGATACATATGCCATGGTTACATGAATAACCCAAACCAGAAAAATCGCAGCAGGTGGAAAGCCAAATAACAATAATGGCCCAGATTTCAAAATCGCATTAATGAATATACCCAAAGGATGGTTCCAATTGGTTTTAAACCAATTCATGGTAGATGGTAAATGATGAATGGCGTGGACATGCCATAAGAACAAACTGGTGGGTGAACCACTCTTGGCTTGGTGACTGATTCTGTGAAACCAATAGGGTAAGAATTCCGCCACCACCGCAGCAATTACCACCACAAATAACAAGGGAAACGCCAACCAAAAGTCAGACACTTGAAAAAACTGACTTTGTAATTGTATCACCAAAAACAAAGCACAAGCCTTTCCTAACCCATCAAACAAAGCTGTACTGATGATTAGGTGCAACAACTCGTTTTTCCAGTCGGCTTTTTTTACATTCCAGTTTTTTCTATGTGGTCTATATCGTTCAAATATAAATATAAAAACTGCAGAATAAACCACAATCAAATACAACATCAATTCAAAATGCCATCCAGACTTAACTGTAACACTGGCCAAAAAAGTGACGCTTAAAAGCAATGTATATAGCGTATAATTTTTTTTCATCATTTTTCACTCGGGTTGTAAAAAGTGTTTCGATTCAGGCATAATCAATAGCTTCAATCTATTAACGCGGCTTGGCTTTTATCCAAATCTAGCTGAAATTCTGCTAATCGCCAATGGTTGATTTTTTTGGCTTCATCTACAGCCTTTTGGTGCCATATAACAGCCTTGTTATGATGATGCATTTGAAAATATACATCTCCTTTATTATTCATGGCTTTTGCAGAACCACTGTCCTGCTTAAGTAAGAAGTCTATGATTCTCAATGCTTTGTCATACTGCTGGTTTTTTAAATAAAATGTAGCAAAATTATTGGCCTGATTTGGATGAATGTCTTTTAATGCCTTGATGTCTACAAAAAAATAATCCATGAATTTATCAAAACTGGCATAGTCATCCTCAGAAATGGATTGTAAGATCAGATTATTGATGCTGTTTACTGAATCTTCTGCTAGTTTTTCATCATTAAAATTAAATCGCTTCTTTCTCTTCGCATGGTAATCTTCAAAATACTTTATGCCACCGCGTTTCTTGAACTCATCCAAACCCATCCCATCTATTTTTAAATAGGAATAACCTGCATAATATGACTTCATTCCATTGAACAGTGTTTTGAATGTTAAGCTTTGGTGTGTCTCGTTCATTAACTTTTGATGCTGCCATTCAAAGGCATGGGGAGCGTATTTTTCCATCATAGCAACTAAATTTTTCATGCCATATTGAACTGGAAAATCATGATTGGCTTCGGTGAAATAAAAAAAACTGTTGTTCATGTCACCCTTAACCAAGGTTTGTTTAAATCGTTCAAAAGACTTCAATTCAGCAGGAAAATAACTGCCATAGACTGGTGTGGGGCTGGCCGCAATATAGCCATCGAAAGCGGTTGGCTGTTGAGCCAATGTATCCAGTAAGAAACTACCTGCCAACTCCCAACCAAAAATTATTTTTGTGCTGATTTTAATGCCTTGAGATTCTACATAAGGCATCAGTTCTGAAGCGATAAACTTATTAAATTGATCTGGCTTTTGATAATACATTTCCGAACGCTGGGAAGGGCTGAGATTGATCCCAACAACAGACACTTCAGGTACTTCTTCCATTCGAAATAAGGCATTGTTTGCTGCAACAGCTTGCTCAAAATAATGTTGTCCATCTAAAACAATCAACAAAGTTTTGGCTCGGCTTCCCATTTTGGAAAACAGCTGCACATGAATATCTGTTTGTAACACTTTTGATTTGATACCACCCGATACATCTAATACCGTGCTGTCATTCCCAGTAGCATCAGATCCAGCTGATGCGAATAAAATTAAAACAACTACACATCTAAAAAAGTTCATCGTTTATCTCCTTTATTTTTTTTGTCTTTATTCATTCCTAAAGCTACCAGCTTCTTTTCAAAATCTAATTTGAACTCGGGATGGTATTGACTCACCAATAACATGGCCTTTTCTGCTACTTTATTGGCTTCTGGATGGTTGATTTGAAAATACAATTCAGCCAATTGCCTGTGCGCATTGGCTGAATTTGGATAATATGAAATGGCCAGTTTCAATACTTCTATTGCTTGTTCGGTTGTGAATTTTTTGAAACGCATCATGGTGGTGGCCCAGCCCAAGATGTGGTCTGCAGGCACATGGCCGTCTTCATTGGGATAAATGTCAAAACCATGTTGACGTGTCAATTTGTCATATTGTGCCTTTAATACAGCCACCGGATCCTTGTGGTCCATTAGGTTGGGCATGCCCCATTCATCATTAGGGTAAATGAGTTTAAAAGCGTTTCTTAAACCACTGATGGCGGTTAAATAATGCTCTTCTTGATGCAACAATTCCACTTGAAAATTGACCCTTGTTTTTCCAATATTTTTCAGTTTTTCCACTGCCTCATGGTACTGGGTGTGACTGTATCTAAGATCATCATCCGCAGTTCCCATATATAGGTTAACAGCTGGCATATCAGGCTGAGTTATGGTTTTGATAAGTTGCTCCACCATGCTGATCCCTTTTCTTGGGCTCCATTCCCAGTGCGTTGTCAATGCGATGTAATTATTGAACAGGTGCGCACCACTGAACAGTGACTCAAACACCACGCCATTGCTGGGGGACAGTCCTATGATTGTCCGGTTATTATTGGTCCTGAATTTTTTTTCTACCTTTGGAATCAATTCTTTCTCTAAAAATTTGAGGTATTTCTCAGGTTTACCACCATGTAACTCAAAAGCCATTTCT
Organism: Gammaproteobacteria bacterium; assembly: GCA_030432115.1. Classification (GTDB taxonomy): domain Bacteria; phylum Pseudomonadota; class Gammaproteobacteria; order Xanthomonadales; family Marinicellaceae; genus Marinicella. Next base: position 3,656 of record JAUIHY010000041.1, on the reverse strand, counting down.
TTTCGCTTGGCATGCCCTCCAGTGGCCACACCAATGACTATGCTTGCTGGCATTTTGCTGCGATTGGCTATGAATTGAATGATGGTTGCAGTAGAAGCGAATAAATACTCGGCCTCCAGTACATAAATCACAGGATATTGCTGCTTGTGTTCATGGTATTTAGGCGGTAATGACACATAGATTTCTTTATTGTCTGCCAATATTTCCGAATGCAAATTAAATGTTTTCCCAATCTCGATGGAACTGTTATTTTCAGACCCATATACCCAAGTGGTGATAAAAGTTAACACCGTAAATACCATCAATCTCATGTGTTTTTTATTCATTATGTTCTCAAATTTATTCTTAATATTATTTTGTTACTGGCACAGCTCAGCCGACAGCAACACGCTGTCAATAACTCAATTGGTTAATTCTTAGTTGCTAAGGTACGGTGACTGTTAAATTAAAGCTGGGGAAAACAATTTCACTGACCACCACGTCCACTTGAATGAGTTGCTTGTTTTCGTCAAGGTATGTCATCTTAAAAACATCTTTGGGCTTGATGTTTTTGGTTAATTTTGAAAATTTCAGTTGGTTATTTTCTTTGCTGTTGTTATCAAAACTGATTCCATTTATGGCGGTGATTAGGTCACCTGATTTCATGCCTTTATTTTGCACATCAAGTCCTGGGGTAACGCAAGTCAATTGAATGCCTCCATCTCTGGCTTCAAAACAACCACCAATAAAAGTGACAGACTTTCCCTTTTTGTCAATGGTATATGACTCTTTCCCAGTGACACTTAACAGTTTTTTAGCCAGAAGAGCAATTTCTTGTTCTATTCGTTTGACTGTTGCCTCATCAGCAAAAAGTTGTACTGGCAGCAACAAACCTATCAAAATAAATGCTGTGTATCTCATATTTCACCTGTCAATCTATCTGTATTATTTTCTGTTATATGGTTTTTTAATGCCCGTAAAGTGTCTACCCGTGTCTTCCACAACACCAGTTGAAGTGTGGTATCAGACACATCAGCTGATTGAATGGCATTGTCTATTTGAATCAATCGCCAATGTTTCATCTCCATTCCTATTTCATCCTTAACATACCCAACTTGCTGAGATCTCAGCTGACTGGCAACCACATTTTCCAGCAAGCTTGATTGCATCATCAGCTGCATAATCACCTGATATTCTGATTCTTTATGCTGCTTTGGTGCTGACAACATCAATACCATTATAAAAGCAGCAATCACTATACTGGCAGCCATGGTATAAAGCGCTCTGCTTAACTTCCGATGGTCACAACCATTCTGGTTTTCTTCTAACTGGCATGCAATTTTTGGCCACATTTTCTGTGGCAATTTGAAACTATGACAACACATCTTTTCTTGTATTGCTGACAGTTCTGCCAAAGCCTCAGCGCAAAATTGACAATTCAAAACATGCGCGCTCATTGGTGTTTTCTTACCTTCTTTTACTTCTAACAGTTCTGCTGTGGTTGCGTGTTTCATCTTTCCCCCGTAGCTGCTGACAAATCCTGTATGATGGTTTTTTGCCTAAGCTGCTCATAAGCCCTGGACACCACGGCCTTCGAATAGCTTTCACTTTTACCCATCATTTCGCTGATTTCTTTATGTGAATAACCTTCCACTTCTTTCAACAACAAAACAGTCCTACTTTGTCGTGTCAATTGAGCAAGCAAAGTGTTTAAGTCCATAACATGATCCAACTGATGATGATTTTCCACTTGATCGCTTGCTTTAACTGAATCAATATCCACGATGTTTTCATAGCTGCTGTCCTGATTTAATTCTTTGGTTGATTTTTCTCTGAGTTGCATCAGTGTTTGGTTAACCACCACTTGTCTTAACCACATACCAAAGGGTGCTTTAAACTTAAAGCTTTTCACCTTCTTCAACACCGATACAAATGTATTTTGTAAAATATCTTCTGCTTCTTGTTGATTTCGAGTGATGCCCATTGCCAAATTAAATACTACTTGGGCAAAAGTTTTGTAAATCTCTTCCTGTGCCTCAAGATTTCCCTTCTGGGCACGCTTAATCACAATGTCATTAATTTTTTGGTTAAATTGTGATTTCTTTGAGTTCATAATCTATATAGATGCAAACAGTTTTAATTTCGTTACACTTTTTTTAATTTATTCACTTTTTATTTTCCTTGATCAGATTGCCCTTATTGAACACAACATCCTACGCCCCAAAGTTAAGCACACAAGCCAAGAAAGCACACACCAATGCCACAACTGAACCATAATATGGTATTGAAAACCAATACCTTTTTGATAAAACCACATAAACCAGACACATGCCAGGTAACATAAACATCAACCACAAACTGTTTTGTAGCACTTGAAATTGAAAAATTGCCAAATAGACATAGGTCATTGGCACCCACAACACGCCAAACGAATGGCTGTAATTAAACCCCAGCCATGCAGACCACATTGAAGTCTTTTTGGTTAGTTTGGGTGAAGTATTTTTCATACCCAATGTGGTGTATTCATCAAATGCTTCGAAATGTTTGGTTGCATACACATAATAAAAATGTACCCCGCCTAAAATTCCCAAAATAACACTGCTGATAACGATCAAAGCCTGAATTGCCACTGCATTCTCCTAGTTGTTGCTTCAACTTTATGGTTTATGTTGAAACAAACTGGTAATTACTTCTTAGTAAATTTTAAATTTGAGCAACAAAATATCATTTTGACTTCTATGACTGCTTTCAACAATCGAAGCCTTAACAATTTTTGCCTCAACATACCATAAGGTATGCTGTCGACAATTCTACATACCTTTTGGTATGTTGTAAACAAAAAGTCTTTTAGAATTGCCTCACTGAATAGAGAGCAGTAACAGTTTTGTTAAGCAATTAACAAAAGTTCAGAGTTAAATAATCACAAAGTAGCAGTTCGATTCCTGAATAAGAAACAAAACTGCTACAAAAAAAAGTGGGGGGTTTATAATGCCATGGCCGTGTGAACAACCAGAATAGAAAGCCAGAATTTTCTAAAAATACTTATTCAACTGTCACAGATTTGGCCAAGTTACGAGGTTGATCGACATCTGTTCCACGAAGCACAGCAACATGATATGAAAGCAGTTGCAAAGGCACATTGAACACAATAGGTGATGTGAATGAGCCACTGGCATCCAAAGTAATCACATGATTAACTCGGTCTGACAGACCATGATCACTTTTGTGGTCTACGAAGACATATAACTCACCACCACGGGCGCGTACCTCTTCAATATTAGATTTTAATTTTTCCAACAACTCATCGTTAGGACAAACTGCTATGACTGGCATTTTTTCATCTACTAATGCCAAAGGCCCATGTTTCAATTCACCAGCAGGATATCCTTCCGCATGAATGTATGAAATTTCTTTCAATTTCAAGGCACCTTCCAAAGCGATGGGATAATGCAAACCACGACCCAAGAATAGGGCGTTGTCTCTTTTGACAATTTGCTCTGCAATGCCTTTAATTTGATCATTCAACACCAGGGCTTGGTTGATAATACCTGGCATGGTGCGCAATTGTTTCACCAAGCGTTTTCTTTTGGCTGGATCTTTGTCATGAATTTCCATCATTTTCAAAGTCAACAATGCCAGAACCGACAATTGTGTGGTCAAAGCTTTGGTTGAAGCCA
>JAUIHY010000040.1 GCA_030432115.1 Gammaproteobacteria bacterium | reverse complement strand
ACGGTCAATGGTGATGATTCAACCACAACACCCATCACTGCCGCAGGCCCTTCATTGGTGGTATCTAAAGCCTTAGATTCTTACGTTGATAACGACACCTCAGGTGACATCACTTTGGGCGATGTGTTGACCTTTGTTATCACAGCGACCAACAATGGCAATGTGACTTTGAACAATGTGGTGGTTTCAGATCCTATGTTGACTCCTAACCAAGCCACATGTGCCACAGTAACACCGGGTAATACCTGTGTATTGACTGGTACTGTGACTGTAGACATCAACCATGCAGATGCAGGTAACTTGTCTAACACAGGTACAGCTGATTCTGATGAGACACCTGAAGTGACTGATACGGTAGATACACCTGTGAATCAAGATCCCGCCATGGTGGTTACCAAAACGGCGACTTTGACCACAGATGCTGGTACACCGAATGTTGGCGATGCAGGCGATGTGATTACTTTTGCAGTTGAGGTTCAAAACACAGGTAATGTGACATTGACCAACTTGGTTGTGACTGACCCCATGGCGCCAGGTGGTGTGTTGGTGTGTAATCCAACGACCCTATTGCCGACTGAAGTTGCCACTTGTAACAGTTATACCTATGACGTCACTCAAGATGATATTGATAATGGTGGTAGCATTGACAACACAGCATCGGCCACAGCGACTGATCCGAACAATGGCACTGTTAATGGTGATGACTCAACCACAACACCCGTCACAGTGGCTGGTCCTTCGCTAACTGTCGCTAAAACCATGAGCAGTAATGCTGATGAAGATGGCAGTGGTGATGTGACTTTGGATGACACCTTGACGTTCACCATCACAGCCACAAATAACGGCAATGTGACATTGAATAATGTGGTGGTATCTGATCCGATGATCACGCCTGACAGCATCACATGTGTGACCTTGTTACCTGGTGGCGACTGTGAATTGGTGGGTACATATCAAGTTCAGCAGTCTGACATCAATAACGGTGAAATCACAAACACAGGTACTGGTGATTCTGATGAAACTGATCCAGAAACTGATGTGGTTGTGGTGGTGATTGGAACCAACCCAGATCTGTCGATTGATAAGACCATCACTGACAATCTGGATGAAGATGGCAGTGGGTCTGTGACCTTGGGTGATACCATTGAGTTCACCATTGTGGCCACCAACATCGGTGATGTTGACCTTACCAATGTTTTGGTAGAAGACAACATGATCACGCCATCGGATACCACTTGTCCATCTGTGGCAGTGGGAGATACCTGTGTGTTGATTGGAACATATGTGATTCAGCAATCAGACGTGGACAATGGTCAGTTGACCAACATTGCCACCGCTGGCTCCGATGAAACAGGCCAACAATCTGACACCACAGATTTGACCATCATTGTAGGCTTGCCGCCCGTTAATCAACCGCCTGCTATGGTGCCAAGTACATCCACATGGGGGCAATTATTGATGCTCTTCATGATGATGGGTATGGGTTTGGTGGTTGTAAGACAGCGCAGCTAAGCGCTTGTCCTAAGGAGTAAAAGCCTGTTGGTGAAAATCAACAGGCTTTTTTATTATCCGTAATTTTGTTCAGTCACCATCAATTCGGTAAAACTGAAAGAAAAAGCAGTCAAAACCAGGAAAATAGCCAAAATTTGATGCGTGATTGTGGAGGTTAAGATAGGATTTATTAACACCCTATTCAGAGGAAAGTAATGAAACACATGATTTTACTGGCCAAGTTGCTTGTTATCACGGTATTGATGAATATGATGCTTCTATCAGAATCTGCTGCCATTGGGCCGCAACTTCAAAATGCTGTTAAATCGACTGAAGGGGTTAAGCAATTGGGTCCAAACCCTGATTTGTCAATCAATAAAAGCTTATCGGGAAATGCCGATGAAGACGGTAGTGGCTCAGTGACATTGGGTGACACTTTGGAATTTACCATAGAAGCCACCAATGCCGGTGACGTGATGCTGAATCAAGTGACGGTAAATGATGACATGATTACACCGAATCAAATCACCTGCAACACGCTTGCCATTGGGGCTGTGTGTGGTTTGGTAGGTACCTATCAGGTACAGCAGTCTGATGTAAACAATGGTGAGTTGAGCAACATGGCATCCGCAGGATCTGATGAAACAGGCCAACAATCGGACACCATTGTTTTGACGGTTTCAGTGGGTACAAATCCAATGCCATCGCCCACCAGGGTGCCCAGCAGTTCAATTTTTGGGCAAATTTTATTGCTGTTGATGTTGTTGGGGGTGGTTGTTTTTCGACAAGGTCAAACATCCTTGTAGCAGTTGGAAAAGGGCCAGTTGATTTTCAAGAGGCCCTTCTATTGTTAGAAATTATTTTTTATCGCTCAAACCAAAGCCAAAATCTTGATTGGTATTTGCGGCCAGCGCAGTGACCACAACCCAAGCGGCAACATTCTGTGCCAGTTTCTTAGGGTCGACTTTATCCAATGTGTCATTGGCGGTGTGGTGGTAATCAAAATAATCAGTACCGTCTTGTTTTAGGCCAAACACCGCCATGCCAGCCGCACGCAAAGGAATCAAGTCAGGTGCTGATGATGATTGGTTGTTGGCGTATTCAATGCCCAATGGTTTCAATAAAGCCATCACTGCATCAACCAAAGGCATGGCTTTTTCATCAACACGTGTACCCAATGCATAAATGGTGCCAGCACCAAAGTCTGATTCACCGCCCAAAATGTGCTTGTCCAATTCATGTTTGTGCGCTTCATGATAAGCTTTTGCCCCTGCCAAGCCATATTCTTCATTGGCCCATAGAATCACGCGGATGGTGCGTTTCAGCGGGCCGATGTGTTTTTTGATCAATTTCGCTGTGGCCATAGTGATACCGCAACCTGAAGCATCATCTATGGCACCCGTGCCCAAATCCCATGAATCCAAATGACAGCCAATAATGATGTACTCATCAGGCCGTTCTGTACCGATGATGTCGCCGATGACATTGTGCGATGTGTATTCATCACCAAAATATCCACCCAATGTGTATTTCAAAGTGACGGGCTTGCCACGTTTCAGCATATTAATAAGTAAATCGGCATCAGGATTAGACAAAGCACCAGCCGGCACAGTGGCCACATCGTGGTCATGTTTCATCGCGCCGGTGTGTGGTAAACGGTCACTGTCTGTTCCAATCGATCGAATCACTGTGCCAATACCACCTTTTGATGCAGTAACTTGGGCTGCTGTGCCACGGGCACCAACGGCTTTGCCGTAACCTGAGCCGTCTTTTTGGCGGGACATGCGGTTGCTGATAAAGGTGATTTTGCCTTTAACCAAAGCAGGATCAGCGGCCTCCAAATCTGCCAAGGTGGCGAAATGAACCACTTCGCCTGTGATGCCTTCTTTAGGTGTTGGAATGGATTTGCCCAATGCGGTGATGGCCAAAGGTTGTGGATAAGGTGCGGTGATTTCTGCGGTTTCTTCACCGCGAACCCAACGTTGAAAGGTGGCAGGCTCTAAAGTCACGCGATCAAAACCCAAAGCCTTGAACTTGGCTTCGCCCCAAGCCACCGCTTTGGCATCGTTTTCACTGCCGCCCAAACGCGGTCCCACTTCGGTGGTCAATGATTCTGTTATGTCATAAGCCAAGTTGTCAGTGAGTGCGTGGTCTCGTAAGGTAGTGACTTTTTCTAAAAATTGTTCATCATAGTTTGGTTTGTTTTCAGCAAACGCAGAAATACTGAAAAACGCCAATGGCAAAAGCAAAGTCCTCATCGTTATCCTCTGTGGGTTTTAAAGGCAAAGATTGTAACCAAAAAAAAGCCGGGGTCAAAGCCCCGGCTTTTTAGAGAATGGTTGAATGAACATTATTCTCCGTTGGCTTTTTTGGCATCGCCGCCTTTTACAATCGAGAAGTTGTTCAGGTCCACGTGTTTTTTGAATGCCATATTGACGTCCAAAATGGTCAGGTCTTGAATCGCTTGCTCGTATTTTTTGTTCCAAGCTTGGGTGCGCTCTAAATCAATGTAGCTGCCCAATTGACTGGCCAAACGGTTGTCTTTGGCACGGTCTATGCGGTTGTTTTGCAACACGCCTTTTTTCGCATCAATCAATTCTTGCTCAGTGAAGCCATCAGCCAATACTTTTTCCATTTCTTCTTTGAAAGCCACTTCCACTTTGTTCAAGTTTTCAGGTGCACAAATGGCATAGGCACCCAAAATGCTGCGCTCATCATAACTGCTGGCTTGTAAGAATGAACCGGCACCATAGCTCAAACCATCTTGTTGACGCAGGCGGTTGGCCAGTCGGCTGGAAATGAAGCCGCCACCCAGCATTTGATTGGCCATAAAGATGGCAGGGTAGTCGTCGTGGTCATCGCTGATAGGCATCAACAACATGGCGCCAAAAGCAGCGCCGGCTTTGTCTGGTGTGTCGATGAATTTGTTCACCGCATCCACTTGGCTGTATTCTGCGGGTACGCGCTTGTATGAAACAGAAGCATTCCAGTCACCCAATGATTTCTCCAATGCAGCGGTGGTGGCTGCTTCATCGAAATCACCAACAATAGCGATGTCAGCATCTTGGGCGCCATAAAAGTCTGCATGGAAGTCTTTCATGTCTTGAACCGTGACAGATTTGATGGCATTGATTTCTTCATCAATGGTCAACTGATAGCGAGGATGGCCAGGTTCATAGACATTGGTGTGTTTGCCTAATTGACGGAACACTTGAGATTGCGGTTGTTGTTTTTGTTGTTCCAAAGACACGATACGCTCTTGCTTCAATACATCCAGTTCTTCTTGGCTGAAGGCTGGTGTTTTGAACACTTCGTCCAATAAGGCGATCACTTTAGGTAGGTTTTCTTTGGTGGTGGTGACAGAGGCATTGGCACCGCGGGCAGAGCCACCAACCGATACATTGGCTTTGAGTTTATCAAACTCTGCTTGTAATGCTTTGCGATCCAATCGTTCTGTGCCTCGTTGCAACATGCTGGCTGTCAAGCTACCAATGGTTGATAAGTTGTGCAAGGCTTCGGTGTTACCCATGTCTAAATTGATGCGCAAAACCACCGATTCGCCACGTGTTTTTTTGTTGATGCTGGCTAATTTAGCACCGTTTGACAAGGTTTTTCGTTCGGTGCGCGCATCGATGTTATCAAATGAAGGATCAAAATCTTCACCTTGAGCCACAGCTTCACGACCTTCGTAACCTTTGACCATGTCACGAACTTCAGCGACCGTGTAGCGTTTGATGCTGTCGGCTCGGTCTGGCTTTTGTTCTGGTAAAAACATGCCCAAAGAGCGGTTGTCATTGACCAGGTATTCTTCGGCAGCTGTTTGTACTTGCTCAACGGTCACTTGTTCCAAGCGGTCTCGGTCCAAGAACATCAAGCGCCAATCACCCATGCCCAACCATTCAGATATTTGTAAGGCCACACCTTCTGATGAATTGAATGACAATTCAAATTGCTTGATTAAATTGGCTTTGGCTTGTGACACTTCTTCTTCGGTAATTGGGTTGTCTTTGACGTTTTCCAAAACGGCCAATAGGGCGTCTTTGGTGGCGTTCAGGTCTTTGTCCTTGGCCACTTGAGCCATAAATGAAACCACGCCAGGTTCAGCCCATTGGAATGGGAAACCGAAAGAGGCAGCGGCCAATTCTTTTTTGACCACTTCATTTTGTAAGCGTCCAAAACGTGGGTCGGCCAATATTTGGGTCAACACGCTGACGGCTGGGAAAGCAGGGTCAGCACCCGCTGGTACGCGGTACATGGCGGCAACAACCTGAACATCACCTGGGCGACGCACAGTCACTTGACGTTCACCATCTTGGATGCCTTCTTCAGTATATAAGGGTGTTAGTTTACGCATGGGTTTTGGTATCACCCCAAAGTATTTGTCCACCAATTTCAAAGTGGCTTCTTCGTCAATCTTTCCTGCAACAATCAATGTGGCGTTGTCAGGCTGGTAGTATTTTTTGTAAAACGCTTGCAAGTTACTGATGTCAACATTTTCCAAGTCGGCGCGCGCACCGATGGTGCTTTTGCCGTAATTGTGCCAATCGAATGAAACGGCAAGTAATCGTTGAATCAAAACGCGAATTGGGTTGTTCTCACCATTTTCTAATTCGTTACGAACCACGGTCATTTCTGAATCCAGGTCTTCTTTGGCAATGAAAGAGTTGACCATGCGGTCGGCTTCCATGTCCAAAGCCCAATTCAGATTTTCATCACTGGCAGTGAAGGTTTCAAAATAATTGGTGCGGTCTGTCCAGGTGGTACCGTTAGGTTCAGCACCATGGTCGGTCAATTCTTTGGTGATGTCTTTGTGGTTAGGTGTGCCTTTGAACACCAAGTGCTCGAGCAAGTGAGCCATACCGGTTTCACCATAGTTTTCATGCTTTGACCCCACATGGTAGGTGACATTAACGGTGATGGTTTCTTGACTGGGGTCAGGAAACATCAAAACTTGTAAGCCGTTTTCCATGCTGTATTCTGTGATGCCTTCTACCGACGTCACTTTTTCCATGCCTTTGGGTAGCTTGGCAAAAACCGAACCACTCAATAGCAAACCAAGCATGATGCCCGATTTGACAGTGCCTGCACTAATTTTCATAGGTAAACCCTCTGCTACTAAAAATGAGCAACCATTTTACATGAAAGGACAGCCTAGGCCTATAGTCCAATGGTTGGGTTATCATTTTTGATCATGGAGGTAGTTGAAAGCCATTTTTAAAGATGGGCATTTCAACGGTATAAACGCTTTTGTGACTGCCTATATAATTGCTTTTGCTGCTGGTGGCGCTGTTTAAGCCATCGGTGGCAACATGTATGCCAAACTGGCCGGTATCCCATGGGTTTTGGTCGCGGTTGTAAGCAACAATTTGGTCGGTCAACAGATATAAATCATTGTTGCCATCAAAATTTGGGTTGATTTCATAGTGATAAATTCTGCCTTTGCGGTTCTCGCTGTATGGTGCGCCGATAAAGAACTGTGTGTCTCCAAAAAAGGGGTCGCCATTGGCAGCAATGGAACCACCAAAAAAATTGCCTTGGGTGCCAGGGTATGTTTGTGCTGTGATGGTTTGAACCTGTGCGCCATTGAACCAAACATAAACGGAGCCATCGGCTTGGTTGTTTTGGTCTTTTTCAAAAGGGGCTGAGGCCATGATGATGCGGTTGTTGTTGGGTTGTTTGATGACATCCACATCGTAGCCAAATTGTGCACTTCTTTCTCGGTAATCTGGATAGGCGATGGCGCAACAAGACCAGGTTTGGGTCAAATTGTCTCTGGTCAATACGTGAATGGCACCCATATTGACACCATCACCGCTGGGTAGGTTGTGGTCATCATCACCTGGTGCGCCAGCCACAATGGTGGCACCGTCTATGGCCACTGACCTACCGATAAAGTCAGTTGAAGATAAACCGTCCAAATAAATTTGACCAGTTTGAACCGTTTCTTCTACCCATGGAAACCCAGGCCCTGCTTCCCTTTTGAAAATCGTGACACCTCCAGTGGCTCTTGTTTGCCCCATCACTTGATGGCGTTTGTAATCATCACCTACGACCAGTACCCACAGCTCGGCATCAATTTCTGAAATATAGTCGTAATTCAGTGCGATGGATTGGCCAAAATTTTGGCTGATTAGGTTTACGCCAGTGAACTTTTGCTTTTGAACAAAGACACCCATATCATCTAATGTCCATGCATATACGGCGCCATTGTCAAGGTTGACTTCATCGTCTTTCAGTGCTGATGCAACCACCCACAATTCTCCGCTGTCATGTTTTCGTTCAATGTCAACAGAAGAACCCAACTCATCCCCGCTATCGGGATCGTCTGCATACAGCGTTTGATAGAGTACCCATTGCCCTGATGAATTATTGTAAATATGGACTGCACCCGCGTTGGGGTTTTGATCACTGTTGCTGGTATCACCTACCGCCAGCCATTCATCCACAATGGCCATGCCGTCGCCAAAGCCAGTGAAAGCCAATGGGTTGGGTTGAACATCATTGACCCATTCAGTTTCTGCCATCAATGGCACTGAAAAACAGATGAATAATAAACATTTGAATGGCATACACACCTCGGATCATTTGATGGTTATTTATCATAAACCAAAATGAAGGGTTTCTGCACCTGTATGGCTGTTGTTTTGTATGGGTTTGGGGTTAAAAAGCAGTCATGTGAAGACAGCTGATGGGTTGGTTGGATTTTTAGGCCATTATTGTCAGTTTGGCAAGTACAACACTTCACCGATGCGAACGGCATTGCCAGATTTGTTGTTGATGGATTTGATGGCGGCAATGCTGGTATTAAATTGTGAGGCTATGCCACTGAGGGTGTCACCCGACTGGACCACATGCTTTTTACCTTTTGCTTGAGCGGCGATCCAAGTGTTTGGCGGCGGGCTTTGGTAAAAATAATGGCGGATTCCTTGTGTGATTTGTTGCGTTAGCTTTTTAACATGAGCAGGGTTTTTTAAATTTTTTTCATCTCCCGGGTTACTGATGTAGCCTGTTTCAATGAGCAGGGAAGGTACATCTGGAGATTTCAACACCAAAAAGTTGGCTTGACCAAATCCTCGACCGTGTAATTTAACTACTTTTTTCATAGAAGCATGGACAGATTGAGCGGCTTTATGACTTTCTTCCATGGCGGCATTTTGTGATAAATCGTAGAGCACTTGAGACAACATGTCTTTTTTGTCCTCTATGACAACTCCACCAATAGAGTCTGATTTGTTTTCTTTGGCTGCCAACCATTTGGCCGCTTCTGAAGATGCCCCTCGCTGTGACAAAGTGTATACGGAGGCGCCATGAACTTTGCGGTTGTGAAAAGCGTCAGCATGAACCGAGACGAACAAATCGGCGTTGTGGTCGCGTGCTTTTTCAAAACGTTTTCTGTGTTTGATATAGTAATCACCTTCTCTGATGAGCAATGCTTTCATTCCTTTTTCAGCGTTGATGGCTTTGGCCAATTCGTTGGCTATTTTTAACACCACGTTTTTTTCGTATGTGCCTGAAGGGCCAATCGCACCGGGATCTTCACCGCCGTGACCGGCATCAATGGCAATGATGACATCGCGGTTTTTTTGTGTGACTTTGGCAACCGTTTTTTCAACCTTGGCTTTGGGTTGGCTGACATCAACAACCAAGCGATGACCGTACTTATCAGTGGGTTTGAGTAAGAAGCTTTTGTTTGATGATTTTTTATGTAAGTCTAAAACAATGCGCAATTGACCGTCTTTGTTACTGTAGCGGACTTTTTTGATGTCTTTGTTCTTTTTAACTTGTAAGCGTGTGTTGAGTTGACTGTCGGGCATGTCTATCACAACACGCGGCGGGTTGTCTAATTCAAATAATTTGTAATTGGCCTGTCCGCTTAAATCAAAAACCACTCGGGTGTGTTCGGGTCCGGACCACAGGCGCATGCCATCCACTTCGGCTGCATTCAGCCAAGTTGAACAGGTCATTAGCATTAGGGCTGTGATGGTTTTTTTCATGGTTGTTCTCACTTCGAACTTCAAGTGTAAGAAATATTTTCGATGGAATCAAGTAAAAATGACTTAAATCAGTAAGATAGCGATTTAATTTGATGTTATTGTTAAGGTTCTGTTGTTTTTGTTGCTTTGAAAAGTCAATTGCCAATCGGGATCAGGCAAAACACCTGCCCCTTTTTCAGGCCATTCAATCAGGGTGGTGTTTTCTTGATTAAGCAAATCCTCAATGCCTAAAAAATACAATTCTTCAGGGTCGCTTAAACGGTACAGGTCCATATGTACAAAGGAAAAAGCGGGTGATTGGTACTGTTCAAATAAAGTGTAGGTTGGGCTTTTTATGTGGTCGCTGATGCCGGCTGCTTTGAGTAAAAACTGGGTGAAAGTGGTTTTACCCATGCCCAAATCGCCATTCAAAAATATCAAATCGCCTGGTTTGATTTGTTCGGCAAATTGTTGTGCCACTTGGGCTAATTGAGTCAGGCTGGAAACGTCATATGTATTCATGCCGGCAAGTGTAAATGCAGTTCATTCAAAATACCAGAGGCTGTCAGGCATAATTTTTGTTGACTCTTTTCTCCAGTGATCGCGTGCCACAAAACACCCTGCTTTGCGGCTTGGGCGGCATTGTGCCCTTGAGCCATCAATCCCGCAATCATGCCGGCCAATACATCACCGCTGCCAGCTGTGGCCAAAGCATCAGAACCATGGGGGCAAAGATAACAGCCTTGCGCATCGGCAATGACGGTGCCGCTGCCTTTGAGTACTGTGGTTGCATGGTATTTTTGATTCAAGCTTTTGGCTGCTTGCAATCGATCGTTTTGGATCTCGGCTGTGGAACAAGCCAATAAACGAGCCGCTTCCAATGGGTGGGGTGTGATGACATCTTGCTTTGTTAAATGATGGGGTTCGAGCAAAGCCAATGCATCGGCATCAACAACCTTGGCTTGTGGCATCTGAATCAATTGTTTGAATAACGACTTTGACCATGAAGATTGACCTAACCCCATGCCCAAGGCCAAAACATCAGGTTTTTTAATGGGTAACTCTGGGTGTGTTTCATCATATGCATGTGTCATGATTTCTGGGTGCTGTAAGGGCATCGTGACACTGTGCAAGGCGTCCGTGACAGCCGTCACAGCACCGGCCCCACTTTTCAGCACTGCAAAAGCGGCCAATTGAACCGCCCCCATCATGCCCGCTTGGCCGCCTGCCACCCAGACATGACCGAACTGGCCTTTGTGACTGTTGTGCTTTCGGTTGGTAAGCAGTGAAGATAATTGTGATTCATGGAGTAAATGGGCATCGGCTGTGATGTTTTGGTATGCCTTAGGGTCAACAGTTAAGTTTTCCGTTTTTATGATGCCACACAGGTCTTTGCCGCATAATGTGAACAATCCGGGTGAGTCGGTCAGTATCGAGATGGTACATTTCGCTATGATGGCATGACCCATAATCTGACCTGTGTCTGCGTTCAGGCCGCTGGGGATGTCAATGGCATACACAGGTGTTGCTTGTTGGTTGATCCAATCGATGGCCTCGGCATAATGGCCTTGGACTGTTTTGTTCAGACCTGAACCAAAAATACAATCGATAATGACATCAAAGCTTTGTTGTTCTGGGCAATAAAATGTATGTTCAACCTGGCATTCTTGAGCAGCTGTCTGGGCATCGCCAGATAATTGATTGGGATCTTTCAGTGCCCAAATGGTGACTTCTTGGCCATTTTTTCTGGCCAGTTCAGCCACCACCCAGCCATCACCGCCATTGTTACCTGGCCCTGTAACCACCAACAGTTTTTTATATTGTTTGATGTGTTGAAAAGCGGCCAGTGCGGCGCGCTGCATTAAGGCATAGGAGTCAATGCCCAAAAACGTGGCGGCTTGTTGGTCGATTTTTTTTGTTTGAGCCTTGTTGTATAATGCCTTTACCATACCTTTAGTTTATCAAGTGACGTCCAGACAACCAAGCATCGATTATCAAGAACTCTCTAAAGAGATCAAAAAGTGGGGCCTGGAATTGGGTTTTCAGGCTGTGGGTATCAGTGATTTGGATTTATCTGAGGCCGGTGATTATTTGAACCAATGGGTGGCCAAGCAATACCATGCTGATATGGATTATATGCACAAGCATGGTAGCAAAAGATACCAACCTGATGAAATGATTCCAGGTACCATGAGCATCATTTCGCTGCGTTTGGACTATATGAATTTGGATTTGACACCTTATGAAGACCTGCTGTCACAAGCAGAGAAAGGTGCGGTTTCTCGGTATGCTTTGGGGCGGGATTACCACAAAGTAATACGCAAAAAACTCAAACAGTTGGCCCAAAAGATAGAAGCGGAAGCAGGTGCATTTGGATACCGCGTGTTCACAGATTCTGCGCCTGTGATGGAAAAGGCTATTGCGGAAAAAGCGGGTTTGGGTTGGATTGGCAAACACAGTAATTTACTTAACAGCAAAGCAGGGTCTTATTTTTTCTTGGGTGAAATTTATACGGATTTACCACTGCCTGCTGATAAAAAAGCGACTTTTCATTGTGGCTCATGTACGGCATGTTTGGATGCCTGTCCAACAGCTGCAATCGTGGCGCCATTTCAAGTGGATGGCCGCCGTTGTATTTCTTATTTAACCATAGAGAACCATGGAGCAATTCCCCTTGAATTCAGAAAAGCCATGGGTAATCGCATTTATGGTTGTGATGATTGTCAGATGGTTTGTCCTTGGAATAAATTCACCAGCAACACATCGGTCTCAGATTTTTATCCAAGGAACGACTTAGATGCTCCGGATTTGGTAACCTTGTTTGCATGGTCAGAAGTAGAATTTTTAAGCAAGACAGAAGGCTCGCCCATCAGGCGAATAGGTTATCTGGCTTGGCTCAGGAACATTGCGGTGGCTTTGGGTAATGCATTCACAGGTCATGCGGAAAAAGACGAGGCCATCACCCAAGCCTTGCTGGGTCAAAAAGCAAAGGTGAGTGATGACATGGTCTGCGAGCACATTGATTGGGCTTTGTCACAACGAACGCTGTGATTACTCGGCGCTGTTATGGGCTGATTTTTCCACCATTTCCATCAAACCAGCATAATCAATGGGACCCATGTGCTTTTTGTGCTTGATGCCTTCTTTGTTGTAAACAATGGTGGTGGGCAGACCCAAACCGCCTTCTTCAGCGAAAGCCGGTGGGTTATATACATCAATGGTCAAAATGGGGTAGTTGATGTTGAAATCTTTAACAAAGCTCTGAAGCTTTTCTATGGCTGAATCTTCATATGCGATACCCAATACCTGAACATCGGTATTGCTTTCTTGGAATTTAACCAATTCAGGCATTTCGTCGCGACAAGGGGCACACCAGGTGGCCCAATAGTTGAGGACCAACCATTTACCACGAAAGTCGGCGGCTTGTACGTCTTCACCTTGTAGGTTGGTGAGGTTGAAATTCAAAGCGTCTGAACTGTCTTGTGCCACTTCATTTGTTTGTGATGGAGTGGGGGGCTTTGCTTCTGTTGTGTTTTGTTTGGCGCTTTGCTCAGGGCTTTGTTCGGTGTTTTGGCAAGCTGTAAGCAGCATGGCGCTGAGACAGGTCATTAATAAGGTGTTTGTTTTCATATTCATTGAATGAGATTAAGTCAAGCTTGTGATTGTCCACAGATGACCTGACATCATCAAGAACCACGTCAATTTATTTAAAAAATTGTGCCAAGGGTTGGTTTAGCAGGGTATCAACTGAAGACCAGCACTCATCCAATACTTTTTGGTGTTTTTCGAAATAATCCTCGGCTTTGAGGGGGAGTTTGAATTGACCTTTGCGATACAGGTCTTTGAGTTTCAATTGGCTGAGGTCTTGGCGCAGCAGGTATTCGCCATCTTGGTTGGTGGTGATGAGTTTGTTGTGACTTAACCACTCTAATTGTTGGCCCAGTTCATCGTCTGGGACGAAATAGACTTGGTGGGTCAATTGTTCATGGCTCAAGGTGTGGCCTTCTTGGCTGGCTTCCCAAAGTAAATTCAATATTTCTAAGATCAGTAAAAAGCGCTGATTTTTATGGTAGTGCTGCACATGAGATCGCCAGCGGGAGCTCTCCAGTGTGGCGATGATGGTGCCACCGATTAATATGATGTTCCAAGACACAAAGGTCCAAATTAAGAACAAGGGAACCGATGCCAAAGCACCATAGATTTTTTGGTAACTCGGAACAGTGGTGACATACAAAGCAAAGCCTTTTTTAGCCAGCTCAAAACAAATGGCGGCGAACAAAGCACCCACCAAAGCATATCGCCAATTGATTTTTCGATTCGGAACAAAAAGGTAAATAACAAAGAAGCCAGCCGCGGATGACAAAATGGGTAACACTTTGAGCAACAACGTTTTGGCACTGGCCAAGGCTGAATACTTGAAAATAATGGAGGACATGGCAATGCCGCCGCCAATCAACAAGGGCCCCAAGGTCAAAGCGGTCCAATACAATGTGACTTTTTTGATTAAGCTGCCTGAAGGCTTGCAGTCAAAGGTGCGGTTAAGGGCCTTTTCCATGGTGTGCATCATCAAAATAGAAGTGACAAAAACGGCCAAAGACATGCTGACGGTTAAGCCACGGGCTTTATCCACAAATTGAGCAATGTAGTCTTGTATCACTTCACCTGTGGCTGGAACAAAGTTTTGGAAAATAAAATCTTGAAGTGTTTGCGAGGCATTTTCAAACAAAGGCATGGCTGAAAAAACCGTCACCAAAACCGACATAAAAGGTACCAAGGACAGCAAAGCGGTGTATGCCAAAGAGCTGGCAGCTAATGAAGTTTCGTCATCTCGGTAACGTCTGGCCACTTCCAAAACAAAGGCTTTGCCTTGGTTCATTGTGTGTGCCAATGTGCGGGTAATTTCTGACATGAGGGTATTTTTGACCAAATTTTGTCAATTAACAACAGGAATGTATGACTCGATAGCAATCAGTGACTATGCGAGCTCCATACGCTGGAAATATTGTTTATTAATGCCCTTGTATGCTATGATAATTAATACAGGGGTGAGAAATAATTTCAATTGATTCAAGTTCTATTGCTTTTTGAGTCATGAGAATTTAAATAGACAACAGAGTAAGTGCTGGCCCAGATTGTTTTAAAAAGAGAGTTAAAGAACGTTAGTGTCTTTGAAACAATAGGTAAGAAAATGACTAAATATAAATGGCTTTTAATGATGTTGGTGGTTATGTGTTTAACGGGGTGTGGAACGGATTATCCCAAGTTGACACATTTTAAATTCATCGACGATGAATTCACCACCACCATAGATACCACTGATGCCAATGAATTGGTGGAATTGTCAGAACTTTTTTTTGATAGGCAAGAAGTCTCTGGTGAAGGCGAGGCTTTGGACTTTAAATACTTGGTAGAAATATCAAGGAGTGGTCAGGAAGAAGAAAGGTGGCGCTGTTCAAAAGCTGGGTTTTGTCGATTGTATGTACAAGGGGATTCACCAATCTACAAATTAGAACGGCATGTGGAGCTGTATCAAAAAGCCACCCGTTAACTCGATTCTAGATATTTTTAATGAATTCAAAAAGCAAACGGCTGGTTTTTTTCCCTGCTTGAATAACGTAATCTTGAAAATTAATCGGTGCATGTTCGTCTGCCATGTCTGATAAATTACGAATCATGATAAAATCTTTTTGGTAAAGGTGGCAAACCTGCGCTACCGCAGCGGCTTCCATTTCGCAAGCAATCACGCCATCAAACCTCTGTTTGATGGTTGCCAATTGAGTGTCTTGATAAACAAAACTGTCACCCGTGGCTATGGGGCCGGTATGTGCTTTCAGTGCCATTTGTTGGCAGATTGTTAACAACTTCTTGCTGAATGAT
>JAUIHY010000269.1 GCA_030432115.1 Gammaproteobacteria bacterium | reverse complement strand
CCAGAGCCAGAGCCAGAGCCAGTGAGTGATGCCGCAACTTATCATTGGAAAATCATAGAAAATGCACCGCTGAATTACCCCAGCGCTGCGGCCAGAAAAGGGTTAACTGGTTGGGTGGATGTATTGGTGACCATCAACCCACAAGGAGATGTGGTGGATGCGACAGCGGAAAAATTTTCAACCAGAGGTCGAGTTTTTGGTGCCGCTGCTGTACAATCATTAAAGAAATATAGATTTGACCCGCCTGCCAGCCACGGCATCAATGAAAATGTGAGTCGAATTTACAAAATCGAGTTCAAGTTATAGCGTTGAAAACGCTCGTATTGAACTTCTGTGAGAACCGTAACTTGCCTAGCAGCAAGTTGCGGTTTTTTTTGCTATTAAAATAGGCGTCGTCAGGGTTTGTACTTGCTGACATTTTAAGCCAGTTTCGGACATAAAAAAACAAGGAGAATTGATGCCAATTAATCACAGAAAAAATGACATGTTGTGGGTGTTTGCTGCTTTGCTTTTACTGGGTTTTTCTGTGACCAGTTTCTTCAGTTATTTCACCGCCAAGGCTGCACACCGAGAAACGATTAAGCTGAGTACTTTGCCCTTAACCAGTGACAATATTTATTCAGAAATCCAAAGAGATATATTGCCCACTGTCGTTATTTCATCTCTGATGGCTCAAGATACATTTGTCCGTGATTGGGCTTTGAGTGGAGAGCAAGACCCAGCCTTAATCACCCGTTACCTGAATTCCATTCAAGAGAAGTACCAAACCGAAACGGCTTTTTTTATTTCAGATCGCAGCTTGCGTTATTACCACAGCACCACAGTTCTGCGGTATGTGGATCCTGAAAAAGCCGATGACGATTGGTATTTTCGCGCCAAAGACATGGCTGAAGATTTTGAAATCAATGTGGATTCAGATTTTTTAACCGCTCAGAAAAGAAACTTTTTTGTCAACCACAAGATGTTTGATTATCAAGACAGTTTT
Organism: Gammaproteobacteria bacterium; assembly: GCA_030432115.1. GTDB lineage: Bacteria > Pseudomonadota > Gammaproteobacteria > Xanthomonadales > Marinicellaceae > Marinicella. The sequence goes on along the minus strand of JAUIHY010000269.1, from coordinate 1,835 downwards.
TTAGGCATCATCGGAGTCGGATTGGCCACTGATACGATTTCAAATTTAATTGAAAATTACCAACAAAAATTCAATCGACAGGTGTTTTTTGTTAGCTCAAATGGAGAGGTGGTGATGCATGGCAAAAACTTTGCCGGTGCAACCATTCTAAATCAACGACCAGGCTACCGTGAACAAGCGGCTGTTATTTTGAATCAAGCCACCACTGATTTCAGTTATCAAATCAATGGTGAACAAATGATGGTAACCACCCGCTATATACCTGAATTGGACTGGTATTTATTGGTTGAAGAGCGGGCAGCGTCACAACCCATTTTGACTCGTTCATTGTGGATAAATTTGGCGTTCAGTTTATTGATCAGCATGGTGGTGCTGTGGTTAACGAGAATAACCTTGTCTCGTTATCAAGGACGATTAGAAAAGCTGGCCAATACGGACAGCCTGACACAGTTAGATAACCGCTTTGCTTTTGAGCATAAGATCATTGGTGCTGTGAGCGAAGCACAAAATAAACAACAAGCCCTTTGTTTGATATTGGTTGACCTTGATCATTTCAAGACTATCAATGACCAGTACGGGCATTTAAATGGAGATGCGGTATTAAAACAATTTGCAGCAATATTGAAAGCCCGCATGCCATCTGAATGTGTGACATGCCGTTGGGGTGGAGAAGAGTTTATTTTATTGATGCCCGATACAGATTTACTCGCGGCAGAAGAGTTTGTTCATCACTTGATGTCGATTGTCAGGGGACATGCATTTCAACTAAAAAATGCAGAAATAAAGCTGACTTTCAGTTGTGGCTTAAGCAAATTGAAAGTAGGTGAGCAAGTTGAAGACTTACTCAAGCGCACAGACAAAGCACTATACCAAGCCAAAGAAAAAGGCAGGGACAGGTTGGTTGTCTTATGAGTATGAATGATAGTGAATCGATTTGGTTCGTGGAACCACCACCGAATAAAAAACTGGTTATTTCTTTCTTTGCTGTGCTTTATTTATTTATGGGCTGGTTAAAGTTAGCGCCATTTGAGGAAAACGCATCATGGGTGTTGCTAATATTTTTTGCTTCTTTCTTGATGTTTTTGCTTTGTATGTGGTGGTTTTTGGATCAAGGCGGTGAATGTGGAAGAAGATTGATTGTTGATAAAAAAGGCATACAACTTGATACTTATTACAAAGGGGTGTTGCAACCCCAAAGCTCATACAAAATCAGTTGGTCAACAATCAATAGTATTGACTATAAAAAAGAGGGTGTTCATAGCATCACAATGCAAAAAATATATGGAAAAATAGGTCCCTCTATTAAATTCGTCAGTGATGGTAAAGAATATGTTTTGGTGCAACAGCAGTGGTGTGCAGATCCGAGTCAGTCTTTGGCTTTTCTTGGCATAGATGACAAACAAAAAAGAACAGAGGTTTTAAGTGATGTTATCAGTGCTTTTGCAAAACGTGCTCAAATTCAAGTCAATTGGCCCTCTGAATAAAATGATTGAATCAATTAATCAACTGCTTTAATTGATAAACCAAGTCCAATGCCTGTCTCGGTGTCAGGTCATCTGCTGAAACGGTTTTGAGCTTCTTTTCCACTTTTGACTCTGCCGGTTCTGTAACGGCAAATAAACTGGTTTGAACCGGCGCATGGTTGCTTTCGCTGTTTTCTAATTGCTGCAAATAGCCCTTGGCTTGTTGTAAAGCTGAACTGGGAAGCCCGGCCAAAGCCGCGACTTGTAAACCGTAACTTTTATTGGCAGCACCTGCTTGTACAGAATGAAGAAAAACAATGCCTTCACCGTGTTCAACGGCATTCAAATGTACATTATCAATGGTTTTGACTT
>JAUIHY010000268.1 GCA_030432115.1 Gammaproteobacteria bacterium | reverse complement strand
AAAAGTCACACAATTGACAAAAAAAGATCACATCAATACAAAGAGGGTTTTATGAAATTAAAAAACACACTGCTGTCAGTCAGCAGCACATTGCTATTTGCCACCACAACAGCCACTTCAGCACCACAAGTCAAACATTTGGCAGGACCTGCTGAAGAAATCCCATTGATGCAAAAAGCAGCTCCGGAAACCGCTGCCATTGTATCTAAGTCTGCTTTGATTCCAGTCAACTTAAACCATGAAATGGTATGGAACAAACAATTATTGATTGATGGTGACAATCCAACAGTTTTATTGTTTTCTCCAGAAGCCAATCATTGGCAGGTCAATATACATTCAGGTAATGATAATAAGTTATTGAACTTAAATCAGTTGAATTACACCAAATCAAACACTTTGTTTGGCATGGCTGAAGAGCAGTTCCCTGCCACAAGGTTTGATTTGCAGAACGTGGCCACAGGCAGCTATCATTTCAATATACACAAAACTGACAAGTCATTGGGTTCAGGCGATGGCTATTTATTGTTAAGCAGTGATTCTCCATATCAGCTAAGCTCTTATACTGGGAAACACGGCTATTTAATCGGTGAGGAAGTCACAATTTTTGCCAATGCATTGACCTCCGGAAAAGCATTTACCATGGTGGGCAATGACTTACAACTGATACAATCTGCACAAATCACAATCACATCGCCTGCTGGAAACAAAGCATCACGCGCCATGTTTGATGATGGCATGGCTCAAGACAAAACCGCATTTGATGGCCAGTTTGCTACCACCTTTGTTGCTCAAGAACCAGGCTTGTATCATGTTCAAGTGCAGGCCCATGGTTTAACGCCCAAGGGCAAGCCTTTTTTCAGAACCATTGAACATGTGGTACCTGTGATCGACGACCGATTGAAAGTGACTTCAAAAGCAGCAGTGGGTCAATACCGCGATGATCACAAAATCAATTTATCTTTCCACACACAACAAATGAACAAAAGCATGGCGAATACTCGATACCGTGTGATTGCTGAGGTTTGGGGCAAAGACAGCAAGAACAAAGAGAAAGCCATTACATGGTTATCATCTATCGTTGATACCAAAGGTGGTGAAATCAATTTACAACTGGACGACCGTTGGTTATTGGCAGCTGGACAGTCTGATCAATACACTTTGAAAAACATCCGTGTTGAAGACATCAACCATTACATCAATGTTTTGGATATAGACAACATGCGCATAAAAATGCCATCTATATCTGAAAAATCAATCATGAGTTACCAAGGTGAAATCAATGAATCCATGTTATTAGGAAACCGCCCAGCTCAATTGAAGCAAAACAAAGCCGGTGGTTCTGTGTTGATGTTGGTTCATGGCTATTGTTCCAGTGATGTTTGGGGTTCTCAACAAGGTCAATTCAATAACAGCGTTAAGTTCAGTGACTTCAATCAAAACCGTTCTCATGATGCATTTGCCCAGCGAATTGACAGTTTTGGAGACAATTATGACTCCTTTGGTGTGGTGGCGCATTCACAAGGTGGCGCAGCCACCCTACATTTGTACAGCTACTATTGGAGTGGTTTGGATAATGCCTCAGGTGGCAGGTTAATTCAATCTGTCGGCACACCCTACCAAGGTACGCCTCTGGCTGGCAACTTGGCCTCTGTGGGTGGTGTGTTTGGCGTTGGCTGCGGGTATAACTCTAACCTCACCACATCAGGCGCCAGCTCATGGTTGTCTGGTATCCCAACCTGGGCTCGAAATGCTGTGAACTACTATACCACCTCCCCTACAACCAAATGGTGGCGTCCTGATTGGTGTCAAATCGTCACTGACCCTTTCTTAAAAGATCCAGATGACGGAACCACCGAAAAACACCGTGGCCAATTATCTGGTGGTGTTAACCGTGGTCACAAAACTGGCCAATGTCACACCGATGGCATGCGTGATATGGCCCAAACCAGAGACTCAGGTCGCAACAGCACCATGAATAGCAACGCCTCTCGATAAATCAAAAAGGTTTATTTAGACTCTGTTAATCAAGCATTAACGACTCAGTAAAGGAAAGCGTCCGAAAGGGCGCTTTTTTTTGTGAGCAAAAAAGTCAAAAATCATGTCATGAAATTTGAACATTTGACGTAATACATATCAAATCAACCAAAGGAATAGTCATGAAAGAGCTTAAAATTACCATCATATTATTGGTCTTGATGTTTGGAATGCCGGCATATGCTGCACTCATGTACGTGGGAGACTCACCCCAATGTAACCAGTCCAATCATTACGACACTTTGGACCAGGCGCTGTTGGCGGCCATAATCAACGGCAATGAAGCCGATGAAATCAGATTAACCAACACCATTTCTTATCAAGGTAATAACTTTGGCTCATATACCATTTCTGTACCGACAGCAGGTCATGTCACCATTGCTGGGGGTTACGGCAACTGTAATGACCCGCAAAATACGATTGGACCCACCATTGGCAACACCGACAACCCTGTCTTTGAAATCAAAAACAATTCATTGGTTTCTTTAAGAAATCTACAAATTTCTGGTAGCCAATCCAGAGGCATCATTGTCGATGAAGCGGCTACCGTTTATTTATTCAGCGTAGATGTTTCTGACAATGTGGCAGGCATCAGGGTTTTAGGCGGTGCTTATGTTGAAGTCGATAATAACAGCACAGTTTATGGCAATGGTGATTTAGATGACATACCCAAAGGTGGTGGCATTTGGTGTTTTGGCAATAATTCTGAAGTCACAATTGCTGGCACCATACATAACAACCAAGCCACATCTGGTGGCAATATGTATATTGAAGACGGCTGTTTTA
>JAUIHY010000039.1 GCA_030432115.1 Gammaproteobacteria bacterium | reverse complement strand
GGCTTTAATCATTGGCGGTGTCTATTGGTTTGTGGTTAAGGATCAACGAATTCAACTAGAAGGTTTGCAAAAAAAGGAATTGGAACATAAACAAACATTTTCTTATAAATACCAAAAAGCGGCTCAATTGCCTGCCTATAGAAACCAATTGGAAGAAATGGAAGTGATTTTAAAATCCATGCTCAGACAATTGCCCAGTAAAAATGAAATGTCTGATTTAATCGTAGACATCTCTCAAACTGCGTTGGCCAGCGGTATTGAAAATGATTTATTTCAACCAGGTGCTGAGACATTGCGTGATTTTTACGCTGAAAAACCCATCAGTCTGAAAATGAAAGGCAATTACCATGAGTTTGGTGCATTTGTGAGTGGTGTGGCGTCTCTACCCAGAGTGGTCATTTTAACCATGCATGACATTTCATTGAAGCCGTTGGGTGATTCATTGTCAGGTGGTAGGCTGTTGTTAGAAGGCACTGCCAAAACATACCGATATTTGGATGAAAATGAGCAGACCATGATGGACAATGCCAACAAAGCTGGAGGTGCAAAATGATAAAGCAAATCGTTATTTTGATGTTGGTACTTTTACTTTCAGCATGTGCAAATAATTTTGATGATTTGAATCGATTCATTGATAATGAAAAGTCAAAGCCAGCGAAGCCAATTGATCCTTTGCCAGAAATCAGGCCAATGGAAGTATTTGAATACAATGCTCAGGCCAGTAGGGATCCATTCTCGAATGATCTTGAAGAATCTGATGAAGAACCAACAGAAGAACAGTTGGTGGCTTTTGAAAACGGTGAAGGCCCAGATTTAACCAGAAGAAAAGAATTTTTAGAATCATTTCCATTGGACAGTTTGCTGATGGTAGGTACCTATCAGCAGGAAAATGATTTTTGGGGGTTGGTGACAGATCCCGATGGGACCATTCATCGTGTCGCAGTTGGACATTTTGTGGGTCATAACCATGGTGAAATTGTTGCCATTGCAGAGAATGAAATAGTCATCAATGAATGGATCAATGATGGATTAGGCGCTTGGCGTGAACGAAAAGCGGCTATGGCGTTAAAAGAAGAGTGAGAGTGGTCGTATGAGTAATATTATGAAAAAATCGAAACTAAATCTTAAAGGTAAATTAAGTATGTTGAAATGGTGTTTATTTCTCAGTGTATTCATTGGACAGGCTGCTGCTCAATCAGAAATACAAGATGTGAAATTAAGGACAGGGGATAACGGTTCAGTCGTTGTTGATTTTGAGTTTGCGGGTTCGGTTTCTGAGCCTGAAGTATTTGTAACCAATGTGCCCGCTCGTGTAGCTTTGGATTTTTCTGATACGGTCAATTCATCTGGCAAAAGAAATTTAGCCATAGGTTTAGGTATAGCCAAAGGCCTCAGGTTGGTTTCAACAGACAATAAAACTCGAGCTGTCGTAGACTTAATATCTAATGGTGAGCACAGTATTCAGGTTGCTGGCCAAACTTTGTCTTTGACTTTAACAGGGGCTCAAAGCAGCACCAATCAGAGCAGAAATAGCAGCAGTTCAGTGAACTTGGTTGATTTCAGGCGTGGAGAGTCAGGACAAGGCATTGTGCAACTGACATTTGATTCACCCAATGCCATTGTAAATTTGACCGAAAACAGTGAAAAAATCATGATAGAAATCATGAGTAGCTCATTGACAGAAGCCATGGACCGTAAATTGGATGTCATTGATTTCGCAACACCAGTCAGTTATGTGGATGCCAGACAGTCAGGCAGTAGTGTAAAAATTGAAATTGAAGCCAATGGACTTTATGAGCACATGGCTTACCAAACAGGGAATCAATACACCTTAGAAATCACAGAAAAGAAAGAAGAGGTAACTGACAGGTCTAAATTGTTAGACAATGAAATTGAGTATACTGGTAATTTGGTGTCATTCAATTTCCAAGATGTGGAAGTCAGATCCGTCATTCAATTGATTGCAGATGCTTCACAATTAAATATTGTAGTTGCTGACAATGTTCAAGGTAGTGTGACACTGCGTTTACAAGGTGTGCCTTGGGATCAGGCATTGGACATAGTATTACAAAGCAAACAATTGGATCAAAGACGTCGTGGAGATGTAATTTGGGTGGCACCAGCTTCTGAAATTGCGCAACGTGAACAAGAAGCATTAGAGGCATTAAGTAAGAAAGAAGAATTAGAGCCCTTAGATAATATCTTTATTCAAGTCAATTATGCTAAGGCTGAGGAGTTGGCAGCATTAATCAACGGTGATTTACAAACATCAAGTGGTGGTTCAGGTGGCAATGAGAACAGCTTTTTATCAGACAGGGGATCAGTAACCTTTGATGAACGCACCAATACGTTGTTGGTGAGTGATGTACCAGATCGTTTAAAAGTCATACAAGACTTGGTTGATTCATTAGATAGATCAGTTCAGCAAGTACAAATTGAATCAAGAATTGTGGTTGCGACTGAAAAATTTGGAGATGAGTTAGGTGTTCGTTTTGGTATCAATGGTTCTCATGAAGACAGGTATGGTAACATCATCAGTACTGGCGGTAGTGCATCTGCAGTAGATCGTTTGAATAATGCAGCTTTAATTAATCGATATACAACACCCAGTGGATCTGGCCTTCCTACGGTGCAGCCTGATTATTCAGAGTTAAGTAATCCTATAGCTGGTGCCCCATTAGGTGAACGATTGAATGTTAATTTACCCACGGCCGCATCTTCTGCGGGGCGTTGGGCAGCCAGCATATTGGCAGCTGATTTCTTATTAGATCTCGAATTGTCAGCACTAGAAACTGAAGACAGGGGTGAAGTGGTTTCATCCCCTAGAGTGATTACAGCCAATCAAACAGAAGCTGTGATAAAACAAGGTGTACAAATACCTTATGAGCAAGCAACATCAAGTGGTGCCACCAATATTTCATTTAAAGATGCTGTTTTGGCATTGACTGTGACGCCACTAATTACACCTGATGACCGTGTTGACTTGACACTGAAAGTTGATCAAGATGCCATTGGTGAAGAAATATCTACTTCCTTGGGCGGCAGTGTTCCCACTATTGACACCCGTTCTGTACAAACCCGAGTTCTGGTTGAAAATGGACAAACGGTTGTTTTGGGTGGTATTTATGAACAGGTGAGAAGAACAACACGCTCAAAGGTTCCTGTATTGGGTGACATTCCTGGTTTAGGCAATTTATTCAGAAACAAAGCTGTACAAGATGACAAAGCTGAGTTGCTGATATTTGTAACGCCAACCATCATTAAAGAAAGTTTATAATTAAAAGAAAAGGTCAATTCTATGTTTAAATATACAAAACAATTCATTCTTTGTGGAATCATCAGTCTGTTCCTCACAGCTTGTGGTGGAGGTAGCAGTGATTCCGGTGGCGCAAGCCCTGGTCCTGCTGGTGCAAATTTAAAAATAACTATTACACCAGAAGCACAAACGGTACCATCAAACACCAATGATTTTCCAATCACTTTGGACTCTCCTTTTTATACCCAAGTAAATGTCAGGGTTACATTCGACAATGGAACCCCAATTCCTGATGGTACGGAAATTCAATTCAGAACCTCCAATGTGCAAATGGCTCCAATTTCAACATTGGATGATCCTGAAACTCAAGATATTAACGAATTCACCACTTTGTTTGGCTCTGTTTTCAATGAATCAGCGGGTGGAAATGCAACATTTTTTGTCCATGGTGGCCCATTATCTGGTGACGTTACTTTAACGGCATCGGCTGTTGATCCTGAAACAAATCGAACGTCCTTTGGTAATTTAGGTTATACCATTTCTCAAGGGCCTGACCCATTTGATCGATTAACGATAGAAGCGCAAGCCACTACATTGCCTGCCAATGTCTTTGGTTTATCTCCAAGAGAAGCTTTTGAAACAGTTTACATGACTGAGGCAACCATTTCTTTCCGAGATCCACTGGGTAATTTTGTCAGTCCAGCCATTACTGGTAATAATGAAGTATCTACTGTAGGTGTAGCCATCAGTAACACCAATGTTGCCGTATTTTCTACCTTAGATGATCCTGAAACAGAGCCTGACGATGATCCTTTGACTGAAACCAATGAAATATTTGTTCTATTGGGCAGTGGTCCAGTAGATATGGTAGCAGGTCGTGGCACCATCTTTATTTGGGCATTTCAACCAGGTACTGCCATTATAACAGTCAATGCATTAGATCAGTTTACTGGTGATACCATCAGTCAAACTCTAGAAATAACTGTACAATCATCAAGTGGAACAGGTCCTGCTAATATTTCTGTTCATAGTCCAGGACACAGTTATGTGAATGGTTCTGGTGGCAACCAATCTCAAGCCATACAGGTCCATGTGTCTGATGCTGATGGCATGCCAGTTGCTAACCCTAATAATGCCAATAATTTATTGGTTGATATCACAACTGATGGACCCAACAGTGGTGAATTTGTTTCTACTACGAATGCTCAAGGTTTACCCATGCAAGGTTCTTCAGTGAAATTGGCAACTGCCAATGGAGTGGGTTCTTTGGCGTTACACAGCGGTAACAATCCTAATACAGTTATCATGACAGTAACTGCTGATCGAGCAGACAATAATGTAGACAATGGATTGCAAGATCCAATTACAGACACTAATAATTTTGTTATCAGTGATGGTGTGTTGTTTGGTTTGGATATCACCATTCCAGATTTACAAAACTTCTTTGTTAACGGTGTGACAGATAACTTAAGTCTTTCAGAAGGTACAGGTCAATTAGATGGCACTTATACTATGGGTATCAGTGTAATTGGAACCGATAAAGGCGGAAATCCTGCATTACCACAAACCATACAATTTGGTTTGATTGACAGTCCACTGGACGGCTTCCCTAGTGACGGCCATGGTATTTTTTCAATCTCTGGTGTGGATGGTGATCCACAAGAAGGTGGAAATCAGTTTACATCAGCCACTGCAAATTTCTTAACGGATGCCAATGGTGTACAGCCTGGCGATACCTTATTGGTCTGGGGTGAAGACATTCATGGTAATGAAGACCTAGAAAGTTCATCAACGGTTCAAACAGTTAACAGCCAGACAAGGTTGACCATTGCAGAACGATTCAATAGAAATGATTTGACAGGTGCCATTATCAATGACATGGACATCTTCCCTTATGCTGTTGGTAGGGCATTAGATGGAAACATCGAAGCCACTGCAACATTGGGTGACAATGGTGTGGCTACAACCTATATGAACTTCCCAGTATCTAAACTGGGTAAGTTGGCTGCCATTTATGCGAAAGGTCAAGGCGAGACTGTTAATGGTGTGACTCGTTCAGTAACTGACGTTGAAACTGTTATCTACCCTGGCTTAGGTTCAATTGGTGGTACTGAATTAAGAGCAGAACTTTATGCATTCCCATCAATCATTCCTGCCAATGCAGATTCATTGGTATCTGCATGTACTTATGATGCAGCAGGTCATCCATTGCAAGGGAGAACCATTTCATGGACTTACAGTGGAGAGGGCACAGGCTCAATTGATGGTGTATCAAATTCTGGTGTACTGTCACAACGTACTGGGCCAGATGGTTGTGCAACTGGCGTAGCCAATATATCTGGTGTGATAGAAGACACTGAAGACTCAGGCTTTATCTTTACTTCAGGTGGTTTAACCTGTACTGATGAAGACAATTCTGTTTGTGTCAGGGTAGCAGATCCTGGTTCTGTTTATTTAACAGCCAATCCTACTTTTGTCAGAGGTGCCGGTAGTACTACAATTGATTTATTCTTATTCGGTGGTGATGGTGTTGGCATTCCTGGTGCGGCATTGATTGTTGATTGTGAGTCTTCAGGTGGTACAGTAACGGTACAATCTCCACCTTCAGTAACCGACGCCAATGGTAATTCAAGTTCATTGATATTCACTTTCTTGAGTGACTACAATGCTTTCCATACGGCAAGTTGCGTATTCTCAGCTCCTGGTGGTTCACCCTCGGTAACTGTGGATTTTGAAGGTATTGATATTTGTACCATCGATACTTCACCAAATCCACCACCAGCACAATGTGCACCATAAGTTTATAAATAATATCTTTTACGAAGCCCCTGTTTACAGGGGCTTTTTTTTGTCTGAAACATAAACAAAACATGACTAAAAAATAAAAAAACCATAGTAATATTTATACATAATTAGAAAAATACCCCATTAGACATGACTAAGAATTCAATGATAAACGAACCCTCCTTTGTGAATAGGGGAGAGGTGATAGATTCAGTAACAAATGCATTCATTAAAAGAAAGAAAGGTGATGGGAAGGTTATTTTATTATTCCTTGAAATCATAAACTTCCCTCAGTTTTTTAAAAATATACAAACAACTCATGTACACGAAATTCGATAAAAATTCATGGACTCCATCATCATGACATTAAATAAAGTGTCACGTGACTCTGATTGTATTGGTAAATTCGGCCCTAAACATGTGTTATTTGTCTGTATTGAAACCAATGAGCAGGGCGCTCAATTGTTCGCTCAGAGATTAACTAAAGAAATCAACAAGCATAATAATAAAAACAATATTGGGCTGGATTGTAGAATATCATTATAAGAATTAAAGGATATGAATAATGCAAATTCTGTGGCAGCTGAATTATTCAAAGTATAACAATTCATGCTGAATTTAAGAAAGTTACTTATAATATTTGAGAAAATGATATTGGCTTGTCATACATTCTTGAATGACAAGCCAATTAAAATCTAGATTTAGGCCGCACCTGCCTCATGGGCTTGGACGTCAGCATGATATGACGATCGAACCAAGGGGCCTGAAGCCACATGTTGGAAACCGATTTGGTAACCAAAAACTTCAATTTCTTTGAATTCTTCGGGTGTCCAATAGCGCAAAACAGGATGGTGACCTTGGGTGGGCTGTAGGTATTGACCAATGGTGACCATATCGACATCGTGATCGGCCAAGTGTTGTAAAGTTTCTTTGACCTGTTCCATGGTTTCGCCCAAACCGACCATGATGCCTGATTTGGTGGTGACATCAGGGTGTTGCGCTTTGAATTTTTGCAATAAGTCTAAAGACCACTGGTAATCGGCACCAGGTCGCACTTGTTTGTATAAAGCGTGCGCTGTTTCTAAGTTGTGATTGAATACATCTGGTGGGCTTTGAGCTAAGATCTCCAGTGCTTTGTCCATACGGCCTTTGCCTCTGAAATCTGGTGTCAATATTTCTATTTTAATGCCTGGGTTTTGTTGACGAGTCAAACTGATACAATCAACGAAATGTTGTGCACCACCATCTTTTAAATCATCTCTGTCTACTGAAGTGATAACAACATACTTTAGTTCCATGTCTGATATGGTTTGAGCCAGATTGGCTGCTTCATTGGCATCGGGTGCCAAAGGACGTCCATGGGCCACATCACAAAAAGAACAGCGACGAGTACAAATTTCACCCAAGATCATAAATGTGGCCGTGCCTTTACCGAAACATTCATGGATGTTAGGGCAGGAGGCTTCTTCACAAACAGTGACCAAGGAAGAATCGCGCAATTTGCTTTTCAATTTTTGTACCGCATTGCCTGTTGGGATGCGGACTCGAATCCAGTCAGGCTTGCGTAAACGTGGTGCATCTGCATCAAATCCAGCTCGGTTGCGGTTGGTTTTGCTGCTGCCGATCTCTTTGGTGCCAGCTGGGCGATCGCCAGCAGATTTGTTGCCAGTTGTTTGTATGTTCAGAGGTATTTTATTTGTCATGATCAGACCACTTCTTTGGGAGTGAAATTCAATTGCTGACAAAACTGTTCTAGCAATTGATTCTGTACGGTTTCAAATGTCACTTTTTCTGTCAATTCAGACAGCTGTGTGACAGCCAAGCCCATAAAGCCGCAGGGGTTGATGCGGGCAAAGGGCTCTAAATCCATGTCAATGTTAAATGCCAGGCCATGAAAAGAACAGGCTTTTCTGATACGCAATCCTAATGACGCAATTTTGGCGTCATTGACATAGACACCAGGTGCATTGTCCCTGCGTTTGGCTTCAATTCCATATATGGCAACCGTCTCAATGATGGCTTGTTCGATGCCATGAACCAATGATTTGACACCAATCCCATGTCGGCGTAAATTAATCATCGGGTAGGCAACAATTTGACCTGGGCCATGGTAGGTCACTTGTCCACCACGGTCAACTTGTACCACTGGAATATCACCTGCAGCTAGAATGTGTTCGGCTTTTCCAGCCAGTCCTTGGGTAAATACAGGTGGGTGTTCAACCAACCACAATTCATCAGTTGTGGCGGCATCACGTTCGTCAGTGAACTTTTGCATTTCACGCCAGACAGGCTCATAATCGCACTGTCCCATGCGCCTGATGATGATATCTTGGGAGATGTTCAGAGGGTCCATACCACGCCTTCAACAGCTCTGACATCTTTGTAAATGCTGATCAAATGGTCTTTAGACAAAGCCATAACCAGAACGGTGACAGATTGGTATTTACCTGTTGAGCTGGTTTTGGTATGCACTGAGTTCCTTGACACTTCAGGTGCATGAGCTTGAACGGCATCTGTGATCTTTTGTAAGAACTCAGTGGTGTTGGGACCCATGGCTTTGATTGGGTATTCACAGGGGAATTCAAAGCCTTGAGGGGCTTGATCATCTTGTGTCATTCATCGTCTCCTTCAAACCAAAGGCCGATGCTGTCAATGGTGCGTGTCCACCAACCACCACTGACCGCTTCTTCCAAAGCAATCAAGGGCACTTCAGCAACCAACTCGCCTTTCAGTTCAACACGCAATTGACCTAATTGTGTTCCTTTGGGAATCGGAGCGGTCAGCAAAGAAGGTAAATCTACTTTGGCATCTAAGGCTTCGTATTGACCTTTAGGTATGGTGATGAACAGGTCATCTGCCAGTCCTATGGAGAGGGTTTCAGCCTCGCCTTTCCAAATTTCAGCATTGACTTGTTCGTCACCTGCTTTGAATAATTTATGTGTTTCAAAAAAGCGGAAACCATAATTGATCATTTTTTGGGTTTCATCAGCACGAGCTTTTTCAGATTCAGTGCCCATTACCACATTGATCAAACGCATGCCGTTTCGCATGGCAGAAGTAGCCAAACAGTAGCCAGCGGCCTCAGTGTGGCCTGTCTTGAAACCATCTACGGTGGGATCGCGCCACAATAACGTGTTTCGGTTGTGCTGTTTGATGTTATTAAAGCTGTATTCTTTTTGAGCAAATATAGGGTACCACTCGGGAAACTGTTGGATGATGGCGCGCCCCAGTTTTGCCACATCTGAAGCAGTGACTTTGTGGTCTTCAGCAGGTAAGCCTGTGGCATTGGCGAAATGTGACTGTGTCATGCCCAGTTGTGCCGCATGTTGGTTCATCATGTCGGCAAACACTTCTTCGCTGCCAGCAATGTGCTCGGCCAAGGCCACACAAGCATCATTCCCCGATTGTATGATCATGCCATGAATCAATTCATCAACAGATACTTTTTTATTCACTTCAATGAACATTTTAGAACCGCCGGTGCGCCAAGCTTTTTCGCTGATTGTGACTTGATCAGTCAAAGCCAAAGTGCCTGCTTTTAATTCTGAAAACACCACATATGCGGTCATCATTTTGGTGATACTGGCAGGGTCAACGGGCAAGTCTTTATTGTTTTCGGCCAAAACCCGACCCGAATGATAATCCATTAAAATGTAACTGCTGGCGTTAACCTGCGGGGCCTGTGGGGTGACACTGGTGCTGCTTTGTGCCATTAATATGCTTGAGAGCAACAAGCCGGTGATTATTGTAAAGATTTTATTCATCATGTTATTCTGTAACCACTTGGGCATTTGAAATACCTTTCTGACTGATTTGATTGATTAACTGTTGTATTTTGTTTTCTGAACTCAAAGGGCCAATTCGCACGCGATGCAACAGGCCTGACTGGGTTTTCAATATGGTGACAAATGTTTCAATTCCAAGTAATTCAGTTACTTTTTTGGCCAAATTATAGGCTGTGTTGTTGTCTGAAAACGCGCCCAATTGAATGTAGGAAAGGCCTTGTTTGATGGGGCTGGCTTGTAGGTTGCTCGGCGCTTTGATGACTTTGATTTTCACATTGGCGATACCCTGATTGACAAAGTCCAACGCTTTGGCGGCAGCGTATGACAAATCGATGATGCGATCACCAACAAACGGTCCGCGGTCATTCACCCGAACAATCACTTGTTTGCCATTGTCTAAATTGGTCACTTCAACATAGCTGGGCAAGGGCAGTGTTTTGTGCGCTGCAGTCAATTTATACATGTCATAGGTTTCTTGGTTGGATGTTTTTTTGCCATGAAATTTTTTGCCATACCATGAGGCTTTGCCTTTTTGACTGAAGCCTTCAGGGTTGTTATTGACACGGTATAGGCGCCCATTCACACGATAGGGAGAATGGTTGCCATAGGCACTTAAATTTTCTGAGCGTGGTTTCCAAGGTTTGGTTTGTACTTTTTTTCCACAAGCACTTAAGCCCATGACCATGGCCAGCATCAGCAAGCCGAAAACGTTGATCTTCATTGTGTTGTCTTGCCCTCTGATTTGGCCTTTAATTTGGACTGTTTAATGGCTTGTGCCACTTGGTGAACAGCCATTACGTACAAATGTGAATGGTTGTAACGCGAAATCACATAAAAGTTTTTCAATCCTTTCCAGTGTTCAGTGTCTGTTTCGCTGGTTTTCAATGCCAGTTGTGTGTAATCTTTCCCCGCTACGTCTTTGAGGTGAGGTTTGAGTTGGTTGTTTTTCACGTCTTTCAGTGCTGATGGTGCCAAAGTTTCAACCACAGTGCCGCCTTTAACCCAGCCATGGCGAGCCAAGTAATTGGCCACAGAAGCAATGGCGTCTTGAGGGTTGTTGAGCAAATCTATCTTCTCATCTTTTTCATAATCAACCGCATAACTGCGGTAGCTGGATGGCATGAATTGGCCAAAACCCATAGCGCCTGCATATGATCCCTGGGCTTCTAATGCATTGACGTGTTGTTCATTGGCCAGTAAAAGGAAGTGAGCCAGTTCTTTGGTGAAAAACTTGGAGCGTTTGGGGTAATCAAAAGCTAAAGTGTACAAAGCGTCCAATACTTTGTGCTTGCCCATGATGCGACCATAAAAGGTTTCTACACCAATGATTGCCACGATGTATTCAGGGTCTACTCCAGAGTCCTTGGACACTTTATCAATCACATCTTGGTGCTTGTTCCAAAAGTCCACACCTTCATTAACACGCTTATCGGTCATGAAGATTTTTCGATATTCGAACCAACGCAAGGTACGTTCAGCCGGTTTGTTCATGGCATCAATGATGCTTTGTTGGTGATTGGCTTGCGAAATTATGCTGCGAATCCACTGAGGGTCCAGTTGATTTTTCTCAGCAGTATCGCTGATGAATTGATCCACCTGTGTTAAATCCACAGCGGCTTGAGCCGTGGTTATTCCAGTGGTCAAACTGCCCAACAGGGCCAATAATATTGTTTTTTTCATTGTTGTATGAGTTTCTTATGAGTATAAACTGACATTATGATACCAAATGATGCCAGCAAAGTAAGCACCGAAGTGCCGCCATAGCTGACCAAGGGCAGTGGAACACCCACCACAGGGAAAACCCCTGAAATCATGCCAGCATTGATGGTGATATAGACAAATAAAATCAGGGTAAGTGCCCCGCAAATCAATCGATTGTAAGTGTTTTTGGCTTGAGAGGCGATGAACAAGCAGCGCATGATGATCATGGCATACAAAACAAACAGCAACGCCACACCAATGAAACCAAATTCTTCTGAAAGCACCGACAGGATGAAATCAGTGGAATGTTCAGGTAAAAAGTCCAATTGGGTTTGGCTGCCTTGTTGCCACCCTTTCCCAGTCATACCGCCTGATCCAATGGCGATTTTTGACTGTATGATGTTCCAACCTCGGTTCAAAGGGTCTGCTTCAGGGTTGAGAAACATCAGCACCCGCTGTTTTTGGTATTCGTGCATAAAGTACCAGACCACCGGTGATGACAATACGGCCAAAAAGCCACCGCCAATGATCAGTTTCCAAGAAATGCCTGCCAAATAAATAACAAATAAACCAGAGAGCGCAATCAAAATGGATGTGCCCAAATCGGGCTGTTGGTATATCAAACCGGTACACATACCGATCACCAATAAAGCGCCAGCCAGATGTTTCCAGTCAGGTGGCAAAGCCGCATGGCGAAAAATCCAGGCCACCATCATGGGCAAAGTGATTTTACATAACTCTGAGGGTTGTATGCTGATGCCCAAGTCCAACCACCTTTTGGCGCCTTTGACGGTGATGCCAAAAAACAGAACGGCGACCAGCAGCAACACCGAAACAACAAAAATGATGGGTGTGAACTGTTCAAATCGTTCGGGTCTGATTTGAGCGATGAACAGCATGGCAAACAAGCCCAAACCTATTCTGACTGCTTGTTTTTCAACCAATACCATACCACCTGCACTGTATAAAACGACCAGGCCATAACCGAGCAATGCCAGAATCAATAGCAACAAAACTGGATCAAACCAATCACTGATGCGCCGTTTATTCATGTGCTTCCTCATCGGCTGGTAATAAGTCATTGATCTGCATGTAGGCGTCAATGATTTTCTTGGCAATGGGGGCCGCTGCTTTGGTTCCGCTGGCGCCGTGTTCAGCCACCACAACCACCGCAATTTCAGGCGCTTGTACAGGTGCAAAAGCGACAAACAGGGCGTGATTCCTTAGGTGTTTGGGCAGTTCTTCATTCTTTTTGTAAATGTCTTCTTCACTTTTACCAAAAACTTGTGAAGTGCCACTTTTCCCAGCAAAGACATAATCTTTTGAGGCCAAAGCCCTGGCCGTGCCATTGGGGGCGTTGATGACCGCTGTCATACCTTGGTGAACTGTGTCCCAGTGGGCTGTATTGATGTCGCTGTGAACAAGCACTGTAGCCACTTGCTTTTGGATTAAGTGTAAGGGGGTGTATTGTCCCTTGGAGACCAATACTGACAATGCCTGAGCCATTTGAACTGGGGTTATCACAAAATACCCTTGTCCAATCCCCGTAATCACAGTTTCTCCAGGAAACCAAATCATGTTTCTGTTGGCTTTTTTCCATGTTCGAGAAGGCAGTATGCCTTGTTTTTCACCGGCAATGTCCAAACCTGTTAATTGACCAAACTTAAATGGTTTTAAAAAAGCTTCGATGCGATCTATGCCTAATTTTACTGCCAAATCATAGAAAAAAACATTCACAGATTCTGCCAAGGAGTTGACCACATTGACATGCCCATGTCCGCCTTGTTTCCAATCATGGTATTTGCGTTTCTGATTGGGTAATTGATAAACACCATTGGAAAACATGGTGGTTTCAGCTGTGATCAGTTTATGATGTAAGCCAGCCAGAGCCATGTATGGCTTAATGGTAGAACCCGGTTCATATCCACCTTTGATGCTGCGATTAAACAACGGTTTTTCAGGAGCGTTCAGAAGGGATTGGTAATCTTTGTGAGAAATGCCGCTGATGAAGAGGTTGGTGTCATAACCTGGTTTGGAAATCATGGCCAAAATTTCACCATTATTTGGATTGACCGCTATGGCGGCACCGGTTTCATCTGCAAAGGCATCATAAGCTGCTTGCTGTAAAGCCAAGTCAATGGTCAAATGCAAGCTCTGACCATGGGATGGGGCTTGTTCAATGGCTTGTGATAACGGCCTACCACGGGCGTTGATTTCTGATTTCAACAAGCCAGGTTGGCCATGAAGCTCAGTTTCATAATATTTTTCAATGCCGATTTTTCCCACATAATCGTCACTGGCATAGAGGTTGGGGTCTTTGTTGCTGAATTCTTCGGCATTGATTTTACTCACATAGCCAATCACATGCGACATCACTTTGGCATGGTTGTATTTTCGCACCAAATAAGGTGTTGCTTTAAACCCTGGGTAGTGGTGGTTTTGTACGGCAAAAGTGGCCACCTCTTGCTCGTTCATGTTTTCTTTGATGGTGATGGGTTTAAAGGCTGGATTGAATTTGATGTCTTTTCTGATGCGTAACAAGTCTTCCTCGTCCAGGCCAATCAAATCTTGTAATGCGTTCAGCTGACTGTTTAAATCTTTGGTTTTTTCTGTGATGACCTGTAAGCGATAAGCGGTTTCATTTTCAGCCAATAAAACACCGTTTCGGTCATAAATCAGTCCCCGTGTTGGGCTGATGCGTTGAATTTTGATGCGATTACCATCGGCTTGAGCACTGTAATCATCGTGCTTGATGACTTGAAGGTAAAAGTAACGGGACAGCAGCAAAAAAAACACCATCAAAACCACCACCAAGGCGACCAAGGCACGCTCATTGAACAAGCGTTTTTCATGCAAAGGTTGTTTCAGTGCTTTGCTCATCCGTTTTTAATTGACAATAACATGCGGTCCATGGTGTATTTTAACCAAGGCCAGACCAATGCGGCAGATACCAAAGGTAATAAATCTGTCCAATCGGGTGTGTAGCGGTAGCTGATCCAGTCGATGGCCGCTCTGATCACCAAGTCATTGATCAATAAGCCCAAAACCATCATCATTAATTGCCAAAAGGAACTCAGATGAAGTTGTTTAGAAGATTTGCCAATCAAATATGACAAGGCCACCAATGACATGCCATGCTTACCCAGCAAGCTGCCAGATAAAACGTCCAAAATCAAACCATAGAAAAAGGCCCAGTTCATGATGGAAGGTGATCGTTGCAATGACCAAAAGGCAATGATCATGGCCAGCCAGTAAGGTTGAATGGCTTGCAGGTAGCTGTTCCAAGGGATCAAGCTCAATAACAAGGCGGCCAGAAAACTGAGGTGAAAAAACCCCATGTGATGGCGCCACTGTGATCTATTCATTCATCACCTCAAGATTTGAGTCTTGTTTATTTGAGGCCGAAGTGACCGCTTCTAAAAAGCCATCAGCTTCGGTTTCATTGGCATCAGGCCAAACCAAAAAAACTTCGGTCAACCGGTCAAAATCAACAAAAGCTTGGGCTGTTGCTCGTTGAAACATGCGGTTGTCGTTCATGCTGATGGATTTGACTTGTGCCAACTGCAGCCCTCGTGGGTAACGGTTGCCAAAGCCGGATGTCACCAATACATCACCTGCTTGGATATCAACACTGATGGGAATCTCGTTCAGTGTCAAAGCCGTTTCAGTACCATATGCCAAGGTTCTCATGCCTGTTCTGAGGTTTTCTACCGGTACCACATGGGCCGTATCTGTGATCAGGATTACATGGGCAGTGTGAGCCTCAAGCACATCAACTTGACCAATGACCCCGGCCAAGCCAATCACTGCTTGACCAACAAAGACACCGTCTTTGGCACCTTGGTTGATGATGATGTGTTGACGTTTTTGGTTTAAATTGACATTGGACACAAAAGCCACAGATGTGGTTAATGGCGACTCTTGAGCGGCATTCAACAAAGCCCTTAAGCGATGGTTTTCGGCTGACAAA
>JAUIHY010000038.1 GCA_030432115.1 Gammaproteobacteria bacterium | reverse complement strand
CTTATGCGCTTTTTATGGTGTATTAATGTTGTGCTGTTGTTGTAAAATTCGTTTTTTTACTTTTGTAAACCTTGATGACAGTCCTCAGTGTTAATTTAAATAAGATTGCATTATTGCGTAATTCTCGCGGTAGAGATTATCCGAATGTGGTGAAATATGCGCAAGATTTGATTGAGCTGGGTGTGCAAGGCATCACGGTACATCCGCGTCAAGATGAACGTCATACCAAGAGGCAAGATGTTTATGATTTGGCGGCATTGATCAAGCCCATGCCTGGTATTGAATTTAATGTAGAAGGTTATCCATCTGATGATTTTTTGGCTTTGATTGAGGCGGTTCGGCCCGATCAATGTACATTGGTGCCAGATGGGCCGGACCAGTTGACTTCAGACCATGGTTGGGATTTGATGCAACATGCTGAACGTGTCACTGCTTTGGCTCAACAGCTGAACAGCTGGGATGTGCGTTGTTCTGTTTTTCTGGACCCTGATGAGGCGCAGGTTCGTTTGGCAGCTGAATCGGGAGTTGATCGCATTGAATTATATACAGAGGAATTTGCTCAGCGTCATGCCGAAGGAAATTACCAAGAAACATTGAAGCGATACCAAGCGGCCGCGGATTTGGCCAATGCGCTGGGTTTGGGGGTCAATGCCGGACATGATTTGGATTTGAGCAATTTGACTGACTTTTTGACCATTCCTGATATTTTAGAAGTTTCCATTGGACATGCGCTCACTGTGGAGTCTTTGGAAATGGGGCGTGTGCAGGTGATAGAGGCTTATTTAAAAATATGCCAAAACGCAGCATAAAATACTTTATTTCAAAACGTGCGTGATATAATTTCACGCTTTTTTAACGGTTTTAGCGGCACTTTGCCGGTTTTTCATTGAGATGATCACAATTACCCTTGCTGACGGCAGTCAGAGAACTTATGAGCACGCTTTGAGCGTGGCAGATGTGGCTATGGACATTGGTCCTGGGTTGGCGAATGCGGCTTTGGCTGCAAAAGTCGATGATGAGATGGTGGACTTGTCTTATGTTATTGATAAAGACACGACCTTATCTATTGTGACGCCCAAAAGTGAAGAAGGCTTGGAAGTGGTTCGGCACTCAACGGCGCATTTGATGGCGCAAGCGGTGCAAAGACTTTATCCCAATGTTCAAGTGACCATTGGACCTGTGATTGAGGACGGCTATTATTACGATTTTGCGACAGATGAACCTTTTCAGGAAGAGGATTTGGCGAAAATCACCGCTGAAATGAAAAAAATCGTCAAAGAAAAGCTGCCTGTGGAGCGATTTGAAATGTCGCGCAATGAGGCGGTGGATTTCTTTGAGTCCAAAGGTGAGAAGTACAAAGCCGAAATCATCCGAGACATTCCTGAAGATGAGGTGCTGTCCTTGTATAAGCAAGGTGAATTCACCGATTTGTGTCGTGGACCGCATGTGCCCAATACCGGCAAGTTAAAGGTCTTTAAATTGATGAAAGTGGCTGGTGCTTATTGGCGCGGTGACAGCAACAATGAAATGTTACAGCGGGTATATGGCACCGCTTGGACCGACAAGAAAGATTTAAAAGATTACCTGTTCCGATTGGAAGAGGCAGAAAAGCGCGACCACAGAAAACTGGGTAAACGCATGGAGTTGTTTCATTTTCAAGATGAGGCACCCGGCATGGTTTTCTGGCATGATCGTGGATGGTCTATATATCAGTCCATTCAGCAGTACATGCGCAAAAAACTGAATGGCAAAGGTTATCAAGAAATTAACACGCCATCTGTTGTTGATTATTCTTTGTGGGAAAAATCAGGTCATGCCGATAAATTTGGTGATGACATGTTCACAGTAGAGTCTGAGCATAAACAGTTTGCCATGAAGCCAATGAACTGTCCTTGTCATGTGCAAGTTTTTAACCAAGGATTGAAATCATACCGTGATTTGCCGATTCGATTGGCGGAATTTGGTTCTTGTCATCGTAATGAGCCATCAGGTGCCTTGCATGGCTTGATGCGCGTTCGTGGCTTTGTTCAGGACGATGGACATATTTTTTGTCAAGAGTCACAAATTGGTGAAGAGGTTTCAGTTTTTATTGATTTTTTGCATGAGGTTTATCAAGATTTTGGTTTTGATGACATCATTTACCGGATCTCTACACGACCAGAAAAACGTGTAGGCAGCGATGAAATTTGGGATAAATCCGAAAAAGCCTTGGGTGATGCATTGGATGCCAAAGGCATCACTTGGGAAGAATTGCCGGGTGAGGGTGCATTTTATGGCCCCAAAATTGAGTTTTCACTGAAGGATTGTTTGGGCAGGGTGTGGCAATGTGGCACCATTCAAGTGGATTTTTCCATGCCTAACCGTTTGGAAGCCAGCTACATTGATGAGCAAGGCGACAAACAGGTGCCTGTGATGTTGCACCGTGCCATCTTGGGTTCCTTTGAAAGATTCATTGGTATTTTGATTGAGCAACATGCGGGTAATATGCCTTTGTGGTTGGCGCCCACTCAGGTGGCCGTCTTGAATATTACGGGTCAACAAGCCGAATATGCGGAAGAAATTGGCCAAACATTGAAAAATAAAGGTTTTAGAGCGATATTTGACTTGAGAAACGAGAAGATCGGCTATAAAATTCGCCAGCACACTTTGACCAAGACCAATTACCTGGTCATCGTGGGCAACAAAGAGCTTGAAGAAAGAACCCTCACTGTGCGTTCACATGATGGGAAGGACTTGGGCTCGATGACCCTTGAGGCGTTGACTGACTTGTTGTCGCAACAACTTAAGGACAAAGTATAATTTCGGAGGATTGACAGATCGCTAAAAATGACAAAGTACGCAGGAACCAGCAAATCAGGGTTCCTGAAGTTAGGTTGATTGACCAAAACGGAGAGCAGGTGGGCATTTTATCTACCGCTGAAGCTTTGGATAGAGCCAGAGGTGCAGGATTGGACTTGGTAGAAATATCACCCAAAGCCCAACCGCCCGTGTGTAAAATCATGGATTTTGGTAAGTTTAAGTTTGAACAAGCCAAAAAAAACCAACAGGCCAAAAAGAACCAAAAGAAAGTGCAGCTTAAAGAGGTTAAATTCAGGCCGAATACCGAAGAAGCTGATTTTCAAGTCAAGCTCCGCAACTTGAGAAAATTTATTTCTCAAGGCAATAAAGTCAAAGTGACCATTCAGTTCAGAGGACGTGAATTGGCGCACAGAGACATTGGGTCCGACATGTTGGACCGATTGGAAAAGGAATTACAGGACGAAGTGACAGTGGAACAACGTCCTGCGAAGATGGAAGGTCGATTCATGATCATGTTGTTGGCGCCTAAGCCAACTAACAAGTGATTGAAAGTGAGGTGATGCCTCACAAAGCGTCGCAACCAATGCGCTTGGGTGGATTATCGTGCTGCTCACAAATTGGTTGGTGTGTTGATGCTTCAGCTTGTCGCTGAGGTTTGACCGCATAAGAGCACCTGTGAGTTAAGGTAAAGAGAAAGTCATTTGATGGCTACTTGCAGGCGTATAAATATGATTATAGGAGGGCATTATGCCTAAAATGAAGACCAAAAAAGGCGCTCAAAAGCGCTTTAGAAAAACAGCGAGCGGCTTTAAAAGAAAGCACGCTTTCAGAAGTCACATCTTGACCAAAATGAGTCAGAAGCGCAAGCGTAATTTACGTGGAACCAGCATGGTTCATGAAGCTGATGAAGCCTCAGTTAAAAGACTGTTACCTTACGCATAATTAAAAGGAGTTAAATCATGGCAAGAGTGAAAAGAGGCGTCCAAGCACGCAGAAGACATAAAAAGGTTTTAAAATTAGCCAAAGGTTATTACAACGCACGTCGTAAGATTTACCGCGTTGCTAAACAGGCTGTCATCAAAGCAGGTCAATATGCATACCGTGACCGTCGCGTCAGAAAAAGACAATTCCGTGCTTTGTGGATCACACGTATCAATGCAGGTGCGAGAAACAACGGCATGAGCTATTCACGATTTATCAACGGCTTGAAAAAAGCTGATATCTCTTTGGATCGCAAAGTGTTGGCCGATATGGCTGTGCATGACAAAGCAGGTTTTGCTGCTGTTGTTGAGCAAGCGAAAGCCGCATTGTCATAATCGTTCTCTGTATGAGAATATGCTTTAAGTAATTAAAGCAAAGCAATGATCAAGAAGAGGAATCAGGTGTAGATCTGATTCCTCTTTTTTATTTTATAAGGTGTAAAAGTGAACAATTTAAAAGAATTATTAGCAGACGGTTTGGCGCAAATCAATGCCGCCGATTCGACACAGTCATTGGATGACATTAGGGTCCAGTTTTTAGGAAAAAAAGGCTCTGTGACCACACAGTTAAAAGAACTGGGGCAGCTACCTGCAGAAGAAAGAAAGGCGGCCGGTGCTGAAATCAATCAAATCAAACAACAATTGTTCACCGCCATTCAAGCGCAAAAGACGGACATCCAAGCCAAAGAACTGAATCAAAAATTGATGTCTGAAGCCATTGATGTGAGTTTACCAGGTCGTGCTGTGACCAAAGGTGGGGTGCATCCTGTGACCCGCACCATGGAGCGCATCATTGAGTTGTTTTCTCAAGTGGGTTTTGATGTGGTTACCGGCCCTGAAATTGAAGATGATTTTCATAACTTTGAGGCTTTGAATTTTCCCGCGCACCATCCTGCACGTGCCATGCATGACACCTTTTATTTTCCCGATGGTCATTTGTTGCGTACCCACACATCACCTGTACAAATTCGCGCCATGAAAACCATGAAGCCGCCGATCAAAATCATCGCACCGGGCAAGGTATACCGTTCTGATTCTGACCAAACACACACGCCGATGTTTCACCAAGTGGAAGGTTTGGTGATTGGAGAAAATGTCACTTTTGCGTCTCTCAAAGGCGTATTGAGCCAATTTGTTAATGCCTTCTTTGAAGATGACTTACAGATTCGATTGCGTCCCTCTTACTTCCCTTTCACAGAACCTTCAGCTGAAGTGGACGTGGAATGGAAAAAAGGAGATGGTAGCATCGATTGGTTGGAAGTTTTGGGCTGTGGCATGGTGCATCCTAATGTGTTGCGATCTGGTGGGATTGACCCTGAAAAATACACCGGTTTTGCTTTTGGTTTGGGTGTAGAACGCTTTGCCATGTTGCGTTATGGTGTTCAAGACCTGCGTAACTTTTTTGAAAATGACATGGGCTTTTTGAGCCAGTTTCAATCATAAATAAAAGGGATTTATCATGAAAATTAGTGAAAATTGGTTAAGTGAATGGGTCAAAAGCGATTTGACCACTGATGAGTTGATGGCACAATTAACCATGTTGGGCTTGGAAGTTGATGGTGTAGAACCTGCTGCTGGAACATTTTCAAACGTGGTTGTTGCAGAGATCGTTGCCTGTGAAAAGCACCCTGACGCCGATAAATTAAAAGTTTGCCAGGTCAACGCTGGCAGTGAAACGGTACAAATTGTCTGTGGTGCGCCCAATGCACGCATCGGACTGAAAACTGCATTGTCTCAAATTGGAGCGGTGTTACCTGGCAATTTCAAAATCAAGAAATCTAAATTGCGTGGCGTGGAATCACACGGTATGTTGTGCTCTGAAGTTGAGTTGGGATTAAGTCAAGAATCTGATGGCATCATTGAGCTGCCTGCAGATGCGCCTGTAGGCACTGATGTGGCTGAATACTTGAATACAGATGACCAAATCATCGACATTGATTTGACACCCAACAGGGCCGATTGCTTTTGTATCAAGGGCGTGGCACGTGAGGTGGCCGCCATGAATGGCTTGGCACAGACACCACCAAGTATCACGCCAGTGGCTTCCAGTATCAATGAGCAAGTATCGGTGCAAATGCAAGCAGTTGAAAAATGTCCTATTTATATCAGCAGGGTTATCAAAGGC
The DNA here is from genome assembly GCA_030432115.1 of Gammaproteobacteria bacterium. Classification (GTDB taxonomy): domain Bacteria; phylum Pseudomonadota; class Gammaproteobacteria; order Xanthomonadales; family Marinicellaceae; genus Marinicella. Next base: position 9,620 of record JAUIHY010000038.1, on the reverse strand, counting down.
ATCAATAACCATGCCACCACGCCGCTGTGGATGAAGGAAAAATTACGCCGAGCGGGTGTCAAATCCATACACCCGGTGGTGGATGTGACCAATTATGTGATGATGGAACTGGGTCAACCCATGCACGCTTTTGATAAGCAAAGCATTCAAGGAGACTTAGTGGTCCGCATGGCAAACGAAGGCGAGACGTTGATTTTATTGGATGAGTCAGAAGCCAAATTGAATGATTCATTCTTGATGATTGCTGATGAGCACAAGGCACTGGCTGTGGCCGGTGTGATGGGTGGTTTAGACAGCGGTGTGACTGCAGAAACCCAAGACATCGTGTTGGAGTCAGCTTACTTTGATCCTGCGACCATCATGGGTAAATCGAGAAAGTTAGGTGTTCACACCGAATCTGCCTTGCGTTTTGAGCGAGGAGTCGATGTGGCTTTACAAGCCGAGGCAATGGAACGTGCCACACAATTGATTGTTGAGATTTGTGGTGGGCAAGTGGCGCCAATGAACCAAAATGCCGACGCATCACAGGTGCCAGCCAGTCAAACCATTCAATTAACTGCTGATAAGCTCAAACGTGTTTTGGGTTTTGATGTGGCCAACAGCCAAGTGACCCAAATTTTTGAGGGACTGGGTTTTGAAACACAATTGGATGAAGACACTTGGACGGTAAAAACACCGAGTTGGCGTTTTGATCTGGCCATATCAGAGGATTTGATTGAAGAAGTGGTGCGTGTGGTGGGTTATGACCAAATGCCCGCTTTGCGATTGCATTCCACCGATGCCATCCGCGTGATTCCTGAAGAATTGCGTCAAGACAGCCAAATCAAAGCCCACTTGGCTGATTTGGGGTATCAGGAAGTGATCAACTATGCTTTTGTGCCGGCCAAACAATTGCAGGACTTGGGTGTAGAGGCAGGCAGCATCACGCTGGCTAATCCATTGAATAAAGACATGGCGGTGATGCGAACCCAGTTGTTGGGTGGTGTTTTACAAAACATCAAGGCCAATATGGCAAGACAACATGCGGACTTGTCATTTTTTGAACTGGGTAAAGTATTTATTGAAGACCAAGGCATTCATCAACAAGACTACTTGCTGATGGCCCGTTGTGGACTGAATCAAGCTGAACAATGGGGTTTGGGCAGTCGCAAAGTTGATTTTTATGACATCAAAGGAGCGGTGGCATCATTGTTGGGTGAAGTTGCCTTGTCATTTGAAGTGAGTGATGCCGCATTTTTGCACCCTGGGCGTCAAGCAGCTGTGTACATGCATGGCGAAGCCGTTGGGCACATCGGGCAGGTTCACCCCAGCTTGTGTCAAAAATTGAAAATTAAACAAGAAGTGTTTGTTGCGGTTTTGGATGCACAGGCCATCAAATCTGTGCATTTACCTCTGTGGGAACCTGTTTCAAAATTCCCTTCTGTGCGACGAGATTTGTCGATTATAGTAAAAAATGAAGTGACCTGGAAAATGGTTCAAGATGGTGTCAAAAAGGCTTTGGGTGAAGATCAAGCATTGTTGAAAACCTTGAGTTTATTTGATGTTTACCAGGGTGAGCATGTGGAAAAAGGATGTAAAAGTTTGGCCATGGCACTGATTTTCCAAGAAAAAAATCGCACTTTAGAAGACAAAGAAGTGGACAATATGGTATCAAAAGCGGTATCCTATTTGACTGAACACCTGAAAGCGGAAATGAGATCATGACCGAAACAATCACAAAAACCGATTTAGCGGAAATTTTGTATATGGAAGTTGGCTTGAATAAAAGAGAAGCCAGCGAATTTGTCACTGCGTTTTTTGATACCATCAAAGACCAATTGTTGGCAGGGCATGGCGTTAAATTATCTGGGTTCGGGAATTTTGAATTAAGAGATAAAAAATCAAGACCTGGTAGGAATCCCAAAACTTTGGAAGAAATTCCCATCACTGCCCGTAGGGTGGTGGCATTCAAACCGGGCCAAAAACTGAGAAGTACCATAGAAACCTATGCTGGATCAAGGCCACAATAAAACCCTGCCGCCCATTCCTGCTAAGCGTTACTTTACCATTGGTGAAGTGAGTGCTTTGTGTGATGTGAAACAACATGTGTTGCGATATTGGGAAAATGAATTTGATAACCTCAACCCTGTCAAGAGAAGAGGAAACAGACGCTATTATCAGCGCAATGATGTGATGATGATTCGTCAGATTCGCAGTTTATTGTATGATCATGGATACACCATCAATGGCGCCAAACAAAAATTATCAGGTGAAGTGCCAGAGAAAGAAGCCAGTAAATCATATCAAGTGATTCAACAAACCAGATTGGAATTAGAAGAAATTTTAGAATTGTTAAAATAAGCCATGGTTTTTAAAAACTTTGTGCTAAAATACGCGACCCGATTGAGGCAATCAATCGGGTTTTTTGTGTCGGAGCGTAGCGCAGCTTGGTAGCGCACCACAATGGGGTTGTGGGGGTCGGAGGTTCAAATCCTCTCGCTCCGACCATTTTAATGAAACTTTCCATAATAAAGTTTGCATATTGTTCAATAATACCTATACTTGCCCCCCAGAAGATTATCCCTTTGTTTAATTCAACAAGACATTGAACCAGAATCAAGGCATTTTTTTCCATTATTAATTTGTCCGGTTCCCTCGCAGATAGCTGAGCAAATAAGTTTTTAAATTTTTATATTGAGATACACCATGTCAGAAAGAGTTACCGGCACAGTCAAGTGGTTTGACGAGTCAAAAGGGTTTGGATTTTTAGAGCAACAAGGCGGTAAAGATGTGTTTGCACATTTTTCAGCTATTGTTACAGAAAACGATGGTTTCAGAACTTTGACCGAAGGTCAAGCAGTTGAATTCGCAGTTGTAGATGGTCCTAAAGGCCCTCAAGCTGCTGAAATCAAAGTGATCTAAATTCTGAGTTACAGAATTCATGAAAGGTTGGTTGCGCAAGTGACCAACCTTTTTTTATGCCAGAAACATTTGCCTCTGATTGGCATGATATAATGCGCGCGATTTAATTCCTTTGAAAATATTTTGGAGATCCCAATGAAAGCACCTGTAAGAGTCGTCGTCACTGGCGCAGCCGGTCAAATCGGTTATCAATTGTTGTTCCGCATTGCTGCGGGCAATATGTTAGGTCCTGACCAACCTGTCATATTACATTTATTAGAAATCCCACCTGCCATGAATGCTGTGCAGGGTGTGGTGATGGAATTAGAAGATTGTGCTTTACCATTGTTGCACGGTGTGGTGGCCACAGATGATGCCAATGTGGCATTCAAAGACGCCAATTATGCTTTGTTGGTGGGAGCCATGCCTCGTGGACCTGGTATGGAGCGAAGCGACCTGTTACAAGCCAATGCCAAAATCTTTTCAGTTCAAGGCAAGGCCATGAACGACCATGCTGCGAAAGACATCAAAGTTTTGGTTGTGGGTAATCCTGCCAACACCAACGCCTTGATTGCTCAACAAAATGCACCAGACATTGATCCAGCTCAGTTCACAGCCATGACGCGTTTGGATCACAACCGTGCATTGGCACAATTGTCTGGTAAGCTCGATGTACAAACCAACGACATCAAAAAAATGACCATCTGGGGTAACCACTCTTCAACCCAATACCCTGATGTGTCACAAGTTTTGGTCAATGGTGAATTGATGTCAGACGTGGATCAAGATTGGTACGTGAATGACTTCATTCCAACCGTTCAACAACGAGGCGCAGCCATCATCAAAGCACGTGGTGCATCATCAGCGGCTTCAGCGGCTTCATCTGCGATTGACCACATGCGCAATTGGGCATTAGGCACAGACGAAGGCGATTGGGTTTCTATGGCGATTCCTAGTGATGGCAGCTATGGCGTTGCTCCAGGGATCATCTTTTCATACCCTGTGACTTGTGCCAATGGCGAGTACACCATCGTTCAAGACTTGCCGGTGAGTGAATTTTCTCAAAGTCGCATCGATGCCACAGAAGTGGAGCTGCGTGAAGAAAGGGCTGCGGTTGAGCATTTGTTCTGATATTGCTTGCCATCCAATCGAAAGGTCGCCAGGTGCGGCCTTTTTTTTGCCATTGATTTTTTGTTTTTTTAGTAAGCAACTTGTGTGTTATTATTAATTTGCTTGACCCCTATAAATAAAAAATGACTGAACTTGGAAAAACTGAAGAAGGGCTGTTTCAGGGATTGATTGAACGTTCATTGATTACTTGGTTTGTCTTTACTACATTAGGCATAATCGCTGTGTATTATCGCGCTGATATCACTGGATGGGGTGTCAGAGAGACCATCCAAGCGGTGTTGTGGTTTGGTACTTTGTTGCTGGTCATGTTCAGAAACAAATTAAGTGTGAAGTACAAGGCCGGCTATTTAACGGTGATGTTGACTATTTTCGCATTAATGGGTGTGTTTTCCTTGGGCTTTATGGCTGCCGCGCTGCATTTTATACCGCTTACTGGCATCATGCTGTTGTTGTTTTTCCCAAGTAAACTGGCTGAGAAGTACTATTTGTTTGCTTTGGGATTAATTGCATCTGCGGCTTTACTGTTTATCTTTGAATGGGTGACATTGCCATTTGATGCCAATGAGTTGATCACCAGTTGGCAACATTGGATTTTGGTTTTGCTCTGTTTTACCTTTTATGTGTATTTCTCCACCACGGCCTTGTTGCTTTATAAAAATGAATCCAAAGCACTGCTCAAACAGTTGGAATTAAAAAATTTGCGGTTGAAAGACGCCCGCTTTACAGACTCCATGACGGGTTTACCCATGTTAGAAAAAGGAGGATTGATTTTTTCTGAAAAAGTGATGGCTTGGAAGGAAAGTGGAAACAAGAAAGCGGCTGTGATGTATTTGGATTTGGATGAATTTAAAGTCATCAATGAGGTATATGGGCATGATGCAGGTGACTGGTGTATCAAAGAAGTGTCCAGACGGTTGGAAAATATCATTGAAGGCCATGGGTTTGTGATGCGTATAGGCAGTGATGAGTTTATGATGGTGTATGCAGATTTTTCATTAAAAACACATGCGGTGACTTTTGCAACAGAGGTGTTGGCATGTATTCAAGAGCCCATCAGTTTGGAACATGTGAATTTGAAATTAAATTCCAGTATTGGTATTTCTTTCTACCCAGAGGATGGCCAATCATTAAGTGAGTTAAGGCGTCGAGCAGATTTGGCCATGTATCAAGCCAAAGTGGACGAAAACCTTTCAATTTCGACCTACAAAAGTGCTACAAGCTGAGGGTAAACTTTCATATAATGGGGCTTTTGATTTGAGAGTAAGCCATGATCAGCGCAAACATTCCCCAAACGCCAGCAGTTGTCAACGAGCCGGTTAGAAATTACTTGCCAGGCAGCCAAGAGGTGTTGTCTTTACAAGCCAAAATGGATCAAATGGCGTCTGAGGTGATTGAGATTCCTTGTGTCATCAATGGCCAAGAAGTCAGCACTGGTCGAATAGAAGCGGTGGTCATGCCACATGATCATCAACATGTGTTGGCGCACAGCCATTTGGCTGGTGAAAAAGAATTGCATGCCGCAGCAGATGCTGCCATTGCGGCACAAGCTGCATGGGAAGCATTGCCTTGGCAGTCACGAGCGGCGGTGTTTTTAAAAGCAGCAGACTTACTGGAAGGCCCATACCGCAATGAAATCAATGCGGCCACCATGCATGGTCAGTCAAAAAATGTTTTCCAAGCTGAAATTGATGCCGCATGTGAATTCATCGACTTTTTGCGCTTCAATGCCAAGTTTTACGAAGAAATCATGAGTGGACAGCCGGTTTCATCACCAGGCGTTTGGAACCAATTGGACTGGCGACCACTGGAAGGCTTTATTTTGGCCATCACACCATTTAACTTCACCGCTATTGCGGGTAACTTACCAGCCACGCCTGCCATGTTGGGTAACACCGTGGTATGGAAACCTTCTGGCACACAAATGTATTCAGCACACGTGATCATGAAAGTGTTCAAAGAAGCGGGCTTACCTGATGGTGTGATCAATATGGTCGCAGCTGATGGCCCTGATGCCGGTGCAGCTTTGTTACCACGTCCTGAATTGGCGGGTGTGCATTTCACTGGTTCAACACCAACATTTCAGCACATTTACGCCGAAGTGGGCGGGAATATTTCACGCTATAACTCATACCCACGTTTGGTCGGCGAAACCGGTGGTAAAGACTTTGTTTTTGCCCATGAGTCGGCAGATCCGATTGCTGTGGCCACGGCCTTGTCTCGCGGTGCATTTGAATACCAAGGGCAAAAATGTTCAGCCGCATCTCGTGCATACATCCCATCGGGCATGTGGTCTGAAGTGAAAGAACGTTTGGCGACCGATTTGGCCAGTTTCAAGATGGGCAGCACACGTGATTTTGGTAATTTCATTAATGCTGTGATTGATGAGCGTTCTTTTGACAAGATCAAATCATACATCGACTTTGCTCAAAACGCAGACGATGCCGAAGTGATTTTGGGCGGAACATGTGATAAATCCACGGGTTATTTTGTTGAGCCAACGGTTATTCTCACCAGCAATCCCAAATTCAAAACCATGGAAGAAGAAATCTTTGGTCCGGTTTTGACGATTTATGTTTATGACGAAGCGGATTTTGAAGCCACATTGGATTTGTGTGACCAAGGTTCAGCCTATGCCTTGACCGGTGCCATCTTTGCCCAGAACCGCTATATGATTAACCACATGGCCGACCGTTTGCGCCATGCAGCCGGTAATTTTTATGTCAATGACAAGCCCACAGGTGCGGTTGTCGGCCAGCAGCCCTTTGGCGGTGGACGCGCTTCAGGCACCAACGACAAAGCCGGCAGTGCTTTGAACTTGTACCGTTGGTTGTCACCCAGAACCATCAAAGAAACCTTTGTGCCACCCACAGATTACCGTTATCCGTTCTTGGGTTGATACCTAATGTGAAGTATTGAAAAGAAGAGGGCGCACTCAGCGCCCTTTTTTTATGAGGATTTCAAAAGGGCCAGAATGGCTTCTTCAATGTCTTTGTCGGTGAATTGTTTGTTGGGATTGTCGCCAGTAAGACGATGGGTTAATTGACCTTTGTTGTAAATAAAAACAGCAGGGATGCCCAATAAATCCAAAACCTCGAACGATTTCATCAGGTTTTCATTCATCGAATAATGATCAAATGCCAAGCCATTTTTGCCCTTGAGTTGCTTGTTAAGGAATTGCTTGTTAAGGAATTGATGGGCGAGGGCAATGGCTTCAGGCTCTTCCGGGTCTTCCAGTAACATCGAGATAAAACGCACTTTTTTAGATTGGTAGCGTTCACTCATGGTCACCATATGTGGAAACCGTTCCAAGCATGAAATGCACCAAGTGGCCCAAAAATCGACCACCACTATCTCGCCTTGGTGGCTTTTTAGAACAGCCTCCCACTCACTCAAAGTGACCGTTTTCAAAGGCACTGAATCGTTGGCATCTTCTGCCCATGCCGTTTGGCTTAATAAATTCTGAGTCAATAAACACAGGGCCAATAAGCCAGTTATCAACAGCTTTTTCATTCTGTATATTTCACGGAACAGCCATGGGCACGTGTTTCTGCCTGTTCAACAGCCTTGCCATCCAAAGTCGCGGTGATGGCATCGGCGGCATAAAAGGTTTTCGGTTCGCCATTGATGTGTCTGACTTCGCCAGATTTGTTCATCTTGGCAGGTGAATCGTACAACAAACCCATATAAGTCAGTTTCCGCTCTTTGTCGAAGACAAAATACTCAGGCGTGCGTGTCGCGCCCAAAGCCCGACCCAAGTCTTGAGATTCATCAAACACATAAGTGAAGTTATAACCGACTTTTTCACCATGAACCTTCATCGCTGGCAAACGATCATCTTCACGTAAATTCACCGCCAAGCCCACAACGCGAACGCTTTGGCCTTTGAACTGATCAACCAGCTTAACCAAATCCTGATCCATACCCTTAACCCAAGGACAATGGTTGGCCAACATAACCACCACCAAAACATCTTCAGTAATGTCCTTCGAGGACACAGAACTGCCATCAGTGGCTGGTAAGTTTTCAAAAGCGGGCAGGGCATCACCAATGTTCATGATGGCGTTGTACTGGCCAGCAAAGGCATTTGGAGCGGCTAACAGGGCCAATAAAAGTAAAGTTTTCATGAGTTAAATCCAGTTTGAAACTCTGATTACTTTATCAAATTGCTTGAATTTCTGCCATGGCAGCAGTGTTTGATTGTATTGATCGTGGTAAAGGAGCTGTGATTTATCAAACTAAGTTGTTGAATAGAAGCATGTTCGCTCGTTCCCATGCTCTTGCGAGGGAAAGTAACTGTTGAGATATGCTAAAACAATGGAGAACACTTAACCAAATCATAGGACCTAAACCTTTCAGTATTATGCAGGGAAAGAGGGTTTGTTGAATATTTGCCGAGAACAGTGGTATGCATTCCAACGCAGGAGCATTGGAACGAGTTTATAAGCCCGCGTGGTTTTAAATTGGTTTGTTAAAAACGCCTTTAAACCTCGGTATTTCCAGATAATAACGCGTTTAATGTTGCTATATGTCCAATAATCTATGAAAAACAACTGTAAGTGATTGAATCTTTGCACATCATGGCCAGCTTCCATTGCTATAATGCACGTTTAATAAGTTGTTATGCCTACCAATAACAGTCAGGTATGTTTATAAAGTCCGAACCAATGAGCCAACAATCTCCTCACAAAGAGTCGAGTGCATGGGGCAATTTCACTCGTTATTTAGAGGTCGGTAGTTATAATTTCGCTAACAGGCAAATAGATGTATATGAAAATGGTTATCTCACTAGATACAATCGTTCTCACTGGGAAGATCAGTTCGGTTGCTTAGCCGATTTTCGCTTTGGTCAAAATTGGATCAAAAATTGGAGCGAACCTCAAAAAATTAGTTCCGAAGAATTTGAGCTATTATGGGAGCAAGCTGGAAATTCAAAGCCAATGGCCCTAAGAAAGGAGTCGCCCTCAGAACCACCTCCTTGGATTGTCCATTTTGAATCTGGCAAATGGAATGGGCAGGCATAACATGTCATTGTAACTGACACATTTTTCGCTCCCTGCGGTCGCTTCAAAATGTGCAGCAAGGTAGGTTGGGCTAAGCAACGCGCAGCCCGACGTCAGACCCACAAGGCGCCCAAATAACATATTAATATAAATAACCACATCTTCTAAAAGGGTTTAACCAAATCATTAACATCATATGTTGGGCTTCGCAGGCTCAGCGCCAACCTACATTTTGCGGTGACCAAATCATTTTCCAAAGCATCGCAGGACGGGCCTTATCCTTAAAGAGTTTATCTGTGGTTCAAAATGATGGGCGGAGCCTATCCTACTCTAAATTCATTTTTTTGAGCTGCTCATAATCAATCACGATGTCTTCTTCTTGGATGGTGAAGTTGCCGTTTTTCATTTCTTTGATGTAGCGCTTGAGGGCGGTGATGCCGACGGGGAAGGCCAGTTCATCCCAAGGGATGTCATCGGGGGCAAAGAATTTGGCTTCTGATGTTTCGGCGCCGGCGCCGTAATGTGGGTGTGCCAGTTCACCTCGGAAATAGACGTGGACTTGGTTTCTTTGAACGATGTTATAGACACCGAACAGGGTGACATTTTTCA